>JBLHZD010000271.1:0-5640 GCA_047631095.1 Alphaproteobacteria bacterium
GCCGACTAGCCAGGGACTGGGAAAACCTCAACCGCAACGCGCTCGCCTTCCTCAAGCTCGCCTCCATCCGACTCATGCTCCGAAAACTCTGTAATCCTTCTTAAAGTCTCCGGACGGACTCTAAGGATCGGCTTGCCGGCCTCGACGAATTCGCCCACCTGAAGTCCAATATTGGTGATGACGCCAGCGGCGGGCGCATGGATTAGCGTGCGGCGCAGGTCGAGCTCCGCTTCGTCGCGAATCGCCTGCGCTTCGCGGTAGCGCGGATGTTCGCCCACCGGGATGTCGGGGCGTCCGCCCAGATTAGCGCGGACATGGGCCAGTTCCTGTTTGATGGCGAGAATTTTATGGCGCGATTTGGCCAGGTCACGCTTTGATTCGTCCAGCTTTGAAATGGGCAAATGCCCTTTCACATGTAATTTCCCGCGACGTTTGTGCTCACGTGCAAAAAAAACCCGAATCTTCCTGCGCCGCTTTTAACTCCGCCAGTGTACGGCCGTAATCGGCGCGCAGCGCTTCAATGTCGGCGGTGACTTTCGCCACATTTGCGGCGGCCTTGTCGCGAATGAGGCGAAACGGTTCTTCGTCGATCTGGAACAGCAGCTGGGTGCGCGCGATGAACTGGTTATCAGTCACCACAACCTTGGTGACGCGACCGGAGACATCGGCGCTGATCGCGATCTTGTCGGATTTGATATTCGCATTCTCGGTGGACACGATCCGTCCGCCGGTCATGTACATATAACCGCCCACGCCCGCGATGACGATTGGGCCGAGCAGCAACAAAATAAGTCGTTTCAGAAATCGGGCGAAAAACCGCATGTTATTTGACGGAAACCGTTTTGTCGGCTTCTTCCTTTTTGTTATTTTCGTCTTTGTTGTCTTCATTCAGGAGGTTGGATTTCACGCGCAACAGGGCGCCTAGCAATAAATCTTCTTCTTCGGCGGAAAATCCGTCCAACGCTTCCGCGCGCGTATCGACGGAAATAACCTGCATGCGCCGCATGATCGGCAGCGCCTTGTCCATAATGAACAGGCGCCAGGCGCGCCGGTCGTCCGGATCGCTGCGGCGCTCTACCCAGCCAGAGTCCTGCAGCCGGTCGATATGACGACCCAGGGTGATGTTCTCGACCTCCAATATGTCCGCCAAGGCGCTTTGATTGATGCCTTCCCGCAGGCCGATATGCGCCAAGACACGCCATTGCGCCCGGGTTAGGCCCAGTTTCGCCGCGCGTTGATCAAAGCGTTTTCGAAGCAAGCGCGACACATCGCTCAGGACAAAGGAGACGTTTTTATCGAGATCTTCTTTTCTCATGGTCGGCTTATAATAAGCTAGCTTTATATAAGCAAGGTTACAATATCGTCATGTGCGGATCTGCGCAATTGCATTTTCCGCGTCATTCCGTAAACTTATAAGTGACTGGGGTGCCGGAAGGTCCGGCTGAGATCATACCCACTGAACCTGCACTGGGTAATGCCAGCGAAGGGAGCGCCAAATGCCTTTACATCAAGCTGTTAAGTCAAAGCCCGCCGTTAATTCAAAACCAAATGTCGCCATCATTGGCGGCGGCCTGTGTGGTTTGGGGGTCGGTTGGCGGTTGGCGACGGCGGGCTGCAAGGTCGATCTGTTTGAACGCGATACCGTGGGGCGCTCCGCCAGTTGGGCGGCGGCGGGAATGTTGGCTGCGAATGTCGAGGCGGAGCCCGGCGAAGAAATGTTGCTGGCGCTGGATCTGGATAGTCAACGTCGCTGGCCGGCCTTCGCAGCCGAACTGGAGGCGCTCACGGGCGTTGATCTGGGATATCGCGACGAGGGCACGATTGTGGTTGCCATCGACCGGGACGACGCGGAAGCGCTTCGGTTCACCTATGATTTTCAACGCGAATTAGGGCTGGATATCGAATGGATGACCGGGGGACAGGCCCGCCGTCTGGAGCCGCATCTATCGCCCGGCGTCACAGCGGCGGTGCGCAGCAAGCTGGATCATCAGGTCGATAACCGTCAATTGGTGATCGCGCTGGAAAAGGCCTGCCGGGGGGCGGGCGTGAAGGTGCATGAAAATACAACTGTAAACGCCGTCGATATCGCCGGGGACCGGGTGACCGGCGTGCAAACATCCGCTGGTGAGCATCGCGCCGATGTCGTGTTGATGGCGGCGGGGGCGTGGTCCTACGATATTGAGGGATTGCCGCCGATGGCCCGGCCGCCCGTACGGCCCTTGAAGGGGCAGATGCTGGGCCTTCGCATGGATCCGCGCGCGCCGATTGTCGATCACGTCGTGTGGGGGCCGGGTATTTATATCGTGCCGCGCACAAACGGTCGTTTGATTCTGGGCGCGACGGTGGAGGATAAGGGCTTCGATTCGGATATGACCGCCGGGGGCGTCTTCCGATTGCTTGAAGCCGCGTGGGAGGCGTTGCCGCAGATCGAGGAATTGCCGCTTGATGAAATGTGGGTCGGGTTTCGGCCCACAAGCCGCGACGATGCGCCTATTCTGGGCCCAACGCCGGTCGAGGGGCTAGTGATGGCGACGGGTCACCACCGCAATGGAATCCTGTTGGCGCCGGTCACCATTGATGCGATCAGTGATTTTATTATAAAGGGCGTCCTTGAATCTGCGGTTGAACCTTTCGGCGTGGATCGGTTTTATCAAAATACGGGCGCAGCGGCGCCCCATCTGGCGGGAGCGCGCGTATGAGCCGAATGTTAAAGGTCAATGGTGAGGACCGGACGGTCGCATCCGCGACGTTGGCGGAACTGCTTCGTGAGGAAGGCGTGGATGAAACCGCCCGGTTTGTCGCGGTTGCGTTGAACGGCGCTGTTGCGCCGCGCGGGGAGTGGGACACGCGCGCCTTGCGTGACGGCGACGATGTTGAAATCGTCAATCCGGTATCAGGCGGCTGACCCTGCGCTTTTCGGCGCATTATTTATCCTGTGCTTTTTAGCGCTATCAAAATATCGAGTGATCGCAATGTCGAATGAATCTTCAACGGATACGTTAACCATCGCCGGAAAATCCTTTGGCAGCCGGTTGCTGATTGGATCGTCCCTCTACCCGAATAATCAAATCATGATGGACGCCATCGAAGCGTCCGGGTCGGAAGTCGTGACCGTGGCGATCCGGCGCATCAATGTGCAGGGCGGCGGCGAGAGCGTCATCGACATGCTGGCCGACAAATACCATCTGCTGCCCAATACCGCGGGATGTTATACGGCGCGCGACGCGGTGCTGACGGCGCAATTGGCGCGCGAGGCCACCGGCAGCAGCTGGATCAAGCTGGAAGTGATTGGCGACGAGGAAACCTTGTTTCCCGATGTGGAACATTTGTTGAGCGCGGCGGCGGAACTGGTCAAGGACGACTTTATCGTGCTGCCCTATTGCAACGACGATCCGATTACGTGCCGGAAGCTGGCGGATATTGGATGTGCGGCGGTGATGCCGCTGGGCGCTCCGATCGGGTCCGGCATGGGGCTGCGAAATCCCTATAATCTCGAAATCATTCGCAATCAGGTGTCTGTGCCGGTTATCGTTGATGCGGGCATTGGCACGGCGTCGGACGCGGCCATCGCGATGGAGCTTGGATGCGACGGTATTTTGCTGAATTCCGCCATCGCCCGGGCCAAAGACCCAGTTAAAATGGCCAGAGCAATGGCCCGAGGGGTGGAAGCGGGGCGCTTGGCGTTTGAGGCGGGCCGAATTCCGCGAAAACTCTACGCGGACGCGTCCAGCCCGACGAAGGGCATGATTGGCGCCTAGCGCACAGTCTTGGCGCCTAGCGCACAGTCTTGGCGCTATTTCCGAGTGATCCCGGCGGCGTCAAGCCTGTCTGAAACTGCATCGGACGCCATGAAATTGGCGAGCGCCGTTGCGTTCTCCATATTACGTGCGTCTTTCAGGACGGCGACTCCATAGGTGGTGACATGCGCAACGGCGTCCGGCAGGGCGTCGACCAGCGACACGCCCTGATCCGCATGGTTTCGAATTTCAGGAATCTGAGTAAAACCAAGCGCCGCGCCGTCGCATTCCACTAGGGCCCTCATGACGGCGGCGCCGTTTTCCGGGCGGATTGTTTTGTTCGCCAGTTCGGCGGTCAGGCCAAGCGCGTGGATCATTGTTTCGATATACGCGCCGCTGGACGCGGTGTTGTAGATCACGGCGGCGGCGGCGCGTAGCGCTTGAACCAGGGAATCCACGTCGCGGATGTCCGGGGCTGGGGCGCGGCTGCGAATGACAACACCTGCCGCGACTGAACCCAGGACCCTGCCTGCAGTTGGAATAAATAATTCATCCGCCTTGAAGGATGATAGGGCGTCCAGCGGCGCGACGACCAGATCGGCGTCGCTCGTACCATCTCGCACGGCCTTTCGTACATTCGGCGCTGTGGCGAAAGTTACGTTAGTTGCAATCCCATGCGCGTCCTCAAAGGCGTCGAGGCACAGGCGCACGCCGCCTTTTGGCGCGCCTGCGCTTAATATCGAGAGAACTTTTTCCATCGCTTATTCTTCCCGGCGTTTACTCTCTATGAGGTGGGTGATGAAAGCCGCCTCGATCCGGTCGTCGGAATCCGGCGTCAAAGTATCGTTTGCGGGCCTCTGTCGGTAATTTTTCGGCGATTTCCGCAATGGCGCCGCCAAGACCGCTTCGCGCCGTGGTGATTTGCTGGTTTAATTTTTCATACGCGACGGTGAGCGCCTTTGGATCGAAGTCGTCGGCGATCAGGATTTGGCGGATTTCCTGTCGACTCTGTCGCATGGCCCGAAAGTGACTCCGGTGCCCCTGTCGGCTCTGGTGCCAGATTTCATTGGCCATATGGCGGTGGTCGTCGTTGAGCGTGGCGGCGGCGGCTCTGCGATGAAAGATATGGCGGCTTATTTTTTCAGCGCCGGGCGCCCCCATGCGCCAATGATCGCCGCGCCAGAACAAATGCGACGCGATAACCCCGCCCAAAAATAGATTGAGGCCGATGGAAATTGCGAGGATGAAAGCCAATCGTCGGGGCGTTCGCATACTCTACTGCGCCTCCTGCTCTAAAGTGGATCCGAGAAGTAATGCGTCGAGATCGTCATAGACGACCGACGATCCCGTCGCGCCGGGCAGGGGGGTGATCGCCCCCAAAAACAACCCCAGCAGACCCGCCATGGCCAAAGCGGAGGCGGGTTTCCACACGAGGCCGAAAGGCCATAACAAAGCGGTCCAGCGGTGGCGGGCGGCGGGTGTGGCTGCGGCCAGAATATCCGCCAGTAATTCAGGGGATGGTTCGGCCTGCGGGATGGCGCCCCGAGCGGCGTCGAGGAATTGATCCAGCGCAGCGGCGTCCGTCATCATGGCCTGCGCGGTTGACGATGTCTCCGCCAGGTGTTGCGCAGCGTTTCGTTCTTCAGCGGGCCATTGGTCCGGATTGGCGCCATAAGCGTCCAGTATGGCTTGAAAACGTTCGATTTTCATGATGCGCCATCCCCTATTAATGAGTCTTTCTGTTCCATTAATCCCGCGCGCAACGCTCTGCGTCCGCGCGCCAGAAGAGATTCCAGCGCCTCTACGCTGATATCGGGAGCGTTAGAAATTCCGTGTCATTTCTTTAAACTGAAGAAAAGGAATGACACATGCGAAATGACTTTGATTTTGAGGCCGCCCTTTC
>JBLHZD010000272.1:0-5577 GCA_047631095.1 Alphaproteobacteria bacterium
GAAGCGCGTCAGCGCATCGGCGATATCGCCCGCCATTAAGGTGTCGAAGAGGTCGAACACGGCGTTGCGGTCCGCCAGTCCCAGCATGTCGCGAATCTGTTCGGCTGTTACAGCGCCGCCCGCCAGCGCGATGGCTTGGTCGAGAAGGGAGAGTCCATCGCGCACGGATCCGTCGGCGGCGCGTGAGATGATAGTAAGCGCTTCCTCTTCGATCCCCACGCCTTCCTGCTCGGCGATGCTTTTGAAATGTTCGCTTAACGTGGCCATGTCCACGCGGCGCAGATCGAAACGCTGGCAGCGGGACAGGACCGTTACGGGCAATCGCCGGATTTCGGTTGTCGCAAAGATGAAGATGACGTGTTCCGGCGGCTCCTCAAGGGTCTTCAATAAACCATTGAAGGCCTGGCGCGACAGCATGTGCACTTCGTCAATGATGTAGACTTTATAGCGCGCGGAGACGGGGCGGTATCGCACGCCTTCGATCAACTCGCGAATGTCGTCGATGCCGGTGCGGCTGGCCGCATCCATTTCGATGACGTCGACGTGGCGGTCATCGGCGATGGTTCTGCAGTTTTCGCAAACCCCGCAAGGGTTAATCGTCGGGCCGCCGCCGCCATCGGCGCCGGTGCAATTGAGCGCGCGCGCGATGATGCGCGCGGTCGTCGTTTTGCCGACGCCGCGCACGCCGGTCAGAATGAAGGCGTGTGCGATCCGTCCGGAATCAATGGCGTTTGATAAGGTGCGCACCAGGGCGGATTGGCCGATTAATCCCTTAAAATCGGTAGGCCGGTATTTACGCGCGAGAACGCGATACGCTTCGTCTTTTATCTTTGGGCTATTCGAATCATCGAGACTCAGGGACGGCGAACCCGAAGCGTCGCCGTGCAGGTCCTCGGTCGTTCCGTCAGATGTGTCCAAATCGTCGGTCATCTTGTATCGGTAACCCGCGCCTCTTCCGAGAAGGGAGCCTTCACGGCAGGATTTAAAGTGGAAGACTGGACAAGCGACCCGTATCGAACTCGTTACGGCTGCTTCCTTCCGGATCTGACCGGGTTGGCGAGGGATTCGTCCACAAGCCAGCCTTCCAACTGCGAGTATATCAGATATTTTGAGCGCTTCGACAAGAGGTGTTGTAAATTATTACCCAAGTCATTTCAGGAAACAGCGTCGAAGCCCGCCGGGAATTGCACGGGCCGCAGAAGCGTGGCAGTCTTTAAGGATGAAAGCGCCAAATTTTTACGCCTCCGGCCCCTTGGATCGCGTTTCGCATCTCAGGACGGATAAAGACTGGATTTCCGAGCAACTGTCGAGCCCGTCATCGGTCTTGATCCCGATCTGGAACATGAAAAACCTTGTTCTCGAAGGCGCGTCTCCTATGGGCGCGCGGGTGCCTTTGACGCGTGGAATCATGTTTGGCGCGGACACTGTTGTCTTTTTGGGCATGCTGGACGGCGCCGCCCATTTCGCCGCCGATTTTTCAGGCTATGAAGACCCGCCCTTGGAAGAACATGGCCGCTTCATGGATATGCGGGGCGTGGGGCAACATCTGGAACGCGATGATGGAGCGCTGCTGGTCTATGCGCGCGGCGCTATTCAATGGCATCAGCGCCATCGGTTTTGTGGGTCCTGCGGCAGCCCTGCGGAATCTATGGAAGCGGGCCATATGCGAAAATGTGTTAACCCGGACTGTAATGCGCAGATGTTTCCCCGAATCGACCCGGCGGTCATCATGCTGGTGCATGACGGCGGCGACAGGGTGGTGCTTGGGCGCCAAGCCGTTTGGCCAACGGGACAGCAATCCGTTTTGGCGGGATTTGTCGAACAAGGGGAAAGCCTGGAGGACGCAGTCGCGCGCGAAGTGTTTGAAGAAGTGGGGTTAACCGTCGCGGACATCCACTATCATTCCTCCCAGCCTTGGCCCTTTCCATCGTCGATAATGCTTGGTTACACCGCGTTGGCGACCAGCGAGGAGATGAATGTTAATTTCGACGAAATGGACGACGCCGGATGGTTCACCCGTCAGCAGATTCTTGATGCGCAGAATTCACCGGAAACCAGCGCCTTGCGCTTGCCGCGCGCCGATTCAATTTCCCGGCGGCTCATAACCGACTGGATGAACGGCGCCATATAAGGCCGTTCGACAATCCCGGAGAGTCTTCAGAGAAACATCAGCGCTTCGTGTTAGCGCTTTTTTGCGTCCAGCCTTTTTGGGTTGGCGGGATACACGCCTAAAATTCGAACTTTGCGACTGAAGAACCCAAGCTCTTCAAGCGCCAACCGCACAGAGGCATGTTCTGGGTGCCCTTCGACATCGGCGTAGAATTGTGTTGCGGTGAATTCGCCCCGGATCATATAGGATTCGAGCTTTGTCATATTGACGCTATTGGTCGCAAATCCGCCCATCGCCTTATAAAGCGCGGCGGGTACATTGCGGACTTCAAAAACGAAGGACGTCATGACTGGACCCTGATCGGGGGCCGGATCGAAAGGTTCCCGCGTCATGATGATGAAGCGCGTCGTATTATACGCCTCGTCCGCCATGCCAGCTTTCAGGATATCGAGTCCGTATATTTCCGCCGACAGTTCAGAGGCGAGCGCCGCGACGCCGGTCAATTTTTTATCTGATATTTCCTTTGCGGCGCCGGCAGTATCCGCGTGAATAATTGGCTCCATGCCAAGCGCCCGTATGGAGTTGCGGCATTGTGACAGCGCCTGCTCATGGCTGCGCACGATCTTGACGGTTTCCAGGGTTTCGCCCGGCATCGCCAAGAGGTGATGATTAACCGGTTGAAAATGCTCCGCGATGATGTGCAGCCCGGATTCCGGTAATAGATGGTGAATATCGGCGACCCGGCCCGCGACTGAGTTTTCAATCGGGATCATGGCCAAATCCGCTTCGCCATCGCGCACCGCTGCGAAGACATCCTCAAAGGAGGGGCAAGGCATGGTTTCCATGTCTGGATGCACGGCCCGACACGCCATGTCGGAATAGGCGCCGGGTTGGCCCTGAAATGCGATTTTGTTGGTCGAGGTCATGTTGGTGTCGCCAATTTAGTGGTTCAGTTGAGCTTATTGAGTCGGTGCGAGCATCTCTCTCGCGCGCGCTAAATCGGCGGAAGTATCGACACCTAGCGGAACCGTGTCAACGAGCGCGACATCGATTCGCATGCCGGCTTCCAGCGCGCGCAATTGCTCGAGTTTTTCCCGACGCTCCAGGGGGCTGGGCGGATAACTGACAAACCGTTCAAGCGCCGCCCGGCGATAGGCGTAAAGCCCAATATGATGGTACAGTGGTCCGTCCCCTGATGGTGCGGTCGCGCGTGTGAAGTACAGCGCGCGCGCAATCGCAATTTCGCCGGTTTCGTCAGCATCAGAGGCGTCAAAGCCCGCGATCACTTTAACGACGCTGGGGTTGCTCCGTTCCGCGGGTTCGGTGATCACGGCGGCGATGGTGGCGATATCAACCGCCGGGTTGGCCAGTGGGGCGAAAGAAGCGCGAATGGCGTCGACGTCCATAGTTGGTAAATCGCCTTGTACGTTGACGATGGCGTCGTGCTCGCGCGCGGGATCAAGGGAGGATAACGCCTCATAAATGCGGTCCGACCCGGAGGCGTGGTCCGCGCGTGTGATCACCGCTTCGCCGCCCGCCGCTTTAATGGCGTTCACAATTTCAATCTCGGCGGCGGCGACGACGACCCGGCCTATTTCCGCTTCCATCGCGCGGCGCCAAACATGGACGATCATGGGGTCGCCGTGGATGTCCGCCAGTGGTTTGTTTGGCAAACGGGTCGACGCAAGCCGCGAGGGAATCAGGACGATGGGGTTGGTCGGTAATGTCATGACGGTATATTCCAAAGGTCTGTGGCGGATTACGAGAGCGTTTTGCCTCTTGGTTGATATGCGCTAACATCGCGCGTAATGTGTGCGCCGAAATGTGGTGACGTTGAATTCGGCGCGCTATGGAATTATACCTTATTGAATGCAGTGGCGTAGGCGAATTTGCAATTTGTTGCAAGCGTCTCCGACAGGCGAAAATAGAAGCGAAATAAACGGGGAAGAAGCGCATGAGTGGGGACCCGCTGTTTTTTAACAAGATTGCTGGCGCGTTGTTGAGCGCAGGCTTACTGGCGATGGTGGCAGGATTTGCGGCGCATATTCTATACCATCCCAAAATGTTGGAAAAACCGGCCTATGCAATCGGTGGGAATGCGCCGGTCGCCGTGGCGGCGACATCAGCGCCTGCAGGACCGGAACCGGTCGCTGCGATGTTGGCGTCGGCTGATGTTGCAGTAGGGGCGAAATTATTTAAAAAATGCTCTGCCTGTCATACTTTTAATAAAGGCGGCTCAAAAAAAGTCGGGCCAAATTTGTGGAACATACTTGGCGGTGACAAGGCCAGCGTTGACGGGTTTTCATATTCCTCCGGGTTAAAGGCGCTTGGTGGAAAGTGGACTGTCGCGGAATTGAACCAGTTCCTCTACAAGCCTAAAGCGTTTGTGAAAGGCACGAAGATGTCTTTCGCAGGCTTCAAAAAAGTCGCTGACCGGGCGAATATCATTCGGTTTCTGCACTCTAACAGCGATTCGCCAATCACGCTGCCGTAGTCAGTAACCAAAATGTCTTGAGGGGCGGCGGCGTGCGCCGCCCTTTTTGTTTGCGCCATCGGGAAACCAGCATGACCGGCCAATGCGATCCAGAATTTATTCAGTTAGCCGAGACGCTGGCGGATGTCGCGCGGCCCATCGCGCGGCGATATTTTCGCGCGGACGCCTCGGTGGATTTGAAAGCTGACAAGAGCCTGGTGACGGTGGCGGACCGGGAAATTGAAACCGCGATGCGGGAGATCATCGGCGATGTCTTCCCCGACCATGAAATTTGCGGTGAAGAGCACGGTGGTGAAATTCGCGGCGAAGGATACCAATGGGTGCTTGATCCTATTGATGGAACGTCCGCCTTTGTCATGGGCGCACCGACATTTGGCGTCCTGATTGCGTTGGCGCTCGATGGGGTTCCGATATTGGGGATCATCGACCAGCCGATTTCCAGTGAACGATGGATTGGCGCATTGGGTCGGGGCGCCACGTTTAATGGATCGAAAATTCAGACGCGCGATCGTGCGCTCGAAGACGCCTTGGTATTTACCACGGCACCTGAATATTTTCCGGATCCCAAGGATGCGGCGGGTTTTGGCAGGCTTTCAAAGAGCGCCCAGACCGTACGCTACGGCGCGGATTGTTATGGATTTGGCCTTGTCGCGATGGGGCATGTCGATCTGGTTGTCGAGGCGATCCTGAACCCGTGGGATTTCGCCGCTGTCGTGCCAGTTGTGCGAGAGGCGGGTGGATTGATGACGGATTGGCGCGGCGCGCCGTTGACCCTGGCGTCAGACGGGCATGTGCTGGCCGCTGGCGGCCCGACAAGTCACGCCCAGGCGCTTGCTAAACTTGGCGGTGAGAACTGAGGCGCCAGCTAATCGGATTTTTTCATTCGGTCCACGCTATATCGAACACTACCCATAATTTGTTCGTCTGATTTGGGACGCACGCTCAATATGAATTTCGCGTCGGGGGCGGTCTC
>JBLHZD010000273.1:0-5575 GCA_047631095.1 Alphaproteobacteria bacterium
CGAAACTGTGAAAGATATTCCTGTGCGCATACTCCAGATTTGCACATAATAACCTTACAAGGAATCCCGCTTCGGACTCCTTTGTTCCGGCCTATCCACTAGTGAGATCATATTTAAATGGGGCGAACCTCGAAAGAGCATTTTTCGGTGGAACGAGACTTAGAAAAGCGAATGTAAAATCAGTCACAAGCGAAATCCTTCTAGGGGAAACCGATTTTACCAACCTTTCAACCTGTTTGGGTTTATCGCAAGAACAGCTCGACAGCATGTCAGGAGACAGCGGTACGATTATCCCTGATAGCCTCACTCGCCCTGCCCATTGGCCGGAGATTGTGTCGCTACCGCTTAGGGATCTTGCGTCGCCAAATGCCACTATTCGCACCGTACCATTTATCTTTCTTTCATACGCCGGCGAAGATCGAGACCAAATTCAAGTGTATTTTGACTTTCTGTTGGAGCAATCCGTGCGGCCGTGGTGGGATCAGGATCTTCCTCCCGGGGTAGGATGGCGCATCCAAATCGCAAACAGGTTGGTCAAATCGGCCGCCGTCCTCACTTTCTGGACTAAAGCCAGCACCCAATCCGCCGCCTTTATCGAAGAAGCCGCCAATGCTCAGTCGAACGGAAAGCTGGTGCATGTCCGGCTCGACGATGCGCCTTTGCCGAACGGCTTTGCGGAGACACAATATGTCGATCTACGCGACTGGGACGGCGATCCAAACCACCCGGCGATGGCGAAACTGTTGCAGGCTCTGCGCGACAAGATCAACTCACCTTCACCGGAAAAGATGGCGGAACGGATACAAAGCGCTAGTCCGGTGGCGATGGTTGTGTCCAATGGCGGGTTGTCGCCAGTGGACACGCCGCCCCATGTGGTGCCGGAGATTCCGAACCCCGAAGACCTGGCCGCTCGCCTGATCGGTTTGCGGCAAAGCCTGTCACGCATTCAAACCAAATGCGACGACCGAAGCACATACCAACTACCGCAGGCTCTCTTTCACTGCCTTGACGGCGTTGACGCCGCTTTAAGCGAAGAACCGCCAACCTGGTACGGATTGGAGGACAGCAAGATTTCCCTGTCCGACTGCATGGAAGATCACGACGCGGTCCAGTCATGGAATAATGGCGTCGTGCGCGATCTGCACCAATTGATGCGGCGCATCGACCAGTTACGACCCTTACTTCAGCCCCGCCAGATTGCGCCCGGCCCACCAAACGCCAAACCACCCGAACCCGAACCCGTGATCCGAACCGAGCAAACGCCCGAACTGGTCGAACTGATCAAACAGGCCGAACAGGCGCTCGATTCGCCCGAAGCCAAAGCGGTGCTGAACCCGGACGCGCAACACGCGTTTCGAAAACAATTCGACGATCTCACCGAGGCGGCGAAGCAGCACGATGAAGGCCAGAAATTGCCACGCCTTCGCGGCGGGCTGCGCAAGCTCGCCTACCTGACCGGCGGTGTTATCACGGTTGTTGCTACCGACGTCGGCGTCAACCTTTTGACCAATGCCGACGCCGCCGTAACTTTGGCGCAGCGGTTGGGACCGATCTACGACGCGATCCTGAAATTTTTTCTTTAGCGCACAAATCACTTAGAAAATAATTCGGCCTACATAACCAAAATTTATTTCAAAATATCCCGCCCCACCAAAAGCGGCGCTGCGAATTGCGCCATTGTTCTATTTTTATGGCCGATGCCGGGGGCGTATTGGAGGGTCCAGCCGAAGGGGGGGTCGTCTTGCGCCGCCTTGTCTCGCCCTGCGGTGAAAAACTTTGCCCACGGGCGAAACGATGGGGGCCCTGCGCGTTCGCACCCTCCGTTCGACGTAAATGCCGGTGCGACGTATCGGTGTCTCGCATCCCCAGCAGAACCACAAGCCGAGCGGATAGCGCGCGGTGAAGGTTTGCCGGGCTCAGCCCCGCACCGCCCAGACCATACGGATAGGCGATGTCAAAGCCCGGCATCGTGTACCAGCCCGCATTGGCCGCGACCGCGCGCGTCAGGCGCGCATCGGGTGTGAAATATATAAACCGGTGCACGAATTGCGCGCCTGCCGAATGCCCGTACATCGCGTAGGATTTGGAGACATTGCCGGTCATTTTTTTAACGTGGTCAAAAATCGGCTCTATCGCTGAGAACGCCCATTGCGCACGCGGAACCGGGGCGCCGCCCTTCCGCGTTTTGATATTTCCCAGATTATACCCCGCCGCGCCGGGAAACTATTTCTTCGGAAATGTCGGAACGACGAGAATAAAGCCTTCGCGTTTCGCATGGCCCGCCCATTCATCGCGATACCGCGCGCCATCGCGCTTCACCCCATGCAGGACGAACACAATGGGCGTTTCCGGCGTCGCCTGTTGCGGCGCATACGTCCAGACGGTCAGCGCGGGGCCCGCCCAGTTGTCGAACACGAACGCGGCTTTTCCGGTTGGTAATGTTTGCTCGCGCCTCTGTTCAACAGACCCACCACCAGCAGGAGTGCAGGCGTTTAACCCAAAACTGACCACCAGAAAGAGGAACGCGGACAAAAAGTGCGGTACCATTTTGCTCTTCATCGTTAGCGCCAAAGTTACAAAATCGCGAGAACCAGCGTTGTGACGCCCATTCCCGCCAGCAGTAAAAGCGCGGCGCTGCGGAAATGTTTCTGACCCTGACGGGAAAAATAGCGCGACCCGACCCAGGTCCCGGCGACGTAAAGCGGAAACACCGCCACGCTGATGACCACCACGTCGCGGGTGAACAAGTCATTATACCACAGCGGCGGAAAGGCGCAGAAGGAGAGCGCCGTCACCGCGCCGATGACATTGGCGCGTTGTCGCGGCGCCGCGCCCGGTCGAGACAACGCGACCACGACCGCCGGTGGACCGCCAATGCCCGAGACGCCTTGAATAAACCCCGCCGCCGCGCCCGCCGCCGCCAGATAGGGCGCGCCCGTGGCGCCGCCAAAGCGCCAATCCCGGTGCAGCATCAACACCATGATCAGCACGAAAACCGAAATGGCGATTTTGATGATGGCGGGATCGGCGCTCACCAGAACCCAGGCGCCCAGCGGGGCGCCGAAGAAGGTCGCCAACCCGAAGGGAACCACAAACGCCCGTTCAGACTCCCGCCAGGCGACGGGCAAAAGCTGGATCGTCGATGGCAACCCGGACAAAAACGAAATCGGCACCGCCGCCAGAGGACCCAGCACAACGCTCAGGGTCATAACGACCACCAGCGCGCCGCCAAACCCGACGAAACCGCGCAGAAACCCGGCCAGGAGCGCCGCTCCCGCAATCCACACCCACGCCCAAAGCGAGGCGGCGCTCAACAGTATTTCAACGAAGTCCGCCATCCACGCCCGCTAATTTAACAAAATCGAACGCAGCGACCCGACTTACTCGGCGGCCTGCACGGCGTCGTCCGGCGCATCGACGACTTCGGTTTCGAAATTCGCCGGGGCGACGATTTCCAATATTTTCAAATCCGCGGAGCAACTGATTTCCCGGTGCGGAATGCCCGGGCGCTGGTTGATCACATCGCCTTTTTCCAGGCGACGGATGCCCTGGCCTTCATATTCAAATTCGGCCCAACCCTCCAGAATCATGACGAACTGAAAATCGCAATGATGCACATGCCATTTCTGCACCTCGTCCGAATTGGACTCGCCTTTGGAACTGACGATATGCGCGATGTAATCGCCATTGGTCGACTCCTTGATGCCCAGGTCGCGATACTCAAAAATCTCGCGAAGGCCCGGCGTCCAAACGGCGTCGGACGCGCTATTATGTGAAAATTTCCAATCTTTTGACATCATGCTCTCCCGTGAATGGCGGATCCAAACTGGTTTGGCGTTTCCCGTGTTTGGCGAAGGTTAGCCAACGCCTCGCAAGGGGTAAAGCGGGAAACATGAAAATACCGCCGCGCCCGCGCTGGCCCTTGAGATAAACTTCACCGTACACTGACGCCAACGGGGCATTTTGGGGAGAAAAATTTATGCGCTACGGAATTCATCTACCGCAATTCGGGCAGGCGTCCGGACCGGAATCGGTGCGCCAGGCCGCCATTCAGGCGGAAGATTTGGGCTATGATGATATCTGGGTCAGCGACCATCTGGCGGTGCCAAAGGACGCGCAATATCCGCCCACCGCCTATATTCACGAGCCCCTTGTCACCCTGACCTGGGCAGCGGCGGCGACCAAACGCGTCGGGCTGGGCACCTCTATTCTGGTGCTGCCGATGCGCCGTCCGCTGGTATTGGCTAAGATGTTGTCCTCGCTGGATATCATGAGCGACGGGCGGTTAATCGTCGGCGCCGCGTCGGGATGGCTGAAGGAAGAATTCGACGCGCTGGGCGTGCCATTCAACGAGCGCGGCAAACGCACGGACGAGACCATCGCCCTGCTACGCGCCTGCTGGACCGAAGACCCGGTGAATTTCGACGCGAAAGCAACCGGCGGAAAATTTGTGAACATGCGCGCCAATCCGCGCCCCAACCGGCATATCCCGATCTGGGTCGGCGGCATGTCGAACGTGGCGCTGGACCGCGCCATCGCGGTCGGTGATGGCTGGCACGCCTCCGGCAGCAACAAGGATGATCTGGGCGCCAGCATCGACCGGTTGCGCGCATCACGCCCGGAAGAATCGTTCACCATCTCCACCCGCGAACATTGGGATGCGCTGGACGGCGATGTTGAGGATATGAAACGCCAGATCGCCAAATTTCAGGAACAGGGCGTCCAGCACATGATGTTCCAGCCCCGCCAGCGCTACGCCGATGACTGGCTGCGCTCGGTGGAATTGCTGTGGGAAATGACGCAAGGGGTCTGATCCGGGCGTCGCGTAAACCATGGAAGACAGCACCGCGCCTGTCATCCTTGCGTTGCTCAGCGCCGTGCTGTTCGCGATGGGGACGCAGTTCATCAATCTGGGCCTGCGCCACGGGGACCCGCAATCCGGCACCCTGGTCGATATTGGCGCGACCATGGTGTTTTACTGGGTGCTGGCGCCGTTTTTCATGGAATGGGATTACTGGCTGACCGGCACAGCGATTCTGTTCGCCTCGCTGGGCCTGATCCGACCTTTTATTTCCGCCAACCTCGCAGCGCGCGCGGTGTATTATCTCGGCCCTACCCTGTCCAGCACCCTGTCATCCACGACGCCGCTCTTCGCCGCCGTTTTCGCCTTTGCATTGCTGGGGGAAGAACCCACGCTGATGATCGCGCTGGGCACCGGCGGCATTGTCGCC
Organism: Alphaproteobacteria bacterium; assembly: GCA_047631095.1. GTDB lineage: Bacteria > Pseudomonadota > Alphaproteobacteria > UBA8366 > JABJJH01. The sequence continues at coordinate 5,232 of JBLHZD010000273.1, forward strand.
GCCCTGGTGGTGCAGGCGAGCCCCGGCGGGTTGAAGCGCAACTGGCCGCTTTGGGCGTTGCTGTTTCCGCTCGGCGCATCCTTCATTCGCGCGGGCAGCCACGCCGCAACAAAACTTGGCCTGGAAACCGTGCCCAGCCCGCTATTCGCCAGTCTGGCCGCCTATAGCGTCTCGTTTCTGGTCGCGTTGAGCGCCCAGAAATTTTGCACGACGCCGATGCCGAACCTTTTCAACAATAAAGGCATGTGGTGGTTCGCCGCCGCGGGTATCTTCAACGGCATGGCGGTGTTATCGATGAACATCGCCTTTTTGCTGGGCAAGCTCATCGTGGTGACGCCCATCGT
>JBLHZD010000274.1:0-5567 GCA_047631095.1 Alphaproteobacteria bacterium
GCGGTGCAATTTAACTCGCTGTTGACGCAAATCGATTCCCTGGCGAATGACGCCAGCTTCGGCGGCACCAACCTGGTGCAGGGCACGCCTGATAATTTGACGGTCACCTTTAATGAAGACGGCACCAGCACCTTGACGATCGCTGGTATTGATTCATCGACGGGCACCGGCGCCATCAACGTCGCAGTGGCGAGCAACGCCTTCCTCAATGATTCCGATATTGACGGCGCAATCACCCAAGTCAGTAACGCGATCACCGTCTTGCGGACGAATTCAGCGACATTGGGTTCAAACGCAAGCGTGTTGCAAACCCGGTTACAGTTCACGAAAGAACTCTCGAACACCCTGGAAGCGGGCGCTGGTAAACTCACCCTGGCTGATCTGAACGAGGAAAGCGCAAACTTGCTCGCGCTGCAGACTCGTCAGCAGTTGGGCATCAACTCGCTATCATTGGCGGCGCAGAGCGAACGGTCCATCCTCGGACTCTTCGGCTAAGGTCTCCAAACCTTTGGGCGAAAGCCCGACTTACGATCAAACGGTTCTGGCGCAAGTCAGAGCCGTTTTTCGTTTGGCTGATTATTGTCGCCAGTTTTATTGAAGCGCGCCGCGCGCCGTTATCGGCCATAAGGCTTCGACCCGGTCACCGCGATAACAAACATAGCAATCATATAAATTTACGGTGGGATCGACATGTCCCGGTATCAGAAACACCTTGTCGCCGACCTCGATTGATTTGTTGCTGTCATTAAAAGCGGGCGTCAGCGCAATTTTCCCATGTTCATCGGATGCGCCTGCGATATCCAGCTCCGGAAAGTCGCGTAACACCGGCAACCCGGAATCAACGCTGTAGGCTTTCAATCCCGCATCAAGCACCGCATGGGTGACGCCAGGCTTGCTCATGACCGTTGCATGAACGAACAGCGCGTTTTCGAATTCGTTCATGAACCCGCCGTCAGCACGGAGGTTCCGGCCATAATCGGCGTCCATGAAGATATAGGAGCCAGCTTGCAGTTCATTAAAAACGCCGCTGGCGGCTTCAAATTGATACGTGCCCGTGCCCGCCCCGCCGACAATGGCGCATTCCAGACCGTCGCGGGCCAACAAATCCACTGTTTCCCTTGTCATCTCGGTCGTGGTGACAATTGCTTCACGGCGGGCGTCAAATCCCCGCAAGTGCTGCGCGCTTCCGTGATACGCCTGCAAGCCGCCAAATGTCAGGTTCGGCGCGGCGTTAATTTGGCGCGCCAACGTCAACGCCGGGGCGCCGGGTTCAACGCCACAGCGGTTTGCGCCAACATTGATTTCCACCAGAACGGACAGATTTTGCCCCGCTTCGCGTGCCGCAGCGTCCAGATCATCGATATTTGCAGCGTTATCGGCGCAAACGCCAATCCGCGCCTGCCCCGCCAACGCCGCCAAGCGGCGTAGTTTCGTACGTCCAACAACCTGGTTACTCACCAGAACATCGCTGACGCCGCCATCCACCATCGCCTGCGCTTCGCTGACTTTTTGACAGCAGACGCCAACCGCGCCAAGCGCCATTTGTCGCATCGCGATGATCGGGCATTTGTGCGTTTTGGAATGCGCCCGTAGCACAACCCCGGCCCCGGCGCGCGACACCGCATCGGCCATTGTTTTCAGGTTATTCTCGAAGGCGTCCAGATCGATCATCAAGGCAGGCGTATCAACATCCTCAACCGCCATTCCAATTTCCGCAGGGGGGTAAAGCATCGTTATTCGCTCCTAAATATAATCCGCGCCGCAGTTATCGATCATTTGTCAGTATTCTTTTTTCAAGGTCGTAAGCTCCACCTCTTCGGAGTCGCGGTAATCCTCGATCAAATTGTAGATCGCTTCGACATCGCCAGCCTCGCCAATACTCAGATTTGTGTTCGCACCATATATGTTCAGCACATATCCCCGCGCGCGACAAACAGTCTCCAGCGCTGACACAAACGGTGTGATGACCCGATCATTTAATGTTTCCGCGTCGGCGCAGGAATCCATGCGCGCGATCAGGTCTTCGACGGCAGCGCCCTTACCCGGACGTCCGCTTTGTTTACTGCGGTGATTGTTGCCGCTATCCGCGCCGGTTTTTTGGTTTCGTTTTTGAGAATCGCGCCGTGGCTGTCTTGATTTGGGTGGGGTCACCATATTTACTCCGCTAATCAATTTATCTTGAGGTAGTCCGAAATGGCGGGAACCTCAAGCCCAGTAAGAAAATTGCTAAAAAAATAGCCCTGATTGAACCCTATTTACTGGTGATTCTGATACGCTAATCTCTCACAGCGCACCTGTGTTGACGGCCCTCAACCTTATTATTATTTTTCAAACGTCAGGAATTATGGGGCGCGCTACATTCGCATTGCGTCGCACATTGGGATTGCATGACAGCATTTGAGTCACTTTCTGAAATCCCGCGTGACCCTGGCGCTTATCTGCTGCTGCTTCGCTTGGAAAAGCCCCTTCAACTGGGCATCGCGCGATAGCGCGGCCGGGAAATTCCCGCCGGTTGGTATGTTTACGCCGGTAGCGCCCATGGCCCCGGCGGATTACGGGCGCGCATCGGGCGGCATTTGAAAAAGGAAAAACGCCTCCACTGGCATATTGATCACGTCACGGGACCCGCTGTAGAAATCCATATTCAGTACGAATCTGGAGATCAGGAATGCGCGCTGCTCGCCGATTATCAAAAGCGATGCGACTTTAAAATTCCCCTAAAGGGATTCGGCGCCAGCGATTGTAAAAATTGCGCCAGCCATTTCATTCGTCTGTCTTCGGAGAGCCCTTCGGCGCAATGGAGACTCGCCCGGGCAGAATAATTTGCGACGTTGATTATCACGACACTGTTGCAGGCGGGCGTTTTTTTTGGAACCATAGGCCAACTCCACATATCCCTTTCTCCCATATGGTGCCAAATGACAAAAACGCTCCTGATCAAAGCGCCGATATTTGACGGCTTGCTCGCGGAACTGAACGATGAATACGAAGTTCATCATCTGTTGGATGATGGGGAACGCGCCGCCTTCGTCGCTGAAAATGGCGCGCGGGTCGATGCGGTGCTGACAAATGGAACCAAAGGGTTCACCGCTGCGGAAATGGATACCATGCCCAATGTCGGACTCGTCTCCTGTTTTGGCGCCGGCTATGAGGGCGTTGATCTGGAAGTAGCGAAAGCACGCGGCATCGCTGTTTCCCACGGCCCCGGCGCCAATGACGTTAGCGTCGCGGATCACGCCATGGCGCTGCTGTTCACCATCGTGCGCGGCATTGTCAAAGCAGACGCCAATATTCGCAACGGTGGCTGGAAGCATCCAGACGACAACTGGCCAATCCTGACAGGCAAAACGCTCGGCATCATCGGTTTGGGTCGTATTGGACGACGCATCGCTACCCGCGCGGCGGGATTTGACATGAAAATCCACTATCACAACCGCTCGCCCCGCGATGACGTGGATTATGTGTACGAAAAAACGCCGATTGACCTGGCGACGGTCTCGGACTTTGTCATTATCGTCGCGCCCGGCGGCAAGGAGACCCACCACATGGTCAACGCTGACTTTCTCACCGCGTTGGGGCCACAAGGCTATGTCTTGAATTTAGGACGCGGCCCTATCGTCGATAATGACGCCCTGGCGGCCGCCCTGGCCAATGGCGTTATCGCAGCTGCGGCGTTGGATGTTTTCGACGGCGAACCTGTCGTGCCGGAAGTGCTGTTGAACGCGCCCAATCTGGTCATTACCCCCCATATTGGGGGTCGCGCACCCGAATCCCGGTTGATTATGTCCGCCTTGTACCAGCGTAATCTAACCAATTTCTTCGCGGGGGATCCCCTGGAAACGCCCGTTCCAGGCATGTAGGAACCCCCGTTCCAGAATTAGCAGCCGCCCCGGTTCCGGGAACGGCATACCGCAAACGGCCTACAATTCAGCGTAGCGTTTCAGGTGATAATCCTGATCGCCCAGCATGGTGTCGATCATCGTCAGGCGTTTGAAATAATGCCCGACATTCAACTCATCCGTCATGCCCATGCCGCCATGCAGCTGAACTGCCTGTTGGCTGACATAGGTTGCGCTTTTTCCAATTTGCACCTTCGTTGACGCAGACGCCCGCGCGCGTTCCCCCGCATCTTCGTCTTCAAGCCGCAATGTCGCCAGATACGACATGGAGCGCGCTTCCTCGCAGGCGATAAACATATCGGCCATGCGATGTTGAATAACCTGAAATTTGCCAATCGGCTGACCGAATTGCTTGCGGGTTTTCACGTATTCATTGGTTGTGTCCAGCAAGACGCCCATGCAGCCGACCGCTTCCGCCGCCAGCGCTGCGACGCCCTGTTGAGCGACCGTTTCAACAATCCCATACCCGCCATCCACCGCGCCAAGCACAGCTTCCGCCCGAACGTTCTCCAGAGTCAGTTCCGAAGCGCGATACCCATCAACCGTCGGGTAATCCCGGCGAGAGAGACCGGCGGCGCCCTTATCCACAATGAACAGGGTGATCCCGTCCTTGTCGCGTGAGCCGCCTGATGTCCGCGCCGTCACAATAATCTTATCCGCGACCGCCGCATGGAATACCACGCCCTTATGACCGTTCAGAACATAACCGTCGCCGTCTTTTGCAGCCTTCATTTCAACGTCGAATAAATCATAGCGGGATTGGCGTTCCGCGTAGCCAAACGCCAGCATCATCCGGCCTTCCGCCAAAGCGGGCAGTATTTCCTGTTTCTGCGCTTCGTCGCCGCCGGTGGCGATCAGACCGCCGCCCAAAACGATACTCGGCAGAAACGGCTCGACAACAAGACCCTGTCCAAAGGCTTCCATAATAATCATGGTGGCGACAGGCCCGCCGCCATAGCCGCCATAAGCTTCAGGGAACGAGGCACCCAGCCAACCGAGTTCGGCCATTTTCGACCAGTTCTCACGACTAAAGCCTTCATCGCTGGCGACAAGCTTCCGGCGTTGCTCCAGAGTGTATTCTTCGCGCACAAACCGTTCGACGCTGTCTTTTAAAAGCTGTTCTTCTTCGCTGAGTGAAAAATCCATCGATCTATTCCGTCTTTCCTATTACGCCGGATCAAACTGTCTGGCCTATTACGCCGGATCAAACTGTCCGGACAACTTTACAGACCCAAAACCATTTTTGCCAAAATATTCCGCTGTATTTCATTCGAGCCGCCATAAATCGAGGTTTTGCGCTTGTTGAAGTATTCCGCCGCCAGTGCTGGCGCATAATCCGCGCCGACCGGGTCTTCATTCCAACCCGGTTCCAGCGCCTCAGGCAAATGCGGCTGGGCGTAATTTCCCAGGGCTTTCACCAGCAATTCGCTGATGCGTTGTTGTATCTCCGTTCCGCGCACTTTCAACATGCTGACCTCCGCGCCAACGGGCTGGCCCTTCGCGGTGGCCATCAAATAGCGTAAATCCGTGTATTCCAACGCCGTCACGGATATTTCAACTTCCGCGATTTCCCGGCGAAAGTCCGGATCCTCGATCAGATATTGCCCCCCCGCGCGTTCCTGTCCGGCGATTTGCTTCAACTTCGCGATCTGGCGTTTGCTGGCGGCG
>JBLHZD010000275.1:0-5540 GCA_047631095.1 Alphaproteobacteria bacterium
GGCCGCGATCAATCGCTTCATCAAGGAACACAACGACAAACCAATACCATTCAACTGGAAAGCTGATCCCGATGAGATAATTGCTGCCGTAAAGCGTGGGTTCCAAACGTTGGAGTCAATCCACTAGGCTCGGCGCTGCGTACAAAGATGGAGCTTCGCGGCATTGCGGATGTTTGTGAAATTGAGCCCTACACAATTTCTATTCCCGAGCCCTTACGCGCCGCTGCGGTCGGCGAGCGGTCGCTCGAATATCTCACCAAGCGTTACAGCATTACCAAAATCCGCAACCAAGCCGTCATCCTTGTGGATATTGTTGGGTTTTCCAAGCATCCACCACTGGATCAGGTTACCTTACTGAACAGTCTCTCCTACTCTATCAACGTCGCATTTCAGCGCGCACAGGAACATGGCGTTAAAATATCCCTCCGGCATTCAACGACCGGAGACGGCTTTTATGTGTGGAACCAATCCAACACGATGAGCGGTAATCTCGATCTGTTTTCCTTTCTGATGCTGTTGTTGGCGGAAAATTCCCTTGGCCGACGAAGCGGCATCGTGTCGACAATCCCGGAACTTCGCAGCAGTTTTCATATCGGCGAATGTTTTGAATATTATCAGGCGGAAGGCGCGCGCCCCGGCACCAGCAGCTTTATCGTTGGCGACGTCACCATACAATTGGCGAGAATGATCGAGAAGGCTCTACCCAACCAAATACTCATTGGCGATTTTGCGGCTCAAACGCATTTCGACACCAACGCCGAAACCAAACCGGACATTTTTAACGCCCCCCGTTTTCTCGACGAATCCCAGGAGCGGCTGCGGGTGTTCGAAAACGTGACTTTGAGCCGGGAAAAAGTGAAATCGATCATGTGCTATCTCACGGGGCACAAAGAAGGCGATAGCAGCTACAATGTCAGCCGCTATGCGATTTATGACAAGCACGGTTACGAGCACAACGTCTACAACGCCAAGGTTAATGTGCATCGACAAAACGGTGAAATTTTCCTGGGACGCCAGACCCAGGATCTCTCGGAATTCAACGCCGAAGAATCTGTAGCGCCGCCTCATACGCCCACCGATTCTTTACTAAAGGGCGCAGTCGCCTAAACGTCTGCGAAAACCCGCCCCGTCCGATTTTTTTAGTTCTCGATCACGCGCCAACCTGTTGAGCGACGCTTAACCCTTGAACTTTTGAACGATGAATTATCCTTCGCAAGAAGGGTCGTAGATTCAAACTGTTGCCTGCGCTGTTAACCATCAAAAATATAATAATTTCGTCATGACCCAGACTCGTACTCCGTTTGGGTGACGATGAATTCCGCTATTTCCCTAAAATTTGATCTGAATGTACCGCGAATTCCTTTGCGGCGCTCTGAATCGTTTTAAAAAGAACGTGTGGAAAACTTTATTGTGAGCTAGGACGATCCAACCAAAGGATACAATCCCGAACGCCCGGCTGAGCGCTCAAGCGGCGCGTCGGCCAGCGTGTTCGGCCGCACGATCGGCGAAGCCTCCCAGCTGGGCCAGGCCCTGGAGCTCATTGCGTCTACTCAAGGACAGAACTCTCCCGCGCTGACGCCCATTATCCGAGAGTTGACGAATTCCCACCGTGTCTTGCAAGGCGTCTATGAAGGTGCGTCCGGACAGGCCTTTGGCCCCTCGGCGCCCGCCACGCCATCGCCGGAACGCCAAACCCCGGACTCAGAAAAATCCGACGACGTTCGTAAACTCGAAGCGCGACTCGAGGACACCGAGAAAAAGTTCCACGACCTGAAACAATCCGTCGCCTATCTGGTTGGTTATATTGAAAACACGCGCGCTCCCGCCGCGCCGACGGCGCCCATAACGCCCACAGCGCCCGGAGCGCCCGCGATGGACACTATGGCCACAATGGCCAATAACGATATTCAAGAGTCCGATGAGACGGACGATTCACAGGCTCGGATCACAGAGCATGAGCGCGAACTCGACCGCCAACGGGATGTCGAAGTCAGCTTGCTAAAAACCATGCGGGATGTTTGCGAAGCCAACGAGGCGAAAAGCAATTTTCTGGCGAATATGAGTCACGAGATCAGAACGCCTTTGAATGCAATCATCGGGTTTTCCGAAATCATGGAATCACAGCTGATCGGCCCGCTCGGATCAGACCAATATGTCGGCTACGCCAAGGACGTTCGGGAAAGCGGTCAGCATTTGCTGGAAGTCATAAACGACATTCTCGACCTCTCCAAAATCGAAGCGGGCCAATTAGAGGCTGGCGAATCCGAGACGGACCTTCTTGACGCCATCGAGGCCAGCATTCGTATGGTCACGGATCAGGCCAAGGAGGCCGAGGTTGCAGTCACGCTCGATGTTCCGCCAACAGTGCCCCATATTCGGGCCAATCCGCGGATGATCCGCCAAATCCTGCTAAACCTGTTGGTCAACGCCGTGAAATTCACCCCGCCGGGCGGATCGGTGACATTGCAGGTGCTGCGCCATGAGGCTACCGGCGATCTGTTGATCCGCGTTGAAGACACTGGCGTCGGTATTGACGAAGACGATCAAGAACGCATCCTTCGCCCCTTCGAGCAGGTTCGAAAGGCGGGCCGCCCCCATGGCAGCGGGACGGGCCTGGGATTGCCAATGTCCAAATCCCTCATTGAATTGCACGGCGGCGGCCTGGATTTGAACAGCCAACCCGGCGTCGGCACCGTCGTGACTCTGCGCCTGCCCGCCGAACGGGTTTACAGTTAAATCCAGACTGGCGAGAGCGTGAAGCCCACTCTATTGTTCTCTCCGAACACTTCAGGCTGAAAGCCTTCAGAGAGGAACCCCACAATGCGATTCAAAACTGTCGCCATTTTAAGCCCTGGCGATATGGGCCATGCCGTCGGGCGCGTCTTGGGCCAATCCGGCCGACAGGTCATCACGTGCCTCGAAGGTCGCAGCGCCCGCAGCCGAACCCTTGCGGAAGCCGGCGGGTTCGAACTGTCGCCAACCCTGGTCGACATGGTCCGCGACGCGGATATCGTCCTCTCCATCCTGCCGCCCGACGCGGCGATGGCGACCGCACAGGCGGTGGCCGCCGCGATGGGCGAGGCCGGCGCAACGCCGGTCTACGCGGATTGCAACGCGATTTCACCGGATACCACCAAGGCTATCGGCAAGGTCATTGAAGCCGCAGGCGCAATCTATATCGATGCAGGTATCATCGGCCCCGCGCCGAGCAACGCCGATAACCCGACGCGATTTTATGTCTCCGGTCCCGCCGCCGACGCCTTTCAGGAACTCGACGGTCACGGCATTGGCGTCCGGGTGCTGAACGACCAGATCGGTCAGGCGTCCGCGATGAAAATGTGTTTCGCCGCAATCACCAAAGGCAGTTGGACACTCTACACCGCCGCCCTTGTCACCGCCGAGTCGTTCGGATTGACCGAGGCCTATATGGCGGAATTGAGCGGCAGCCGCCCCAATGTTCTCAGCGATATGCAGCGCATGGTCCCGCGCCTTCCCGTCGACGCCGGACGCTGGATTGGCGAGATGGAGGAAATCGCCGCAACCTTCAAGAGCGCCGGCCTCCCCGCCGGGTTTCATGACGGCGCCGCAGATGTCTTCCGCCTGCTGGACAAAACCCCAATCGCGCAGGAAACGCGGGAAACCATTGATAAATCCCGGACACTGGAACAATGCCTGGCGATCTACACGGACGCCTTGTCCAAAGCAGGAGATTAGTTCGTGTCTCAAATCACCCTGACGCCCGTTCCGCTGACGCCCGAAGCCTTCGCGCCCTTTGGCGTGGTTTTCCCACTCGGAAAAGACCGGCCGGGACCCCGGGACGCCTACGCCGCGCCCATGGAGAATTTGCGCGACGACGCAAAACTGAATGTATCGATCTCCCGTCCAAAACCCGTCGCCCTGCCGCTCATGGTCGAATGGCTGGAGCGCCATCCCTTCTCGTCCCAGACCTTTGTCCCACTGGACCTGTCCCGCCATCTTTTGTTGGGCTGTCCCAGCCGTCCGGATGGCAGTCCGGACATCGCCGCCGCCGTGACCTTTATCGGCGCGGCCAACCAGGGCGTCATGTATCGCCACAATGTCTGGCATCACCCCTTCGCCGGGCTGGACCGAAACGGAGAGACCGTCATGCTGCGATACGACGATGGCGGCGATAGGGACACCGAATGGTTCCAGGTTGAAAATGGTCCCACAATCCATGACAACGCCTGACGCCGCCCTTCCCCCCGTGACAGCGCCCTGCGGCGACGTCCGGGCGCAACGACGCACGCTGGCGACCTGTTGTGGCGCCCATGCGCTGCATGACGGCCTCGTCGATATGCTCTACGTGCTCCTACCGATACTGGCGCAAGCCTATGGCCTGAGCTACGCGCAGGTCGGCCTGATCCGCGCCGCCAACAAAGCGGCGATGTCGTTGTTCCAAATACCGGCGGGCCTACTGGCGGAGAGCATGGGCGAGCGCAACCTGCTGGCCTTCGGCACCCTTTGCACGGGAATCGCCTTTATCGGGCTGGGCGCCTCTTCCGGATTTTATCCCATCCTCATCTTGTTGTTCATCGCCGGGTTCGGCGCCGCGTTTCAGCACCCCTTATGCTCCTCGCTCGTCTCCAAGGCCTATACCGCCCAACGTCGCCGGGGCGGGTTGGGCACGTATAATTTCGCGGGCGATGTCGGCAAATTCGCTTTCGCAGGCCTGCTCAGTCTGGCGTTGGCGGCGGGGTTGAGTTGGGAAACGCCTGTCGTCGTCGCGGGCGGGTTAGGCGTCGCCATCGCTGTTCTCATCATAATTATTTTACCCCGTCTGACGCAGCCCCCTCTTGAAGAGACCACGCTCGGCGATGCCCCCATGGCGCCGTCCAATCCCGGTTGGGGCATCCGCGACCGCACAGGATTTTCCGCCCTGTGCGGCATTGCGGTTATCGACAGCGCGACCCGCAGCGGGTTCCTCACTTTCATCGCTTTTCTGATGATCGAAAAGGGCGTACCCAGCGGGTTGGCCACCATCGCCATTCCCGCCGTGTTTGTCGGCGGCATGGTTGGCAAGCTCGCCTGCGGATTTCTGGCGGACCGGATTGGCGTTATCAGAACCGTCGTCTTGACCGAACTCGCGACCGGCGGCGGCATTTTGCTGGCGCTCGTACTGCCCAATCTGGCCGCGTTTGCGTTATTGCCACTGATCGGCGTCGCGCTCAACGGAACCTCCTCGGTATTATACGGCACCATCGGTGATCTTGTTGATTCTGAACGACAATCCCGCGCCTTCGGCCTGTTTTATACGCTCGGATCGGTCTGCGGTATTTTAGCGCCGCTCGGTTATGGCCTGCTGGGCGACAGGATCGGAATCACCGAAACACTGGCGATTGTGGGCGCGGTAGTCTTTTTGACGATCCCGCTCTGTCTGGTGCTGCGTCCGGCAATCGCCGCGCATTCCCACCCGTAGCCAGGCATACGCCTAATCGGCCGATCTATCGCTTCACGGCCTTCGCGACGAAGTCTTCATTTATGTCAATGCCCAGGCCCGGCGCTTCCGGCGCCGCCATGCC
>JBLHZD010000276.1:0-5520 GCA_047631095.1 Alphaproteobacteria bacterium
GATGATATCGTCGCAATCTGTTGTGAGGCCTGGAACAAGCTCATCGAACAGCCTTGGAAAATCATGTCCATCGGACGCAGAAAATGGGCCCATGGGTTCTAATTAAGGCTCGTTGGTATAAGGTTCGATCGCAACACCAAATTCCCGCGCTCGAATCCTGAGAGTTTGCTACACCGAATACCAATAGCAATTATTGTACCACGCACCCTTGCTCGCCCAGGTGTTTATATGCTCACCCAAGTGTTTATTTGCTCCCCTAGGTGTTTATTGCACCAGGATCTCACCGATCAACACGTCTTTGACCTTAACCGGGCGCGCCGCAGCGTTAACGCGCGACAGCAATTCTTCCTTCACCCGGTACATGCCCTGTGACCCCTGAAGTTCCTCGACACGTAATTCCCGCAGAAAAACCTGAAAATTATCGATGATCCGTGGCATGACCGCCGTTATACGCGCTTCAGCTTCCACATTTTCCAGTTCAAGGCTGATCCGCATTTTCAAAAAGCTTTGCTTCCGGCCCTTACCGCTCAGGGTAACCAGGATTTCGTCCAGGTTCATATAGTGTCCAGGACCAGCTTCTTCCTCGGCCTTTTTCTCTTCATGCCCTTCTTCTTCAGCATGGATACCCAGCACCGAGTCGAGCATTCCACTGAAATACAGCCCGGCGCCAGCGCCGCCTAAAAGGACAATTGGCAGGACGACGAACAGGATAATCTTTTTTAAGCCGCCGCCCGACCCGCCACCGTCTCCAGACGCGTCATCTTCCGCGCCGTCTTCTTCATCATCAACTTCATCTGTCATGCCTTAAACTACCCTTAATTTGAAAAAATTAAAATAATTAAAGTCATCAATTTATATAGCCTCAATTTCATAAGTAATCAGACACGCGAAACCTTAAATTAACGTCAATATACGCAACTTCATCAGAACACAGGGCCACGGCAAGAACTACCCGGCAAAGCCTACATTTTCCCACAATTTGCGGCGCCAAACCCAAAATCCTGTGGACCGCGATCCTATCGATATTGTTGAAAAACCGCCGGTTTCGTATTGAATTTCGTTGCCGAAATCGTGGCACGCGCCATGCAACGTAACTACCCGAAATCGAAACTCAAGGATGCAGGCGCGATGGAAAACCCCGGTTATATAGCGTTGTCAAAACAAACAGCGCTGCAAAGACAAATGTCAGTGATCGCCAGTAACCTCGCCAATATGAACACGTCGGGCTACAAGGCGGAACGGATGGTGTTTCGTGAATATATCTCCAAACCCAGCCAAACTGAATCCCTTTCCTTCGTACAAGACTTTGGCCTGGCCCGGGACCTTAGCGAAGGAATGCCGACGATCACCAGCAACACGCTGGATCTGGCGATTGCAGGCCCCGGCTATTTCTCCGTCGACACCGAAAACGGCGACCGTTATACGCGCCATGGTCGATTTGAGCTGGATCAAACCGGGCAACTGGTGACCGGACAAGGCGACCCCGTCCTGTCCAATAACGGCGCCCCCATCATTTTCCGCCTGGATCCGGCGCGCTCACCATCGGCGCAGATGGTTCTATTGACGGGGTAAACGGTTTCATCGGTCGCATCGGGCTTGTCGAGTTCGAAAACGAACGCAATCTGAAACGCGCCGAGAACAACCTTTACGAAGCAAAAGATGAACGTCCCGGTCCAGCGGCGAAAAGCTCCATGGTTCAGGGCAGCCTCGAAAGTTCGAACGTCCAGCCAATCCTGGAAATGACCCGAATGATTGAAGTTCACCGGTCGTATCGATCGACCCAGAACTTCATCAAAACCGAACATGACAAAATTCTGCGCGCCATCAACACCATTGGCCGCTCGCAACAAGGTTAGGAATTCGTAGCATGAGATCACTAGGCATCGGCGCAACGGGAATGCTCGCGCAGCAACTTAATGTTGAAGTTATTTCCCATAATATCGCCGATATGAACACCACGGCGTTCACCCGGCGACGGGCAGAATTTCAGGATCTGCTGTATCAAAACCTGCGGCGGGTCGGGTCACAATCATCGGACGCCGGCACAATTGTTCCCGCAGGCGTTCAGGTCGGGCTCGGCGTTAAAACCGCCGCTGTCTACATAATTACCGAGCAAGGTAATCTGACCTTGACGGAAAACCCCCTTGATGTCGCCATCAATGGCGATGGCTACTTTCAGATCACCCTGCCCACGGGCGAGACCGCCTTTACACGGGCCGGGTCGTTTCAGTTAAGCGCAGACGGCGAACTGGTCACGACCGATGGCTTTGTCGTGCAGCCGGGCATCACTGTCCCCAATGACGCCGTCGATGTGACCATCAACGCCAGTGGCGAGGTTTTGGTTAAACAGGACGGTCAGGTGACGGAAACCAATGTTGGCCAACTCAATCTCGCGATTTTCGCCAACGAAGGCGGGTTGCTCGCGGTCGGAGACAATTTGTTTCAAGAAACGCCCGCGTCCGGCACGCCCTCCACGGGGGCTCCCGGCGCGGCCGGGTTTGGCCGTATTCAACAAGGCTTCCTCGAGACATCGAATGTCAACGTGGTGGAGGAAATCACCAATTTGATCACCGCCCAACGCGCCTACGAAATGAATTCGAAGGTTATCGAAACCTCAGATCAGATGATGTCTACGCTCGCGAATGTCCGTTAAGGAGAATACCTTATGCGTCATGTAACCGCTTTCGCCATCGGGCTTGGTTTGGCCGTCGCCACCGTCGCCGCCATCGCCATTGCGCTGCTTCTCGGCGCCAAGGACGCCAGCGCCGCGAATGGCGACTCCCTGGAATCCCAATTGCGCGCAGCGGTTATGGTTGATGGCCGCAACGTTCGTCTTGGCGATGTTTTCGATCAGGCTGGACGGCATGCGGACAAGGTCATCGCCTACGCGCCCGCGCCGGGACGGAAACTCACCCTGGAGGCCTCCTGGCTACACCGGGTCGCCCGCGCTTATGGCGTAAAATGGCGTCCTGCCAGCCGGTTGGATCAAACGGTCGTCGAACGACGCAGCATTCTGCTTGATACGGTTCGTATTCAAGACGCAATTCGCGACGAAGCGCGTAAAAGAGCCGGGCTTTCTCGTGTGTCCTCCAATCGCGCATCCTCCTATGACGCGCGTGACGAAGAATATGAAGTGATTCTCGACAACGGCATCCTGCAAATCCATTTGCCCGGCGACATGCCCGCAACACTGAAAATCCGCTCCCTGACCCAAGATGCGCGGACCGGTCGGTTTTCCGCGCTCATAATCGCCCCCGACCTGCGACCAGGCGCAGTGCGTAGAACCGTAACCGGCGCCATTCACCGGCTGGTGCAAACGCCTGTCCTGACGCGCCGCATCTCGTCTGGCGACATTATCGGCAAACACGATATTCAATGGATCGCCCTTCGGAGCAACCGGATTACATCGCAAATTATTCTCGATGAAAACAAACTCATCGGCATGAGCCCCAAACGCCCGGTCGCCCAAGGCCGCACCATCCGCGCCAGTGAAATTCGGCCTCCTGTTCTGGTAAAAAAAGGCAGCCGCGTGACGGTTATTTTCCGGACGCCAAACCTGAAACTAACGACTGTTGGCCGCGCCCTGCAGAACGGCGCCAAGGACGACATAATCCGCATCCGCAATTTGCGCAGCAAAACAACAATCGACGCCATGGTTGCATCCTCCGGCCTGGTCGTGGTGACAAGCGTCGGCCAAATCGCCTTGCGATAGATAAAGTGCGAAAGAAAAGGTAAATCATGAAGCCCAGAACAAAAACAAACGGCCTTCTCATCAAAAGCATAATCGCGTCCGCCTTCCTTTTATCAGGATGCAACGGCCTGTCTCGCTTGTCCGACGTCGGCAAGGCGCCGGCCCTGGCGACGATTGAGAACCCCGTGACCCGCCCGAGTTATCAACCGGTCAGCATGCCCATGCCTGCGCCTGTCAAACCGCACAAGGGTCCGAACACGCTTTGGCGCACCGGATCGAGGGTCTTCTTCAAAGATCTTCGCGCCAACCAGGTCGGCGACATCGTGACCGTCAACATCAATGTCGATGATAATGCAGCAATCGAAAATGAATCGACACGCTCGCGCACGACCAGCGAAGACGCCTCCGTGCCGGCCTTGCTCGGTTATCAGGCCGCGTTGAACGCCGTGCTGCCGCAAGCTGTGGCCGCCGCGTCTCTGTTGGATATTGACAGCGCGACCACCAATACCGGCACTGGATCAATTGAACGCGATGAAGCGATTGAGTTACAGGTCGCGGCCATTGTGACTCAAGTCCTGCCCAACGGGAACCTGGTGCTGCACGGTCGACAGGAAATCCGGGTAAATTTCGAAGTGCGCGAAATACAGATTGTCGGCGTCATCCGATCGGAAGACATCACCAATCAGAACAATATTCCCCACGAAAAAACCGCCGAACTTCGCGTCTCATATGGCGGACGTGGCCATATTTCTGACTTCCAGCAGCCACGTTATGGCACCCAGCTCATCGATATCGTCTTCCCGTTCTAACCGAGCCGCTATACTTCAAGACAAAAAATGCCGACGCCCCAATCCGGACGCCGGCATTTTTATTGTGTCGCGCCTTTTGATGTCTAGTGCCGTTCTCTTTTGACGCTCAGTCGTCTTAACGCTCAATCGTCGCGATGAGTGCGCTCCATCCGCTCGTGCTGTTCTTGCGCTTCGATAGACAATGTCGCGATGGGCCTGGCTTCAAGACGACGCAAGGCAATCGGCTCTTCGGTCTCTTCACAGTAGCCATAAGTACCATGTGCTATACGCTGTAGGGCAGAATCGATCTTTGCGATCAATTTCCGTTGCCTGTCCCGGGTTCGCAACTCCAGCGTCCGGTCCGTTTCAAGCGATGCGCGATCCGCCATATCAGGTTCAGACAGGCTTTCTTCTTGCAGACTATCCAGTGTTCCCTGGGTTTCGCGCTGCAATTCATCTTTCCAGTTTTGTAGCCGTTGTTTGAAATATTCCCGTTGCATCGGGTTCATAAATTCTTCGGCTTCCGAAGGCCGATAATCTGGCAGAAGCGTATTCGACATTCACCCCCCCTTAGATCGTGATTGAAAAATTCGCCGCAATATATCCGCACACCCATGGTGGAACAAGTCCACGTCATCAGCCGATAAACTATCAACCCATAAACGATCCGTGAACGCTCTATATTTGGGAGAAATTTAAGGACGGGTATAAGGACGGGAAATCAAGATCTCGGTTCGTATTTTGCGATCTCAACCCGGACGCGCAATTCGATGTGATCGAGTAGCGAATCGAGTTCCGGGTCGTCGGTCCGTTCTCGACGTTCCGCCACAATCCGGGCCAAATTCATAAGGCGCCCTTTTGGCATCGCGCCCGCCAGTAAATCCAGTTTAATGAGCTCCAGCTCATCAAGCGTGTCAAAGCCCCATTTCCGGGCGCGCGAACGGGGCCCGTCTTCGGTGGCGTCGCCGACATCCTAAATCGCCAAAACGCCGTCAACGCTATGGGCTGGCGCACTC
This sequence comes from Alphaproteobacteria bacterium, assembly GCA_047631095.1. Taxonomy (GTDB): domain Bacteria; phylum Pseudomonadota; class Alphaproteobacteria; order UBA8366; genus JABJJH01. The sequence continues at coordinate 5,496 of JBLHZD010000276.1, forward strand.
GCCGTTACGCCCGCCGCGCTATCGA
>JBLHZD010000277.1:0-5444 GCA_047631095.1 Alphaproteobacteria bacterium
AACTGGTGTTTTCCAAACGCCAGGAAGGTCGCTATCCCAGCGATGACGAGGTGCGCGCTTTGCTCGCTTGAGAGCGGCGACCCGGGAGAGGTATCCCATGCCAGTTACAAATTCAGGCGGCTGCGTGTGTGGCGCGACTCGGTTCATCGCGACGGGCGAACCGCTTCGGGTTACGATCTGCCACTGTAAATGGTGCCAGCGCCGAACCGGGACGGCCTTTGGCGTTGAAGTTGTATTCAACAGTGATCAGGTTTCTGTCACTGGGACTGATATCGGCGAGTACCGTCACGTTTCCGATGAATCCGGGCGGTGGCTGGACCTTCAATTTTGCCGCACATGCGTTGGTAATCTGGGCTTCACGCTGGAAGCGGCGCCCGGCGTGCGCACGTTGCCCGCCGGCGTTTTTGATGATCCGGGCTGGATCAACGCGGAGCACTATCCGTTCCGCCATGTCTACATTCGGTCGCGTCGGGTGTGGTCAGAGCTATCGTCGAATGTCGAGGTTTACGAAGAACATTTTCGACAATAAGGATGGCCCTGACCTTGGTGCGTTAGCCCGAGACGCGTGCGCCCGAGATTTGGGAACCCAAAACGGGGGGGGCTTGACGCCGATGCGCGGCGCCCAAGCCTAATAATCCGACCATAAGCATCCACAGCGCCCCCGGTTCGGGTATCGTGGCGGCGCTGGCTTTGTGAACGGTGCCTTCTTCGTTCGAGGGGATGAATTCGGTCAAGGGTTCCGGGAAAAAGTCTCCCGCTGGATCATTTAGCCCCAATAGAAAATGGTTTATGCCGTCGATCAGAATGTCGCCAGTCTCGGGCAGTCGATCCCATTCCGTGCCAGCCGTCTCAAAGCGTTTGTCCGCGGAAAATATGATGCCGCCATCCACTGCATTGAGTCGAATGTCGAAAAACAAATCAAAAAAGGAGCTAAATGTCCCGCCATTCTCATCGGCGAAATTGATGGTCATCTCGCCTTTGTTGGCGTTGGTTGGCGCTCCCGAGGCTGCTTCGCCGGATAAACGCCGCGTTTGGAGTGTGATAAAAATTCGGCTGAAGGCGGTAATCCGAACGACGGGTCGAGCGGCGTTAAATCGACGGGGCTAACGGATTTCAGTTGTAACGCGACAATTTCGATGTCGATTGTGTCTGAGCCCGGTGTGGTGGAAACGGTCGCAGGATTTTTTCGCTCGACGATTGTATCCGCATTACCCGTTTCCTGAACGCCGATTGTTCCGCCAAAATCGAAAGTTTCCAGCGGCACGCCTTCAAACAAAATTGTGCCTAATGGCAGGGGTGGCGTGAGCAACCCCGTGTTCATGCTGGTGCCGGGTTGGGTTTGAAAGAGATCGTATCCGGCGTCGACGGACGTCATCGCCTAGGACGCACTCGCCAGAGGAAAACATAAAATTGTGGATATGAGAATAAACGCTGAGTGTAGGCCTCTGAGCTTCATCGCCTGACCTCCTAAGTTTATTTAGAAGGCGTATTATTGATAAATGCGCATCAAATGCATTGATATGGATCAATAAGGTTTGTTTTTTATTTCAGAAGATTATTCCTGAAATCTTGCGCTATTTAGGTAGAGAATTAAGAGTTACCCGTGCAGCACCGATTTTTTCAACATGACGTGCACGCCTTTATGCACGTTCACAGTTTGTGTGACGCGTAAATCGGCGGCCAGGCTGCAAAGCATATAGGCGTCTTCCTTCGACAGGTTCGCCTTTTCCTGTACGAGCGTAATCATCTCCCGCAGCGCCTGTTTGGCGGCGTTGTCCAGCACCGGGTCGATGCCTGAGGTGATGTAATGGTCATCGGTTTCCGCGCGCGGCATGGCGGGCGCCGCGCCGCGATGCAAGATGATTTCGAAGGTTCCGCTGAGGCAGGTTTCAATCGCGGTGCCGTTGACCTCGCCGTCGCCCTGCACCGCGTGGCCGTCTCCGGCGGAGAATAATCCGCCATCGACGAAAACGGACAGGAGCAGGGTCGCGCCGATTCCAAGCTCCTTATTATCCAGATTACCGCCATGGGCGCGAGGAATGACCGAGGAAATTTCGCCCCACTCGCGCGGCGGCGCCACGCCCATCACGCCAAAAAACGGCGCCAGCGGCAAATCTACGCCCCAGGGCAGCTTTGCGACCATGGCGTCCTTGTCGAGCTTGATATGGGTCAGGCGGGTTTCGGGGAAATCTTCCGGCAACGTGCCCGCAAGCGCGCGAATGCGATTCCAGCCCCAATTCTGGCGAAGCTTTATGTCCTGAATGCGAATTTCCAGCATGTCGCCGGCGCGCGCGCCTTTGACCGCAACCGGGCCGGTCATGATGTGCCCGGACGGGCCGCGCGGCACCTGATCCTGAATGACGAGATGTTCTGGCAATATCTCAAAATCATCGCCGTCCGGCATTATGTCGGCGCCGCCAGATACGGCGTGAAGCGTGACGCTGTCGCCGGATTCAATCTCGATAATGGGGGGGAAGGCGGCGTTGAAAACGCCCCAGTGGACGGTTTCCGGGGATGGGAATATTTCGTGATGCGCGCTCATTGTGTTGCCTCAATCCGATAAAAATTCAGGGCGTTTCCGGCGAACAGTTTTTCCCGGTCCGCGCGGGGGAAGTCTGCGACGATGGTTTTGAACGCGCTATAAATGTCGTCATAGGAGGCGCGGAGCCCATCGACGGGAAAATTGCTGGCGAACATGCAGCGATCCACGCCAAACATCTCGATCGTTTCCAGGATGATGGGACCGTTTGACGCGATGGTCCAGGGCCCATCGGGCAGACACAGGCAGGATAGTTTTACATGAACGTTCGGGCATTGCGCCAATGCGGTCATGCCCCGGCGCCACATATTCAACCCCGCTGGGCTGCGGTCCCACGGGAATCCGGTGTGGTTCAGCACGACGCGCGTGTTGGGGAAGGCGCGCGCAACCTCGGCGGCTTCTTCCAGATGCCAGCACGGCACGCGTAAATCCCAGGATAGATCATATTTTTCGAGTAACGCGAAGCCGTCCAGCCATTTTGGATCCTGCATGGATCGCGGTCCGCCGCACTGCATGTCTTCCGGGCGCTCGGCGGTCACTGGTTTGGAGCGGATTCCCCGAAAGAGCGGATATTCCTTATGGCCCGCCAGCACCTCTTCCGCATCTTCGCGGTCGAACCAGACATGGCCGACAATGGCGTTAGGAAACCCGAATTGCGCGTTCATCGCCGTGATCCAGGCGGTTTCCGCAACCTGGGTGTTACGGTCGCATTCCGCTTCAATATGAACGGTCTTGATAACGTTATGCGCCACGGAGTCGCGTTGATAATCCTTGGGCAGGTAGTTCCGGATGATCGGTTCGTAATCGCCCAAAAAGAAGGGTTTGGTGTTGTTGACGTCTAGCCATGGATAGTGGACGGCGTCTAAATCCCATAGATGATGGTGAGCGTCGACAATCGGGATGTCCTTATCCGGCACGGGTGCGCTCATTGGGGCGCGCTCACAACGGTTTGGTCCCGGTAACGCGGTTTAGCGTACCCGGCACAAATTCATGGACCGCGACGTCAATAAACCCGGCGTTTTCGAAATAACCACGGCAATCGGAATCCGTATGGGCGAGCCCGGTGCTGGCGTTGATCGACTGCGCCAACCCCCACAGCGCGGGGCCGATGGGACCGCTGCGGTCATCGTCCAGGGTTTCGCCGATCAAATGCATTTCGCCGCCGGGCGTGAGGGCGTCGAAAGCGCGTTGCACGACTTTTGCGATGATCTCGCGGTTATAGATCGGTAAATTTCTGGCCATGATGGCGACGTCGCAATCCGTTGGTAAGTCGTCTTTGGTGAAGTCGCCGCCAATTGCCGTCACCCGATCCGCAACGCCGTTCTCCGTGATAAATTCCCGCGCCACGACGGCGACGGCGGGCAGGTCGAAGACAACGGCTTTGATATGTGAATGCGTCAGGGCGGCGTTGATGCTGTAGGCGCCGGAACCGCCACCGAGATCGAGAATTTTGGATCGTTTTGTTAGATCGACCCGGCGCACAAAGCGGCGGCCCGCGCCCATGCCAATGCTATAGGTGCCTTCGTGCATCTCGCGCGCGGCCTCGACCGTCAGCCCGTCATATTCGCCCAGAATGGTGACGTCCTTGTTGCGAAGATGATCGCTTAGTTCGCCGAATTTTTCCCATAAAGGCTTGGTGAACAGCATCCAGGGGCCAGCGTAGCCGCGTTCGCCTTCCACCAGAAAACGCTCTACATCCGGTGCGTTGCGATAGCGCTCGTTTTCGCGTTCCAGCATTCCCATGGCCATCGCAACTGTCGCCAGCCGCTCCGCATTCAGCGCGGAGAGGTCCAGCGCCGTCGCCAGTTCGGCGTCGGTTCCCGCGCCCTTCGATACGGCGGTGAAGAGCCCGAGTTCAACGCAGGACATCAGGGCGGCGGATTCCCAATATCCCATCGCGATGTTTTGCAGGCGCACCGTATTCAGGCGTTCTTCGCGGGCCATTGGCGTCTCCTGATCAGGCTGGCTTGGTGCCGGTGATCCGGCTCAATGTCCCCGCCACAAATTCATGCACGCCAATATCGGTGAACCCGGCTTGTTCGAAATACCCGATGCAATCGGCTTCGGTATGCGCCAGTCCCGTGCTGCCGTTCATCGCCTCCGCCATCCCCCACAAGGCGGGGTTGATGGGGCCGCTGCGGTCGTCGTCCAGCGTCTCGCCAATAAGGTGCATTTCACCGCCGGGCAACAGGGCGTCAAACGCGCTCTGGATGACCTGAGAGATGATCGGGCGGCTGTAGAGCGGCAGGTTGCTCGCCATGATGACCACATCGCAATCGGTCGGAAAGTCATCCTTGGTGAAGTCGCCGCCGATGGCTTCAACCTGACCGCCGACGTCATGTTCGGCGATATATTCCCGCGCGACCACGGCGACGGGCGGTAGGTCAAACACCACGGCCTTGATGTGGGAATGCGCTTTCGCCGCGTTAATGCTGTAAGCGCCGGAGCCGCCGCCGAGATCGAGAATTTTGGTCCGTTTCGATAAATCGACCTGACGCACGAAGCGCCGCCCGGCACCCATGCCGATGCTGCTGGTCGCTTTGTGCATGCGCCGCGCCGCTTCCACGGTCAGCCCGTCATACTGGCCAAGAACCGCCTCGTCCTTGTTTCGAAGATAACCGGTGAGGTCGCCAAATTTGTTCCAGCGTGGTTTGGTGAAGAGCATCCAGGGACCCGCATAGCCGGGTTTCCCCTCGACCAGAAAACGCTCCACATCCGGGGCGTTCTGGTATCGGCCCTCTACGATGGAGACCAAATCTAACGCCATGCAGACGGTGACCAGGCGCTCTGCGTTGAGCTCTGTGATATCAACCGCTTTGCCGATTTCCGTATCATTCCCCGCCCCCTTGGAGATTGCCGTGAATAGACCCAGCTCTACGCCGGACATCAAGGCGGCGGATTCCCA
>JBLHZD010000278.1:0-5443 GCA_047631095.1 Alphaproteobacteria bacterium
CGGCGATACCCATTGCTTGTTGTATCGTCGGCGCATCCAGAGCGTATAACCGGGAGAGCGCCGCAAGTCCGGAAAACAAGGCGAGCGTACCCGTGGCGTGGTAGCCACGCTGGTAGTGTTCATTGGTGATGCCCAGGCCAATTTTGCCGCCGACTTCGACACCGATAATATAGGCTTCGATAAAGTCTTTACCGCTTACCGTTCTCCCGTTCATGCCAGCCAGCAGCGCGGAGAGTATGACGACGCTGGGGTGGGCCGGCATCATCGACAGCACATCGTCATAATCAAGCGCGTGACCGTAAGTTCCGTTAATCAGCGCGGCGGTTTCCGCCGTCGTGGTGCGCCCAGCGCCGAGTATGGGGGACGCGCCTACCTCGCGTGCCGCATCTAGATAGCGTTGCAATGGCTCGGCGACTTCGGAACTGACGCCAGCGAGGATCACTGCAAAAGTGTCGGCGATGACCTTGATCGCTTTTTGATTGCTGTCCTTCGGAAAGTCCGACGTTTTGGTGTTTACAATAAAATCCGCGATGGTGACGGTGGCGCCCATAATGGCTCTCTTTCGAATATTTGTGATGCATCGCGTGGCAGGGTGGGGTGGAAGAAAACACTACAGAACGTCAGCGGCGCTCATAAAAACGCCATTAATGGGGCCCTCAGAGTACTACAGATGCGTCCTCGTTGTGCGCCGCCCTCCCTTGGCGGTTGGTATTCCTTTGGCATGGTAATGCGTCGTCGCGCCATGGCAAGGTCAACGAAACAGGCTTTTGAACATCGAAACCACAATCCTGACGTGAATCGCCGCTTTGTTGACGTCGCCAAGGTACGGGTTCATCGTAGGTCAGACGTCTTAAACAGAATTCATACGACATTGATGAAAAAGAGGAGCGGCCCATGAGCGAAACGATTGCGAATCACGAACCGTATGCAGGCAAAGTTCTGAAAGATCTTGCCTTCGTTTGTACGCCAAAAATGGTCGAGGATTACTGCGAGGGTTTGGCCGTTGATCGCGACCGTTATTTCAACACCAACTTTTGGGACAAACCAGTGGCGCCCGCGATGATCGTCGGCGAATTGGACTTTGGATTCGAAGGCGCTCGGTTCGACAACGCATTTGGTAATTTGTGGACGCGCGAGGAGTGGAGTTTTCATCAACCAATTATTCCGGGGCGCAAATACCGCCACGCATCCACGGTGCTGGATGTCTATGAATGGCGAAACCGATCCGTGGTCAAACAAGAAATAAGCCTCTACGACGATTCAACGCTTATCGTTCAGGGAATCCACCACCAAAGTTTCCTGTTAGGTCAGAGTTCGGGGAAAGTCGCTTTGCGCGACCCGAAGAAAAAGGAAGGCGTCCGCAAATTCGAAACGCCTCAAGGAGAGGCCATCCCATGCGTTGATCGTGAAATCGATTTGGAAATGTGCGGCGTGTTTTTTCATGGTAAACGGAACTACCATACCAGTAAGGAAGCGTCGGCGGGACTTGGTTTCGACGAGGTCGTGATCGGCGGCAAGATGACCATGTCCCTCATGGGAGAAATGCTCGAACAGCATTTCGGCCGCAGCTACTACGAAGGCGGTACGCTCGACATTAAATTCACAAATATTGTGTGGCCCAATGAACGCGTCACCGCAAAAGGCGTAATCACACACACAAATGACAATACCGCGTTCCTCACGGTGTGGATGGAAAAAGACGATGGCACCGTGGTCATTGTTGGCTCGGCGTCAGCGGCCCTGTAGAGGGGCGTTTCGAATTTCTATAGCCTTTGTGACGCCACTTCACAGGTGTATCTCTGATGAGCAAAGCTGAAACAGTTGGATTTGTTGGGCTTGGGGCCATGGGCTACGGCATGGCGCGAAATCTGGTGTTAAAGGGCCAGGACGTTCTGGCTTACGATCTCGAAACTCGGCCCTTACAACGGCTGGTCCAGCAAGGCGGTCGAGCGGCCGAGAGTCTGGCGGAGATTGGCCGGTCGTGCCGACAAGTCATGGTGATGGTGGTTGACGGCGCGCAAGTTGAAAAGGTCGTTTGCGCGCCGGGCGGCTTGCTTGATGAGATGACGGAAGGCGTCATTCTCATCAATAGTACGATCGCCCTTTCGGACCTTCGCCGAATTGCGGCGGCGGCTGAAGCTCGCCGTGTCACGATTATTGATTGTCCCGTGAGCGGCGGGATTGCTGGCGCCGATGAAGGAACGTTGACGATGTTGTGCGGCGGTGATTTGGCGGCGTTTGAGGCCCAACGACCGATTTTGGACGCTGTCGCCGCCAACGTCACACATCTCGGGCCGTTGGGTGCGGGAATGGTGGGTAAGCTGGCGAATAATTTAATTTTAGGGGTTGGTCGCCTGGCGATTTCCGAAGCGTTCGCCATGGCGGAGAAGGCCGGTCTGTCTTCGGGAAAATTACACCAAACCTTGATTACCTGCTCTGCGGATAGCAAGCAGCTGCGGGGACTTGAAGGCGCGATTGTGCGCGGAGAATATCCGTCTCGCACTTTCCTCGGTTTGAAGGACCTAAGCGCCGCCGTCGATAGCGGCGCTGCTGTCGGACAGGCGATGCCCATGACGGGACTGGCGCGGGAGCTTTACCGGCTCATTGATGACAAATCGGGGGGCCTGGGAGGTTCAGACGAAGTCCTTCGGTTCCTGCTGGAGAACTAGTATCGCGGCTGACGGACACAGATTCGTCGGCCAAGTGTTTCCGGGAGATGTGGAAATGCGGAATTTTCTCTAACGGCGGCCGGGTTCCGTCCCTGCATACAGAACAGCGTCTCGGCGTTTGGCGTCAGCCGCAGCCGCAGCGAAATCCGCCGGGTCCAATTGGGTTTGCGGCGGTGGGACGATGCGAAAATTTCCGTAATTGTCTTCTCCGGCGATGAGCGCTGCTTCGGTATCCGGACCCGCGGACGCTTTCATCGACGGGACGATATAACGGATCGCGGCGCCAATGCGACGGTCGTCGGTTTTGTTCGGTCTGGATGAATGGAACAGGTGCCCGTGATGCAGGGATGCTTGCCCCGTTTGCAGTTCGGCATCCACCGCGCTCGCCTCATCGACGTCGACGGAGATTTCCTGTCCCCGCGTTAGTAGATTGCCATCGGCGAAGCTGTCTGCATGGGCAACGATGTCGTCGTTATGGCTGGCGGGCACGAAGCGCATGCAGCCGCTTTCTGACGTCGCAGGGGAAAGCGCGACCCAAAGCGTGATCTCTTTTGCCTGGTCCAGCCCCCAATAGGTAAGGTCCTGGTGCCAACTTACATAGCTCGTCGTGTTGGCTTCCTTGATAAACAGACCTGACCCCCAAAGGATTACGTCCGGGCCCAGTACAGCGGTGGCGGCGGCGATCATCTTGGGGTGTCGGACCAGCCGGTCGAAAGACGGCAGCACTCGCGCAGGATAGCTGCGCAACAGGCGAAGACGCTGCTTATCGGCGCGGACCTCGTCTTCGGCCCGTTCCAGATCGGCGCGCAATTCAACCGCTTCCTCTGTTGACAGGATATCAAGGGGAAAGACGTAGCCGTCGCGGGCGTAATCGGCGGCAAGCGTTGGGGACGATACGTTCATGGTGTAATTCTCCAGACCAGTTCGGGCGGCAACCCGATCAATGGAAACTCTATTGGCAATGGCTCCTACGACACAAGCAAAGGGCCGAAGGCTTTGTCAAACAGCGTAAAGTTACGACCTGAAATGACGAGCGGTCAGGTCTATGCCAGGCGCGTGTTTATCTTCTGATTCAACTCTTTTGATTCAACGACGCTATCCCATCGCCTGGGCCAAAAGGTCGAAGGAGCGAACCCGCGCCGAATGGTCATAGATCGCGGCTGCGACCATTAATTCATCAGCGTTTGTGGCCTCGATCAACGGCGCGAGTTTGTCTTTGATCGTCGTCGGCGAGCCGTAGAACGAGCACGCTTGCATTGACGACACTTGCGCCTTTTCCATTGGCGACCAGAAGGTCTCGATATCGTCGATCGGCGGCGGTAGTTGGCCGCGAGCGCCTCGCACCATGCGGGTGGATTGCTGTTGCGGCGTGGTGAACAAGCGCTTCGCTTCGTCTTCGGTGTAGGCGACGATGGCGTTGCAGCCGACCATTACATAGGGTTCGGCGAGCTGTGCGGACGGCTCAAACCGCTCGCGATAGATCGATACCGCCTGTATCAACACCTGAGGCGCGAAGTGCGAGGCGAAGGCGTAGGGCAGTCCGAGCATAGCGGCGAGTTGGGCGCCAAACAGACTGGAGCCCAAAATCCACAAAGGTACATTGGTGTCTTCACCGGGTATCGCGTGGATCACCTGATTTTCCTGTGGTGGACCGAGAAGGGCTTGCAGCTCGATCACATCTTGCGGGAAGTTTTCCGACGCATCCGGGCTGCGGCGCAGCGCCTGCAACGTGCGTTGGTCCGTACCCGGCGCACGGCCCAGACCAAGGTCGATACGGTTCGGGAACAATGTGGCCAATGTGCCGAATTGTTCGGCGATCACCATCGGCGAATGATTTGGCAGCATGACGCCGCCGGCGCCAACGCGGATCGTCTTGGTGCCACTGGCGACATGGCAGATGCACACGGCGGTGGCGGCGCTGGCGATGCCGGCGAGATTGTGATGTTCGGCCAGCCAGAAGCGTGAGAACCCGGCGGCCTCTACATTTTGAGCAAGGTCGAGCGCGTTGGCCAGCGCATCGGCGGGCGCGAAGCCTTCGCCGATATAAGCGAGGTCAAGAACAGAGAGTTGTACCATGATTCCACTTTAGCGAATGCGCGCGATCATGCCAGTCGCCATCGATATCGCCGATGAAAATATATTTGGGTCAAGGGTGGCGTTGATTGCATACGCGGCGCGATACTTCTGGTCACTTGGTATCGGGTTGCAGTGCTGCCGGTTTGTGGCGGGGGGGTGTTGAGAGGGTTGAGAAGAACCGGTCTTGCATTGGTTCAACCTGCTTCGCCGCTGTTGTGTAGGGCATTTGAGAAAAGTACTCAGTATTGAGATGCATTGGATATAGTATGTCGTTTCGCCGATCTCTCAAATTTCGGATCTAACAAATTCACAGTGACGCCATTAACGATGGAGGACGCGATCCATGACGACGCAGAAGGAAAGTCAGGCGCTCACCCAGGTTGGACCTGGCACGGTCATGGGTGATTTAATGCGCGAATATTAGGTGCCCGCTGCAATCTCGTCGGAGGTCCTGGCGGGTGGGGATCCTGTGCGATTGAAATTGTTGGGGGAAAAACTGATCGCGTTTCGCGATCAAACGGGCAATGTCGGCGTGATGGACCATCGATGCCCTCATCGTTGCGCCTCTTTGTTTTTTGGCCGGAATGAGGGTGATGGTATCCGTTGCGTCTATCACGGTTGGAAGTTCGATACGCAAGGACGCTGCACCGATATGCCAAACCTGCCGCCACATCAGGGTTTTAAAGATAAGGTGACGG
>JBLHZD010000279.1:0-5421 GCA_047631095.1 Alphaproteobacteria bacterium
CAGTTTGGTAAAACCAGCAGCTTCAAGACGCCCAAGGTTGAATCCACAGGGTCCGGCGGCGGCTTGAAACTGTTTTGCGCTGGCGTTGGCGTTGGAACCCCCGACATTACCAACGCGTCGCGACGCATTAAAAATTCGGAAGTCGAGCGCTGTCACAAAAACGGCGTGGCCGAAATTATCGAAGTGAAAATCGGTTATGACGGCATCGTTCTGGCGAATTCCAAAAAGACTCCGGCGGCGGAATTCACCCTGCGTCAGATCTTTCTGGCGCTGGCGAAACAAGTTCCGGAAGGTGGCGCGGAAGGCGGAAAGCTGATCCCCAATCCTTTTAAAAAATGGAGCGACATCGACCCGTCCTTGCCGAATATCGCGATCGAAGTCATGGGCCCGCCGCCAACCTCGGGCACGCGCGACGCCTTTAACGAGCTGGCGATCGAAGGCGGTTGCAAGACCTTCAAGCATCTGAAGGCGGTCAAGAAAATGGACAAGAAAAAGTACAAGGCGATTTGCCGCGGCATCCGAACGGACGGGCCGTATATCGAAGCGGGCGAGAACGACAATTTGATCGTCTCCAAACTTGAAGCCAACCCAAATGCGTTTGGCGTCTTCGGGTACAGCTATCTTGATCAGAATATCGACAAGATTCAGGGCAGTAAGATCAAAGGCACTGCGCCGACTTTTGATAACATCGCGGACGGCTCATATCCCGTGTCGCGGCCGTTGTTCTTCTACGTGAAAAAAGCGCATGTCGGCTCGATCCCCGGGATCAAGGAATATGTCGCCGAATTCACCAGCGAGAAGGCTTGGGGCCCGAACGGCTACCTGTCGGATCGTGGATTGATCCCGATGCCGAAAGCGGAGCGCGCCAAGTTTCGCGAAGACGCCGCGCATCTGAACAACTTGATGATGTAGCGCGCGACTTCTACGAAACCTTAATGTTTTAAATTAGTTAGGCAAAGAGAATGCAGTTCGCCATCGTTATACTCGCCCTTTTGACGCTCAGTTATGGTGGGTTTCTTATGGGTCGTCACAAGGCCATCGCCAGTACGGCGGGCAATGTGCGGGACCTGCATTCTCTTTCCTCCTATTACGGCCTTTATGTTGCGATCTGGTGCGGAATACCGGCGTTTTTTGCGCTCATGATCTGGGGGGCGCTGGAGCCCGCAATCATTTCGAAAATTGTTGTCGCAAGCCTGCCGGCGGATCAACAGGCGCTGTCTGCGGCGCGTTTAAATTTACTTATTAATGATATTGTGAACCTCGCAAGCGGTGACTTCATCGGGCAAGATTTGTCGACGGAAACAAAGTTGGCCGCCGACTACTACAAATCGCTGCAATCATCCGCGTCTATTCTCATGGCCGTTTTGATCGCGGCGCTTTCGATTGCCGGACTGGTCTTGGCGAAGCGACGGATTTCGCCCGATTTTCGCGCCCGGAACATGGTTGAAAAATGGATTATGGCGATGCTCATCGCCGCATCCGCCATCGCGGTCCTGGTGACAGTTGGCATCGTCTTATCCCTGCTGTTTGAATCGCTGCGGTTTTTTCAGAAGGTTTCTTTTACGGAATTTTTGTTCGGGATCGAATGGAGCCCGCAGATCGCACTTCGCGCCGATCAGGTCGCGTCCGATGGTGCATTCGGCGCAGTGCCAATATTCGCGGGGACGGCGTTAATAAGCGCTATCGCGTTGCTGATCGCGGTGCCGGTTGGTTTGTTCTCGGCGATCTATTTGTCTGAATATGCGAGCGCGCCGTTCCGTGCGGTCGCGAAGCCTCTCCTTGAAATATTGGCTGGCATTCCGACGGTTGTGTATGGGTTTTTTGCTGCGCTGACGGTTGCGCCGCTCCTGCGCGACACGGGCATCGAGTTCGGCCTCATCATATCGTCGGAAAGCGCTTTGGCTGCGGGATTGGTGATGGGAGTTATGATAATACCCTTTGTCTCGTCTTTGTCAGACGACGTCATAACCGCCGTTCCGGGCTCCCTACGAGAAGGTTCCTACGCCCTCGGCGCGACGCAGTCGGAAACCATAAAGAAGGTCATTTTACTCGCGGCGCTGCCCGGCATTGTCGGCAGTGTTTTGCTGGCCGCGTCCCGCGCGATTGGCGAGACGATGATCGTGGTGATGGCGGCGGGACTGGCGGCGAACTTAACGGCCAATCCGTTTCAGGCGGTCACCACCGTGACGGTCCAGATTGTGACGCTGTTGACCGGCGATCAGGAATTCGACAGTGCAAAAACCCTCGCGGCCTTCGCCCTGGGGCTAACTCTCTTTCTTGTAACGCTATGTTTGAACGTAGTGGCCCTGAAGGTCGTCCAGAAATATCGAGCAAAATATGACTGATAACACGCACACGCAAATTGTTGCGGCGCCCCGTGATACGGCGAGCGTTGTTAAAAAAAGCCTGAAACGGCGATACGCGGCGGACCGACGATTCCGTTTTTACGGTGTCGCGGCCATTTGCGGCGCGCTCGGGTTTCTGTTCCTGTTGTTGGGTAATATATTCTACAGCGGGCACACGGCGCTTTGGCAAACAAAGATCAGCCTGGACATAAATTTTGAAAAGGCTGATTTCACCCGAGCTGGAATCCCCTCTGGAATCCCGGGTGGAACCCCTGGCGAAATTCCCGACGGGGTCGTCGATGAAACGAGTCTCGCGAACGCCGGTTATCATGACTTGATCCGAAAAACGCTTCGTAACACGTTTCCTGAAATCACAGGCAGACGAGACAAGCGCCGCCTTTACGCGTTGATGAGCAGCGGCGCGCCGATTGAATTGAGGACGATGTTGCTGGATGCGCCATCTCTGGTGGGGACAACGCAAACAATCTGGCTCACGGCGTCGGACGATGTCGATATGTTGATCAAGGGGCGCGTCGACGTCACGGCGCCGGAATCGGAGCGTCGGATACAGGATAAGGAAATTTCCTGGGTGCGCGACTTAAAGGCCTCGGGCGCGGTAAAGAAGGCGTTCAACACACGCTTCTTCACCGCTGGGGACAGTCGGGATCCGGAGCAGGCCGGCGTCCTGGGCGCGATCATGGGGTCGCTGTTCACGATGATTGTTACATTGATCCTCTCTTTTCCGGTTGGGGTTATGGCGGCGGTGTATCTGGAAGAATTCGCGCCAAAAAACAAAATGACGGAAATTATCGAAATCAACATCAACAATCTGGCCGCCGTGCCATCCATTGTGTTTGGATTGTTGGGGTTGGCGGTGTTCCTTAATTTTTTCGGGTTTCCACGATCGGCGCCGCTGGTTGGCGGTATGGTGCTGGCGTTGATGACCTTGCCAACGATTATAATTGCGGGCCGCGCCGCGCTGAAGGCCGTGCCGCCGTCCATTCGCGAAGCCGCCCTGGCGGTCGGCGCCAGTAAAATTCAAACGGTTACGAATCACGTCTTGCCGCTCGCGATGCCGGGCATGTTGACGGGGGCGATTATCGGCATGGCGCAAGCGCTGGGCGAGACCGCGCCGTTGTTGATGATCGGGATGGTCGCGTTTATCGTCGATGTCCCGGGTGGACCAACAGACCCGGCGACAGTCTTGCCCGTACAGGTGTTTTTGTGGGCCGATAGTCCGGAGCGCGCTTTTGCGGAGCGAACGGCGGCGGCCATTATGGTGCTGCTCACTTTCTTAATTTGCATGAACCTGGTGGCGCAATTGGTGCGCCACAAAATCGAGCGGAAATGGTAACGGGAATGGAATCTCTTAAAGCTGAAGTTATGAATGCTGCGGTAAACGGTCCTGGATCGGTCCCGGATGAACGCGCCATTAAAATCGCCGCGCGTGACGTGAATGTCTATTACGGCCAGAAAAAAGCGCTGAAAGATGTGTCCTTGAATATAGAAGAACGCCGAGTGACGGCGTTGATCGGCCCATCGGGGTGCGGGAAATCAACCTTTCTGCGGTGCCTTAACCGGATGAATGATGTCGTCGATGGGTGTCGTGTTGAAGGGGACATACGGCTGGACGGCCGCGATATGTACGACCGGTCGGTGGATGTGGTGCAGCTGCGCGCTGTCGTTGGGATGGTGTTTCAAAAGCCGAACCCGTTTCCCAAATCCATTTACGAAAATGTCGCGTACGGTCCTCGTCTGCACGGGCTGGTTCGAAACAAAGGCGAACTGGATGAAATCGTGGCGAGCAGCCTTACCCGCGCCGGTTTGTTTGACGAGGTGAAAGACCGTATCGATGAGCCGGGAACAGGGCTTTCCGGCGGCCAGCAGCAACGGCTTTGCATTGCGCGCGCCATCGCCATTCAACCGGACGTCATTCTCATGGATGAACCTTGTTCGGCGTTGGACCCTATCGCGACCGCCAAGATTGAAACGTTGATCGACGAGTTGAAGGAGCATTTCACAATCGTCATTGTTACTCACTCCATGCATCAGGCCGGGCGTGTGTCAGACAAGACCGCGTTCTTCCATTTGGGGGAACTGGTCGAGACGGGTGAAACCGAAGCGCTCTTCACCGCGCCGCAGGATGACCGCACGCGAGATTATATTACGGGACGAACGGGTTGATTTCGAAGACGAGGAACACAGTATGAAAACAGAACATATCGTAAAATCTTTCGATGTAGAATTGGCCACTCTGGACAATTATATCATCGAAATGGGGGGGCTGGCCGAGATGCAGCTGGCTGGCGCAATCGATGCTATGGTGAGACGTGACGTCACGAAAGCGGCGGAGATCAGGGAATCGGATGCGCAGATAGACGCATTGGAGTCTGAAATTGATCAGCTCGCCATAAAGCTCATCGCGTTGCGGCAACCCCTGGCGCAGGATTTACGGGTGGTCATTGCGGCGCTCAAGATCGCCAGCAAACTGGAACGTATCGGCGATTACGCCAAGAATGTCGCAAAACGCACGGTGGCGCTAGCCGAGGCGCCCAGCATGGGGGGCGCGACCATTACCATCGTTCGAATGGGCCAGCTGGTTCAGATAATGATCAAGAACGTTCTGGATGCGTATATTGCGCGTGACGTTCACAAGGCAGACGATGTTCTGGCCCGCGACCATGAGGTTGATCAACTGAATACAAGTTTGTTCCGGGAGCTTCTCACCTACATGATGGAAGACCCGCGGAATATTACGCCCTGCACACATTTGCTTTTTGTTGCGAAGAATGTGGAGCGCATTGGCGATCACGCGACGAGTATCGCTGAACAGGTGTATTTTATCGTACACGGCGCCTTGCCGAGCGAAGAACGCCGGACCGAGGATACTTCCAGTTATACAACCGTCACGCCGAACGTTGATACAAGGTGACCCAAGGTATGGAACCATTAATTTTAATCGTTGAAGACGAACCTCCGCTGGCTGAAATGCTAAAGTACAATGTTGAATCCGAAGGGTTTCGCGCTTTGGTCGCCACCGGCGGCGAAGAAGCCTTGTTGCTGGTGGACGAAGAAT
>JBLHZD010000280.1:0-5341 GCA_047631095.1 Alphaproteobacteria bacterium
GCGGGGCACCAGAACCCGGCGCGTCTCCGCCTTCAGGGTATAAATATCGCGCCGGACATGGCGACCAATTTCCAGCACATCGGTGAAACCCCGCGTTGTCACCAACGCGCCCTTCGCCAACTTGTTTTCCAATGTCGCGTTGGTGGCGATGGTCGTGCCGTGCATGACCAGCCCGACGTCGCTCAAGGCGAAACCGAATTTTTCAGAGGCTTCGCGCACGCCCGTCATGAACCCAATCGACGGGTCCGACGGCGTTGTCGGCGTTTTGTAGGCGACCGCCTGCCCGCCGCGGGAATCGTAAATTTGCAAATCAGTGAAAGTGCCGCCAATGTCGACGGCGATGCGAATAGGCGTTTTCGTACTCAAGATTTATCACCGTAATGCGTTTCAAGATAATCGTCGCTGAATTTGCCGCTCAGGCGATCCCCATCGATCCGTGATTGGTCTCGCCGCGATGGCGCGCCATAACCGCCCGCCCCCGGTGTTTCCGCCACGATTTTTTCGCCAGCGGCGACCTGGATTTTGGCTGGTTTGATTTCCAACGCCGTCACATCACCGCCGAGCGCTATTTGTTGAAATCGACCCGACGCGCCGGGCTCGCCGCCAAACACACCCCAGGGCTGGTGGCGAAAGCGCTCCCCCGCGCCGCTAAACGTACAAGTATGATCAACTGGCGAGATAACGCGCCGCAGCCCCATGCCGCCGCGAAATTCACCCGCGCCGCCGGAATCCTCGACAAACCCGTAGCTCTCCACCAGAAGCGGATACTCCATCTCGATGGCTTCAACCGGAAGGTTTGATGTGTTGGTGATATGCACCTGCACGCCATCCTTGCCGTCGCGATCATTCCGGCCGCCAAATCCACCGCCCAGCGTTTCCAGATACAGATACCCCTCGCCGGTCTTTGGATGAACGCCGGAAAACACCGCCGTCACATTCGCGCCGTTCGAGGCGCCGACAGCGGATTCCGGCAAGGCGTCGGCAAGCGCGCCGATAATGATGTCCGCAACACGCTGGCATGTATTGGCGCGCGCGGCGACGGTCGCCGGCGCGACGCAATCCAGCAGCGTCCCCTTCTCCGTGGTGATCTCACAAACATCGAGAACACCCTGATTGTTTGGAATTTCCGGATCCACCAGCGCCTTCAGCGCGTAACAGACCGACGCCTGGGTCGCATTATCCGTCAGGTTAATATTGCCCAGCACCTGGGGCGACGTTCCCGTAAAGTCGAAATGGATGTGGTCGCCGGCCTTGCTGATTCTCAGGTGGATTGGAATATCCTGCGTGCCCAGACCATCATCGTCCATGACGTCGTCAAAGGCGTATTCGCCGTCCGGGATTGTTCTGATCGCATCGCGCATCCGGCGCTCGGTCCGGGTGACGATATCCACAAAGGCGGCGCGCATGATCTCGGAATCATAGGATTCCAGAATTTCCGTCATCCGGCGCACGCCAAGTCGGCAGGCGGCGATCTGGGCGTAATAATCACCGCGTCGTTCAAGAGGCAAGCGAACGTTTAACAGGATGAGGTCGAAGATATCCTGCTGTATCTCGCCACGCCGGAACAGCCTCACCACCGGGATCCGTAGCCCTTCCTGATAAATCTCCGACATGCCGCCCGCCATCGAGCCCGGCGCCATGCCGCCGATATCCGCGTGATGGGCGATGTTACAGACGAAAGCGATAATTTCACCATCGGCGAAGACCGGCATCGCCATATTCACATCGGGCAAATGCGTGCCGCCCGCGACATGGGGATCATTGGCGACGAATAAATCGCCGTCTTCGATCTGATCAAGTGGAAATTTGGCGAGCAGGCTTTTCATCAAACCGATCATGGACGCCAGGTGGATTGGCAAAGAATTTTCCGCCTGAATGATCAAGGCGCCCTGCACGTCGCAGATCGCCGTTGAGTGATCCCGGCGTTCCTTGATATTGGTCGAATACGCCGCGCGCATCAGCGCGATATAGGTCTCGTCCGTTACGGATCGCAACGCGTTGAACAATATTTCCAGCGTAATGGGATCAAGCGATGAGGGTTTGGAAACGGTCATGACGCAATCTCGATTATGATGTTCATTTGGGCGTCCACCCGCGCGCGGTCGCCGGGATGCAGAATCGTCGTTGTGTCCAACTGATCAATGATCGCTGGTCCGGTAATTTCCTGTCCCGCCCGCAATGCCGACCGGTCATAAACCGGTGTGTCCTTCGCATCATCAGCGTCAAAGAAAACCTTGCGACGCGCGCCGGGTGCTACGGGCTCACCCGTATGCCCCTCCTCCGCTTCGACCGCACCCGGTTTATTCAGCCGACCGCGCGCGGTCAGGCGAATATTAACCGTCTCAACCGAATCCTCAGGGTTGAAGAACCCGTAGCTTTTTTCATGCGCGTCAAAAAACAACTGCTTCATTCGCGTTATTTCCGGTAACCGAAGCGTCGCGCCGACGCCGTCAACCCGATCTATAGCGACGGGCAGTTCGAAATTTTGCCCGACATAGCGCATATCAATGACAAGATCGAGCCGCCGGGCGTCCTCTTCCACGCCTTCCGACGCAAACCATTCGCCCGCCTCTTCCACAAGCACATCGATCTGGTCGGACAAGGCCGAAATCGCATCCGCGTCGAAAACCCGGCGCGCGCTGACGACGAAATCTTCCTTCAAATCGGAAACAATCAAACCCTGCGCACATAAAATTCCCGGCGCGGCGGGCACAATGATTGCGCCAATGCCCAACGCCCGCGCCACATCCACCGCATGCAACGGCCCCGCACCGCCCAGCGGCATCAGGGCGAATTGTCGGGGATCGTGCCCCCGCTCGATGGAGATTGCGCGAATGGCGCGCACCATGTTCGCCACAACAATACCCAACACCCCATGGGCTGTGCGCTCGATGCTGTATCCCAGTTTCGCCGCCAGCGGTTGCAACGAAGCGACCGCCGCCGCCTTTTCCAGCCGCATGGAACCACCCAGCAATCCCCCCTCCGACAAACGCCCGAGAACGAGGTTGGCGTCAGAGACGGTCGGATCCTCTCCGCCCGCGCCATAACAGGCGGGGCCCGGATCAGCGCCAGCGCTGGCGGGACCCACTTTCAAAAGCCCATCCCGATCAAACCAGGCGATGGAGCCGCCCCCCGCGCCGACCGTGTGCACATCAACCATGGGAAGGCGGATTGGGAATTCAGCGACGCTCTGGTCGAAATCAACGCCCGCCTCGCCATTTCGAATTAAGCAAACATCCGCACTGGTGCCGCCCATATCCAGGGTAATGACGTCTTCGCGCCCGGCGGCCCGACCGATAAAGCCAGCGCCCACCACGCCTGCGGCGGGACCGGACAAGGCGGTGCGAATGGGATACACGCGCGCGCGTTCCGACGACATCAAACCGCCGCTGGACTGGTTGATTCCCAATTTCGCATTCGGCGCCAGATCTGATAATTCGTGTTTCAGGTAGGTCATGTAACGACCCAGAAGCGGTTGCAAATAAGCGTTTAAAACTGTGGTCGAAAAGCGTTCATATTCCCGGAACTCCGGCTGTACGTCAGACGACAGGGAGACTTCGATATCCGGCGCCGCCGCGCGCAACGCCGCGCCGATGCGCTGTTCGTGATCTGAGTTTATGAAAGCGAATAGCAGGCACACCGCCACCGCCTTAACATCGGAGGCCACAACCTTATCTACGATGGCGTCGATTTCCACGTCGCTCAACGCGGTTAAAACCTGTCCTTCGGCGCCGACCCGCTCCGTTATTTCAAATCGGCAATGTCGCGGCGCCAACGGTTCCGGATAATCCGCCTTCAAATCATATAATTTTGGGCGAATTTGCCGTCCAATTTCCAAAAGGTCGCGGAACCCTTTTGTCGTTATGAGCCCGACCGGCGCGCCGCGTCGTTGGATCAGCGCGTTGGTGGCCACCGTGGTTCCATGAGCCAATCGAGCGATTGAATCTGGCGCGATGTCCTGCGCTTCACACAGCGCGCGCAAACCATCGAGAATAGCCGCGCCGGGGTTGTCTGGCGTTGACGGCGTTTTGTGAACACAGGACCGTCCCGTTGAATCGTCAAACGCGAAAAAATCAGTGAAAGTGCCACCAACATCGCAACCAATATACCAGACCATACAGCCCTCAAATGGATGTGAACGCCATCGCCCCTAATTACCGCGCTTTGGTGGAGCGCGCCAGCACACATTCAACAAAACGACTTTAAGCGGGGTCGGGCGCCCGCGATGGTAAATTCACCACGACCGAGGTCCGGCCGGGCTCGGTGGAATCCAGTCGAATATCGCCGCCCAGCGCCGTGGCGATCAGCTTGGCGGAATAGGTGCCAAGGCCAGTGCCGCCCTTTTTTCCCGAGGAGGCGTATTTTTCGAAGAACCGGTCCCGGATCGAAGCGGGCGCGACGCCAGTGTTGCGCAGGTTTAATTCAATTGAATCGCCAGTATTGACCATAATATCCAGCGTCTCGTCTTCAGGCGACGCTTCGCAGGCGTTTTTAAACAGATTCGATAACATGGACTGCACCAACAATGCCTCGCCGTGAAAAATCACCGGTCCATCTGGTTCACCGCCGCCGTCGTAACTGATATTCACGTCCAGATTTTTGATGCGCAAAATTGTTTCCTGATCGTCGATCATCTGTTTCAGCAACACCCGAAAGTCCAGTTTTTCGGGGTTTACGACGTATAACCCACGCTCCATTTTCGCGAGGTCAAGCGACAAATCAATCATGTTGAGCATCCGAAAACCTGCGTTTTCGATTTTTCTCAGAGCGCTCTCCTGCGAATCCTTCAACCCCTCTTCCTCAAGTAACAATTGCGGAAACCCGATTATGACGCCCAACGGTCCTTTCAGATCGTGACGCATCAGGTTTTCCATATCTTCCGCGCGTTGCATCGCCTCTTCTAACTGATCGTTCTGACGATGTAAGGCGCGCCGCGCCAAAGCGAGCTCCACATGCGCGCGCACCCGGGCGCGTACAATCTCCGGTGAAACAGGTTTTACGATGTAGTCCACCGCGCCTAGTTCAAAACCCTTTGTCTCATCGGTCGCAGCCCCCATCGCGGTTACGAAAATCACCGGAATATTCGCGGTTTTGGGATCCGCCTTCAGGCGCCGGCACACTTCATACCCATCAATGTCGGGCATCATGACATCAAGTAAAATAAGCTCGGGCGGCGCCGCATTCTGGCAACGGCGCAACGCCTGCTCGCCATTGGTCGCCATTGGTCGCCACCAGGGTTCGCCATTCGTCACGCAAAACATCCACCAGAATATTGATATTGATGGGTTCGTCGTCGACGATCAATATTTGCGGCGCCGGTTCACTCACAAGGTTGTCTCCG
>JBLHZD010000281.1:0-5321 GCA_047631095.1 Alphaproteobacteria bacterium
CAATATTGACCTAAGCGCGCGCCACCATCACCGAATGTTTGGTGCCACCGCCGTCGCGGATTGACGGTCTCGTCCAGGATTCCAACTACTGCATCGACATTTGGTCCCACGTTTTGTCGGATATGGCGCTGGCTGGGCTGGTCGAACGGCATCCTTTCGGCGCAGTTTCACTGCTCCCAATGCTCTGATCAAAACGCTTACTTCCCCAGCCTTTCGTGAATCGAACCACCAGCCTATTGATTCGGTGGGACAACTGATAATAAGGTTTCAAAATCACATAAATTTTAACTTTTTTTTAATGTTTTTTTATTTTTATACTATATATACGAGCCAAAAAATTGACCATGGTTGAAAACCTTTGGTTGACGAAGGTCTCCGGCAATGCCAAGTGTGACTTCCGTCACTGTGGAATTATCTAAATTAGCTGTATGCATTGCCCCTTAAAACTCAACGCGTAATAGGAACTTATGAACGTCGTCATCGTTGAATCACCGTCAAAGGCGAAAACCATTAATCGCTATCTTGGATCCGATTACCGGGTCCTTGCGAGCTATGGCCATGTGCGCGATTTACCGCCAAAGGACGGGTCCGTGCGACCAGATGACGATTTCTCCATGTCTTGGCAAGTCGATGGAAAATCACAGAAAAACATCGACGACATCACCAAAGCACTGCGTGGCGCCACCCAATTATATCTCGCGACCGATCCGGATCGGGAAGGTGAAGCGATTTCCTGGCACGTCCAACAATTGTTGGAAGATGAAAATGCGTTAGACGGCGTGAACGTTCAACGGGTTGTATTCCATGAGATTACGAAATCCGCCGTTCTGGAGGCGATGAAGCATCCGCGCGAATTAGACGAATCGCTCATTCAGGCCTACCTTGCCCGCCGCGCGCTGGATTATCTTGTCGGGTTTACATTGTCACCGGTGTTATGGCGCAAACTACCTGGTTCCCGCTCCGCAGGCCGGGTTCAATCGGTCTCGTTACGGTTGATTTGTGAACGCGAAGCTGAAATTGAAATTTTTAAAATAGATGAATACTGGTCTATCGAAGCCGCCCTTAAAACAGCCGAAGGCGCTGCATTTACCGCGCGGCTGACGCATCTGAACAGCGAGAAATTAGGACGCTTGACTCTTTCAAACAAGACCACTGCAGACGCCGCGATTGCAGCGGTGCGCGCCAATAACTACTGCGTTTCCTCTGTCGAAAATAAAATTGTCCGGCGTAACCCGGCCCCGCCTTTCACGACATCAACCTTGCAACAGGAAGCCAGCCGAAAGCTTGGCTTCAGCGCCAGTCAGACCATGCAGGTTGCACAACGCCTCTATGAAGGTGTCGATATTGCTGGAGAAACCGTAGGTTTGATCACCTATATGCGGACTGATAGCGTCACATTAAGCCTGGAAGCGGTCGCCGCGTCCCGAAGCCTGATTGGGCAGGATTTTGGCGCTGAGTATGTGCCCGCTAAAGCACGAATGTACAAAACCAAAGCGAAAAATGCGCAGGAAGCCCACGAAGCCATTCGCCCAACAAACGTTCATCTTCGCCCCAAAGAGGCGGCGCAGTCGCTCGATGAATCACAGCGCAAACTCTATGACTTAATCTGGAAACGTACAGTCGCAAGCGCCATGGAAAGCGCCGTGCTGGACCAAATGGCGGTCGACATGTCAAGCCCCGACAACAACGTCGTGCTGCGCGCCAATGGATCGGTGGTTAAATTCGACGGATTCTACGCCCTGTATCAGGAAAGTCAGGACGACAAGGCCGGCGGGGATGAAAAGGATCGTCGCCTTCCCGCCTTGACCAAGGATGAAGCAATCATCCTGTCAGATGCAAAGGCCGAACAGCATTTCACCCAACCGCCGCCGCGTTATACCGAAGCCAGCCTTGTCAAAAAAATGGAAGAGCTCGGCATTGGGCGGCCGTCCACCTATGCGTCTATCCTGAAGGTTTTACAGGACCGTGATTATGTCCGCCTGGAAAAACGTCGGTTCACACCAGAAGATCGCGGTCGGCTGGTTACGGCGTTTCTGGAAAACTTCTTCAAGCGCTATGTCGAATACGACTTCACAGCAGATTTGGAAGACCAATTAGACGGTGTTTCTGATGGTCGGGTTGATTGGAAAAAGGTCCTCCATGATTTTTGGAATGCGTTTTCAAAATCCGTTGGCGACACCAAAGACCTCACCATCACCCAAGTTCTTGACGCGCTGGATGTCGATTTGGGCGCCCACTTCTTCCCGCCCGACGAAGCCGGCAGCGATTCCGTTGCGCGGGCCTGTCCAGCTTGCGCCGCCGGGCGGTTAAATTTAAAATTAGGCAAGTTCGGCGCTTTCATTGGCTGCTCCAATTACCCCGAATGCCGCTACACACGGCAATTCGCCGCCCCTGGCGAAGAAGAAGATCCGGAATTAGCGGATTTGGCGAGCGGCCCACGTGTCTTGGGGCAAGATGCCGACACCAGCCTCGACGTCACGCTCCGAAAAGGGCCGTACGGCTTATATGTGCAGCTCGGGGAACAGGAGGAAAAGGTAAAGGGCAAGAAGGCCCCGCCAAAGCCGAAACGCGTGTCTTTGACAAAAGCTATTCCCCCCTCCTCACTGACATTGGAAACAGCGCTACAACTTTTGGCGCTGCCGCGTGACATCGGTGAGCATCCCGAAACGGCGCAAAAAATACTCGCCGGAATTGGGCGTTTTGGTCCTTACCTAAAACACGGCCCCGCCTATTGCTCGCTCGGCCCCGAAGAAGATGTTCTGACCATTGGGTTGAATCGCGCTGTCGTAGTCATAGCCGAAGCGAAGAGCAAAGGACGTGGCGGTGGCGGACGTGAACTTGGCGAACATGACGGCAAACCGGTGAGCGTCCGCAAGGGTCGCTTCGGTCCTTATGTCAAATGCGGAAAGGTCAATGCGACGCTGCCGCGTGACGCCGTTATGGACGAATACACCTTGGAAGAAGCAGTCGCGCTAATTTTGGTCAAAATAGTAAAAATGGAAGCCAAGAAAGACGCCCCTGCCAAGAAAAAACCGGCTAAAAAGAAAGCGCCAGCCAAGAAGAAACCCACAAAGAAACTTGCTTCCAAGAGCACGGCGAAAGCGAAAGCGAAACCAGCCAAGGCGAAAATCGTCGCCAGCGAGACGAGTTGACCGACCGGGACCATCCGTCGCTGCCGTCGAAAGCGCAAATACTCGAATTCGTCAAAGAAACGCCAGGCAACGTTGGAAAGCGTGAAATCGCTCGCGAATTCGGCATCAAGGGCGCCGCGCGACAAGGCCTAAAACAAATCCTGATTGAATTGCAGGATGATGGATTGCTGGAACGTGGCCGGAAACGCCGCCTGCGTCCCCCTGGCGCACTGCCGCCTGTCTTGATTATCGATGTTGTGAGCATCGATTCCGACGGCGATCCCCTTTGCACGCCTGCGCGATGGGACAGCGAAGATGCACGGCCCGTCATACACCTAACTGCAAACAGTAAGCGGGGGGCAGCGGCCCCGGGCAAGGGCGACCGAATTTTAGCGCGCGTGAAACGCGTCAGCGGCGGCCAGTACGAAGCCGAAGCCATTCGTGTCCTAGGAGCGGGTTCAGACGCCTTTATGGGCGTTTATGAGATTCACGACGACGCTGGTTCGGTGTCGTCTATTGATCGTAAGCGCCGCACCACTTACCCGGTCGAAAAACGGGACGACGGCGGGGCAGCTAACGGCGATGTCGTGGAGGCTGAAATCGTACGAGGCCGGCATGGTCGACGTGCACGAGTCACCACCATCATCGGTCCCATAGATGCGCCATCGACATTCAGTCTTATCGCACTGAAAAGTCGGGAAATCCCTGTTGAATTTCATGCCGACGCCCTGACGCAGGCGGAAAATTCGAAGCCGGCGCCCTTAGCGTTGAGAGACAAGGACAAACGTCGGGCCGACCTTCGTGACATTCCCCTGGTCACTATTGACGGCGCCGATGCGCGCGACTTTGACGATGCGGTCTTTGCAACACCCGACGACGACCCGAAAAATCTCGGTGGCTGGCGCCTGATAGTCGCGATTGCGGATGTCAGCTGGTATGTCAGGCCCGGCGACGCGCTGGATATTTCAGCGAAAGAACGAGGTACATCCGTGTATTTTCCGGACCGGGTAACGCCAATGTTACCGGAAGCGCTTTCGAACGATCTGTGTTCTCTGCGCCCAAACGAAGACCGCGCCTGCGTCGCAGCACATATATGGATCGATCAAAACGGCACTATTTTACGCAGCACCTTCGAACGCGCGCTCATACGGTCCGCCGCGCGGCTAACCTATGAACAGGTCCAGTCTGCGCATGACGGTGCCACGGATGATTTGACCGCGCCTTTGGCGACTCCTGTGATCGCGCCGTTATATGGCGCTTACGCCACGTTAGAAGCCGGGCGGGTCAAACGCGGTACGCTAGAAATCAATCTACCCGAACTGCAAATTCACCTTGGTGAAGATGGTCATATTGGCAGGATCGAACCACGCCCGCGCCTCGACAGCCACCGATTGATCGAAGAATTCATGATCACGGCAAATGTCGCTGCCGCTAAGACTTTAGCCGCCAAGAACATACCCTTTCTTTATCGTGTACACGAGCCGCCATCGCTTGAAAAACTTGAAGCGTTGCGTGAATCTCTCACCGGACTTGGCTACAAACTCGCCAAGGGTGCTGTAAAAACATCAGACCTTACCGGGATTATCCGTCAGGCAGCTGAAAAAGACCAGTCCAGGCTTGTCAACACATTGATTTTACGCAGTCAATCCAAGGCGGTATACACGCCGGAACTTGAAGGCCATTTCGGTCTGGCGCTCAGCCAGTACTGCCATTTCACCTCACCAATCCGGCGGTATCCGGACATCATTGTTCATCGCGCGCTTGTTGATGCGTTTCGTCAGGGCCCCGGCGGATTAACGCCAGAGGAAGCAGATGGCCTGGAAGACATTGGCGATCAAACGTCGATCACTGAACGCCGGGCGGAAGCTGCCGAGAGAGACGCCAAGGACCGCTATATCGCTGCATTTATGGCGGAACATGTCGGTGCAACCTTCCATGGCCATATCAACGGGGTTGCCCGGTTTGGCTTCTTTGTGACGTTGGATGACACCGGCGCAGATGGACTGGTACCGGTTAGCACGTTGCCTTGGGATCGTTATTTCCATGAAGAAACCGCGAATCGTCTGGTCGGTCAGCAAACCGGAAACGCCTACACGATGGGGGGGGCAGTCAAAGTTAAATTAACTGAAGCAAATGTCCACACGGGTGGTTTGGTATTTCATGTGCTTGAAGGCGGAGAAACCATAAAAA
>JBLHZD010000282.1:0-5321 GCA_047631095.1 Alphaproteobacteria bacterium
ATGCCGCTGCAAAACTGGAATTTGACACTGTCCCAGCTCTCAATCTATTTTGACGGCAGGTTAGATGACGTGTTGGATATTTAAACTACGCCAATGACACGGAATTCTGAACACCCTCTTTTTCCGAACACATCGTTTCATGGATATTTGCCGCGAACGATCTGTGTGCTCCATCCCCATGGGCCGCGAACAACGGAAATTTGGCGTTTTTATTTCACCGACCACGATACGCCGAGCGAAGTGAACACCTATCTTCGTCACCACTACATGCGATATTCCGGGCCCGCAGGCATGACCGAGCAAGACGATATGGAAAACTGGAATTACGCAACGTCCGCCAGTCGGGGAACAATCGCAAAACATTATCCCTTTAATTATCAGCAATCCTTGAACAAAATCAGCAAGGATAGCCCCTACGCCGGTTGCGTTAGTGAGCAGGTCACGGAGGAGAATGCGCGCGCGTTTTATCGTGGGTGGCGGCGCTACATGACGGGTGACGATTGGAACGGTATTTACGCGCCGGCGCCGCATCACGGTTTGGCCGGGGGCGATTGATCGTGTCAAAGGCTGAAACCCCAACGCGACTGCCGCGCAATCCCGATTTCTACGATCTGAAAAACCAGGCGGAAGAGTTCTTGTATGATGAGGCTGAGTTGCTCGATCAGCGTCAGTTTCGCGACTGGCTTGATTTGTTCGCCGAAGACCTCGTTTATTTCATGCCGATCCGACGGAATGTAAAATCTGGCGAACACGCGGCGCGCGAAAATACCAAAGCCGAGGCCGATATAAATTGGTTTGAAGAAGATAAATGGACATTGTCGCGCCGTGTTGAGCAAATCATGACCGGGGTTCATTGGTCGGAAGAACCGCTATCCCGGGTTTGTCATATGGTCAGCAATGTTCAGCTTGTTGATGTGACGCCGTCGCTGGTCGCGCCGAATGAAATGACTGTACGGAGTCGATTTTTAATCTATCAGAACAGAGTGGAATATGAATCCTACTTCTTTGTCGGAAAACGAATTGATCGTTTAAGGAATGAGGACGGTGAATGGAAAATCACGCGCCGTGAAATCATTCTCGATCAAAACGTTCTGCTGGCGAAAAACCTGACGGTATTTTTTTAACGGCGCATCAGCGGGGCATACGTTAGTCCTCTGAACGTCGAAACGGCGACATTTCTCCTAAATATTCGACTTCGCCCGCCTCCGCCTCTTTTTCCCGCTCCAGGAAATTGGCGACGGCGTCGCGAAACCCCTGATCCCTGATCCAATGAGCGCTATAGGTGCGGACGGGTAAATATCCACGTTGAATTTTGTGAGGCCCTTGGGTGCCAGCTTCTACTCGGTCAAGCTTACGTTCGATAGCGAGGTCGATTGCCTGGTAATAACAAGCTTCGAAATGAAGGAACTTGAGGCGGCTATTCGCCCCCCAGTTTCGGCCAAATAACGCATCTGACCCAATCAAGTTCAACGCGCCGGCAATCGCCACACCGTCTTCTTCCGCTCGGACCAAGGCGATTTTATCGGCCATTCTCTCATTTAGGAGGTCGAAAAATTCTCGCGTCAGATAGGGGTACCCCCATTTCCGGTCGTAGGTACTGACGTAAAATTCGTGAAACTCATCCCAATGATGCTGCTTTATGTCATCGCCGATAAGGATGTCGAACCGAACGCCTGAATCGGCGATTGCTTTTCTTTCCTTACGGATGTTTTTGCGTTTTCGGCTCGACAGATTATTCAGGAAATCGTCGAACGTATCGTAACCTTCGTTACGCCAGTGGAATTGATGTCCGTGGCGGATCAGAAACCCCGCAGCCTCGAGCCGTTGCGCGTCCGCTTCGTGCGGGAAGGTGACATTTACCGACGATAGTTTGTATTGCTGGACTGTTTCCTGCATTCCAGCGATTAGCAGATTACGCACCGCATCCGCATCCTCGCCCGGTCGAGCGAGAAGCCGGGGGCCTGTCACCGGTGAAAAGGGCGAGGCGACTTGTAGTTTGGGATAATATTGCCCGCCGGCGCGTTCATACGCATCCGCCCAGCCCCAATCGAAGACGTATTCACCTTGGGAATGGTTTTTTAAATACATCGGAACGACGCCCCGGAGTTGGCCGTCTTCCAGGCCAATCGCCAAATGGTGGGGGCGCCACCCCGATTCTGCACCGGCTGATCCGCTGTCTTCCAACGCTGACAGAAAGGCGTAACTGACAAACGGATTGTCATGCCCGGCGCAGGCGTCCCATTCGTCGGCGGATATTTGAGATATCCGCTCGACGATATTGATACTGACCGCCTGCGGGTCTTCCGACGAAGGCTCGGACATTCTAGCTCCTCGTCGCGCCGTTATTCGCCAAATTCGATGACGGCTTCGACTTCCACCGCGACATTGAATGGCAATCCGCCCGCGCCAACAGCGGAGCGTGCGTGTTTGCCGACATCGCCAAAGATTTCAACCATCAGGTCGGATGCGCCATTTATCACTTTCGGGTGGTTGATGAAGCCTGGCGCAGCGTTCACGAAGCCGACCAATTTTACAATTCGGGTAATTCGATCAAGGTCGCCCAACGCCGCTTTGGCCTGCGCCAGAATATTCAACGCGCATGTGCGCGCGGCCTCTACGCCCTCATCGACGCTTACCGCGCCGTCAACATCGCCAATAAACTTCAACTCGCCGTTCCAGACCGGCACCTGTCCGGAAATCCAAATATTGCCGCCACTGAAGACATATGGCACATAATTCGCCGCTGGCGTCGCTGCTTCGGGTAACTCTATGCCCAGTTCTGCTAAACGCGCTTCAATACGACCCGCCATGATGTTTTCTCCTGATATTTTTAAATTCATCATAATACTAGCGATTACACGCGCGCCAATCCATGACGTAAGCAAATATCTAGGGGCTAAGCGCCAATGCATATAACTTGTTCTGAGTGACCGTGGCATGTGCATATAATAGAATAAGGCGGGTTGTAATACGGTCGTCGCTTCTGGTTATTCTTGCGTTGTCGCCGTATAAACCTTGAATTCTTCGGTCTCTCAAAATGGGCATATTTAATCAATGACGGTACTGGTGACAGGCGCGGCGGGGTTTATTGGATACCATGTTGCGGAAGCACTCCTCGCGCGAGGTGAACGCGTAATCGGCGTGGATATCCTCAATGACTACTACGATGTTAATTTGAAAAATGCACGCCGGGACCGCCTGAAGCGTCATTCGGGTTTCAAATTCGTCAAAATTGATATTTGCGACAAAAAGGCAATGTTCGACCTTGCTGCGGCGAATTCCGAAATAACGACAATAATCCATTTAGCCGCGCAAGCGGGAGTTCGGTACTCCCTCCAAAATCCATTCGCATATATTGAATCAAATGTAATTGGCCATCTGGTCATGTTGGAAATGTGTCGGCGTATGGAAGGTTTGAAGCATTTTGTGTACGCCAGTTCATCGTCTGTTTATGGCGGGAATACAAAGATGCCATTTTCAGTCGACGATCCAACGGATACACCTGTCTCAATATATGCAGCGACTAAAAAAGCCGATGAATTAATGAGTCACAGTTATAGCCACCTTTTTGCAATCCCGGCGACGGGTTTGCGTTTCTTTACGGTATACGGGCCGTGGGGAAGGCCTGATATGGCCGCTTATATATTTCTCGACGCATTGTTCTCCGGGAAGACGATACCCGTTTTTAACCATGGCGAAATGATGCGTGATTTCACTTATGTGGACGACATCGTGAAAGGCGTATTAGCGGTGGCGGATGGACCGCCATCAGGTGATGGTGCGCCCCACCTGGTATATAATATTGGGAATAACCGCTCCGAACCGCTCATGCGATTTATCGGCTTAATCGAGAAAGCTGCAGGACGAAAAGCGGAGATTGATTTTCAACCAATGCAGCCAGGGGATGTTCCGGCGACGTATGCAGATATTTCAGCTATTCAGAATGATTTTGGTTTTGAACCGTCGACGACAATCGATGAAGGTATTCCACGTTTTGTTGAGTGGTACAGAAGTTATTATGGCGTTAAACAAAATTAGGCGCCGTTATCATACTTGCGATATGTCATTGAAAAAGTGTGCTGTCTCGGAAGGTTCGTGAGATGAGACAACCATTGAAAATTGCAATTGTTGGCCTCGGGTATGTTGGATTGCCCTTGGCAATTGCGCTGGCTAAGTCTCAAATTGTGACGGGCTTTGATATCAATTCGAAGCGCGTAAATGACCTGGTGGCCGGACACGACCATACGAGAGAAATTTCGAGCGACGCATTAAAGGCGTCGACACTGAAACTCACGAGTACGGTTGCTGAAATTCAAAGATTTGATGTCTATATCGTTGCCGTTCCAACACCGGTGGATGATCGGCAAGATCCAGATTTGTCGGCGGTTAAAGGAGCATCGGCGCTTGTGGGTAGCGTCATGACGAAGGGCGCAATCGTTGTGTTCGAAAGCACGGTGTATCCTGGCGTAACGGAAGATGTTTGTGGGCCGGCGTTAGAGGCTGAATCGGGACTTCGCTGCGGGGAAGATTTTTTCCTTGGTTATTCGCCAGAAC
This sequence comes from Alphaproteobacteria bacterium, assembly GCA_047631095.1. GTDB lineage: Bacteria > Pseudomonadota > Alphaproteobacteria > UBA8366 > JABJJH01. The sequence goes on from JBLHZD010000282.1 coordinate 4,555, forward strand.
GAATTAATCCGGGTGATAAGGTCCATACGGTTGATAAGATCACCAAAGTTGTTGCGGGGCAAACTCCGGAAGTGGCGGAGAAGCTGGCGGAAATATACGGGGCGATGAATAATGGCGATATCTTCGTCGCAAAAAGCATTCGTGCGGCGGAAGCGGCGAAAGTTATCGAGAATTCACAACGCGATATCAATATCGCCTTCATTAACGAAGTTGCGATGATCTTTGATCGCATGGGGTTGCCGGTTCAGGATGTTTTGGAGGCGGCTGGCACGAAATGGAATTTCCTGCAATTTTCTCCGGGGTTAGTCGGTGGGCATTGCATCGGCGTTGATCCGTTCTATCTAGCGCATGCCGCAAAAGCGCACGGACATGATCCGGAAATTGTGTTGGCCGGACGTCGTATCAATGACGGCATGAGCACTTATATTAATGAACGTGTCCATGGATTGTTAGAAGAGAAACCATCCAAAATTTTGGTTATGGGGCTGACGTTTAAGGAAAATGTGCCTGATCTCCGAAATTCCCAAATTGGCGCAATTGTGAGTGGATTGAAAGCCTTGGGTCATGAGGTGCATGTTCATGATCCTCTGGCTGATCCTAAAGAAGCCAAACATCACTATTCGGTTACCTTGCAGGACGATATCAATGGCGGATACGATTGTGTCGTCGGCGCTGTCGCTCATGATCAATACAGGGATATCTCTCCAGAATCATTGGTCAATAACGGTGGTCTAATCGCCGATCTGAAGGCGATCTGGCCAGGCGTC
>JBLHZD010000283.1:0-5290 GCA_047631095.1 Alphaproteobacteria bacterium
CCAATTACAGCCGCCGTTAGCCCCAAACACAACCCGACAATGGGTAACGATCCTACCCTTTTGAAACATTCATGATCGTACAGAATTTTTTTCTACGCATTTTGCGCGATTTATGATTTTATCATCGTGAAGCGCAAACACCTTCGAAATTGCGCAGTGACTACTAAAATCTCATCCCATTTGGGATCGGCAATTTGGACCGATACCCCGGAACCAGCGAATGAATGTTGGTTCCTGTCCGCTCAGCCCGATTTCAAACCAACCCAACGATTTAGCCAGCAAGGAGAGCCCGATGGCGACAAAATACCGCCTTATCAGTTCATACACTTGACCCTGGGTTCAGCGCGCCGTGATTGCTTTGCGTGCCAAGGACGTAGAATTCGAAGTGACTTATATTAACCTCCAGGAAAAACCGGATTGGTTCCTGAAACTTTCACCGCATGGAAAAGTGCCGGTGTTGGTCGTTGACGACGTGCCGTTGTTCGAGTCGAACGCGATTGCGGAATATCTCGACGAAGTGGTGGCCCCGCGACTACATCCGGAAGACCCGGTCGAACGCGCGCGACATCGCGCCTGGACCGACTTCGTGCCAGATTTCGCCAAAGGGCTGAGCGGCACGTATTACACCAAGGATAAGGACGGCGTGCAGGCCGGTATCGACGCCTCGCCCGGACCGCTTGGCAAGCTTGAAGCCGCGCTGGAAAACCAGCGGACCCAAAACGATGGTCCCTACTTCAACGGCGACAAAATCTGCCTTGTCGACGCCGCCTATGCACCGTTTTTGCAACGTTTCGCGTTTGTCGAAAAGACGTTGCAGACCGGCGCCTTGAAAGCATTTCCGAGAGTCCAGGCATGGTCGGACGCCTTGTTGTCAACGGACCAGGTGACCGGTTCCGTCGTCGACACGTTCGAGGACGAATTCGTCAAAAGCCTGAAACGTCGCGGATTCTACGTCGGCTCGCTTTATGAAGATAAAGCCGCCGCCGCCAAATAAAGCTGCGTTCTTGTTATAAAGTGAGATCACGCCCGGCCTTTCGCCGGGCGTTTTCTTTTGCGCGCTAGTACACGCCCGCTTCCAGTCCGGCGGCCATGGTCATGCCCAATTCAACACATTGATCCACAAAGCCTTCCTGAAAGTCGCCCCGGCAAATCACAGGATCCTGGATCGCACGCCATCGAAGCCCGGTGACAATTGTCTCCACCGCGCGCCGCGTCCCCGTGCCATCATGGCCCGCGCGAATAAGCAGCGCGTAGGGGCGCCCCTGGGTTTCCTCCAGACACGGGTAATAAATCCGGTCAAAAAAATCCTTCAACGCACCGCTCATATATCCCAGATTCTCCGTCGTCCCCAGAATGATCCCCTGCGCCGCCAACACGTCGTCGGGTCCGGCGTCAAACGGCGACAGGACCTGCACGCAAACGCCGTCGATATCAGGATGATTCGCCCCTGACGCGATCGCATCGCGCAACCGTGCGGTATTGGGGGACGGCGCATGCGCGACGATCAACAATCGCTTTTCCGCCATAAACTGCGTCCTCCTTACACTATAATGCGCTTTGACATCACGGACCGCCGCCGATGCAAGATGATGTGGCGTCAGCGGGAACGGGTGTTTAGTATAATCCTATATACGCGGCGTCACGCTGCGCCAATACCAACCTAACGCGCGGGCCTGCGCGGCAAAAGCATCAAAATCGGGGGAAGACATGGCGGAAGCGGATAAGGAATTCAAATATATCGGAACCCGGACGATTCGTCCCGATGGCGTGGACAAGGTTACGGGTCACGCAACGTTTGGCGCGGACTTTACGCTGCCCGGCATGTTGACCGGCAAGATTTTGCGAAGCCCCCATGCACACGCCCGCATCGTGTCCATCGACACATCGAAGGCCGAAGCTTTGGCGGGGGTCAAATCGGTTGTGACATCCGCCGATTTTCCAGAGATCTCCCGGGCGAATGCGATAAAGGGTGAGAGCCCGCCCAATTTTCATGACCTGTCGAAAAACACCATGGCGCGCGGCAAAGTCTTTTACGACGGCCATCCCGTCGCCGCCGTCGCCGCGACAAACAGCGCCATCGCCGACGCCGCCATCGCGTTGATCGACGTCAAATACGAAATACTGCCGCACGTGATTGATGTGGACGACGCCATGAAGCCGGACGCGCCCATCCTGCATGACGATATGTTCACCGCTGGCGTCGATCCAAAACCAACCAAAGCGTCGAATATCGCCAAACGTATTGAATTCTCAAAAGGCGACATTGACGACGGTTTCGCCAAGGCCGACGTGATCGTCGAGAAAAGCTTTACGACGAAGCCCGTCCACCAGGGATATATCGAACCCCACGCGGTCGTCGCCAACGTCGCCAAAGACGGGCAAACCACGCTTTGGTGCAGCAGTCAGGGCCACTTTATGGTGCGCCAGTATTGCGCGCATCTACTGGGCCGAAAAATCGCTGATATCCGCGTTACACCCGCCGAAATTGGCGGCGGGTTTGGCGGCAAGACCACGGTGTATCTGGAACCGGTCGCCATGCTTTTATCTGAAAAGGCCGGGCGTCCTGTCAAAATGATTATGACACGTGAGGAAGTCTTTCGCGGCACGGGCCCAACGTCGGGCTCGTCGATGAAGGTCAAGATTGGCGCGACCAAGGATGGCCGCATCGTCGCAGGCCGGGCCGAGATGAATTTTCAGGCTGGCGCCTTCCCCGGCGCGCCGATTCAACCAGGCTGCATGTGCTGCTTTGCGCCCTACGATATCGATAACATTGAAACCGTCGGATACGACGTTGTGGTGAACCGGCCCAAAGCCGTCGCCTACCGCGCGCCCGGCGCGCCGATCTCCGCCTTCGCGGTGGAAAGCACGCTGGATATACTGGCGCGGGAACTGAGCGTGGAGCCTTTGGCCCTGAGGGAACAAAACGCCGCCGGACAGGGCACGCGCACCGCGCATGGTCCGACATTCGGCGTTGTTGGTTTCAAACAGACGCTTGAAGCCGCGCGCAACCATCCACAGTTTAAAGCGCCGCTTGGCCCCAATCAGGGTCGCGGGATCGCATCGGGGTTCTGGTTCAATGTCGGCGGTGAATCGACCGCCGCCGTCAGCGTCAATGAAGATGGCACGGTCACCGTCACATCCGGCGCGCCGGATATTGGCGGATCGCGCGCGTCGCTGGTGATGATGGCCGCCGAAATCATCGGCATCGACATCGACAAGGTTCGCGCGATCATCGCCGACACCAGCTCCATCGGGTTCAATCGCCACACCGGCGGCAGTCGCGTCACCTTCGCGCTTGGCATGATGGTGACCGAAGCCGCGCGCGATGTGGTGCAGCAACTACGCGAACGCGCCGCGCGCATTTGGGATATCGACGTGGACGCGGTTGATTGGGAAGACGGCGAGGCCCGCCCCGCCGGCGCCAACGCCGGTGATTTCCCGCCGATTACGTTGCATGAACTCGCCTCCAAAAGCGGTGCGGGCGGCGGACCGATCAATGCGCGCAAGTCGAAAAACGTCCAGGCGCCGGGACCCGCGTTTAGCACGCATATCTGCGATGTCGAAGTCGATCCGGAAACCGGCAAGGTGACGATCCTTCGATATACCGCGATCCAGGATGTCGGACGCGCCATTCACCCCAGCTATGTCGAAGGACAGATCCAGGGCGGCGTCGCGCAAGGCGTCGGCTGGGCGTTGAACGAAGAATACATCTATGGCGAAGACGGGCGTTTGCAGAACCCCGGCTTCCTGGATTATCGCATTCCCGTGGCGTCCGATTTGCCAATGATCGATACGGTCGTGATTGAAATCGCCAACCCGACCCACCCCTTTGGCGTTCGGGGCGTTGGCGAAGTGCCGATTGTGCCGCCCATGGCCGCGATCGCCAACGCGGTTGCGGATGCGACCGGCGTGCGTATGACGGATTTGCCGATGTCGCCGCCGCGCGTTCTGGCGGCGCTGGACGCGAATAAATAATTCATTGCAGACCGGTGCAGACCGGCGCAGATCGGCGCAAATCAGAGAAGGAGCCCTGATGGCTGAAGTTTTACTATACCGGGATATCGCCCGACAGTTCACCAACGGGCAGGAAAAAATACAGGTCGAGGCGAAGGACGTTCGGTCGCTGTTGCGCGCGCTCGACGCCGATTTCCCCGGCCTGGCGGCGGTGTTAAAAACGGAAATGGCCGTCGCAATTGACGGTCAGATCTACCACGACGCCCTGTTGGAGCCGATTGGACCCGATAGCGAAATCTGCTTTTTGCCCGCAATCGAGGGCGGTTGATCCGTCTAGCGAGACTATAGTTTCAACTGGCTCCGGCTCATGCGGGTCTCGGGAAACCGGGTCAGCAATAATAAAACATCCACCGCGCTATTATTTGACGCCAACGGCAAACAGACCCGTTGGGCGGCGGGTGACGCCTCGTGACGCGCGCGCTCTCCAGGCCACAGACCTTTCTCCTGGCGCGGCATTTTAATTTTCTGGTAATCAGGCGCACCTTTATCCACGCAATCCCTGAATTGTGCGAATTCACCCGAATTTTCAGCATCCGGCGCCATGTCATCCAGCCATTTTCCGGTAAATTCACCCCGGTAATATCGAACGATTTTGGTTCCCATTAAACGGACGCGAAACCGCAGCGGGTCCCGCTCCACATCAATCAGCCACAAATACGGCCAACACTCTGCGGATAACGCCAAAGGATCAAAATCGCGGCGCGACGGAAGCCCCTCGTCCGGTTGAATGGATCGCCAATAGGTGTGTAATTCCCGAATGCACGCATCGCAGTCATCGGGCAATCGAAACTGATCATCGTCGGTCATGCTGTATTTTGGCCTGAAAAAAGTTAATTTTTCTTCCCAAAATTACGTTTTAGGCGATTGTCCCAAAATCCAATCCGCAATCGCCTTAACAACAGCGTCTCGACGCCCCCAAAATCCATGGTGAGAATAGGGCTTGCACGTATTCCCCTTCTGCGCGCCCCCCTCAATCGCCAACAGAGTTACCGCGCGCGACCCTGTCAGGGCCTCTTCAATTTCCACCGCGCCAGCATAGGGCGTCACCCAGCAATCATCCTCCAGATGATGCGCCACCAGAACCGGCGGGCGAATCTCACCGAGATTGAGATCAAGCAGATTCCCGCCCCGAGGGTTCTCATGGGCGATTGACGACGTAAGCACGAGACCGTCCGGCGGCGATTCGCGCAACCGAATTCCCGCATTCGCGACAGAAACAGTTCCGCGACTGGTCCCCACCAGCCAGATTGGTAAATCATAGGTCTTCCGCAGCGCC
>JBLHZD010000284.1:0-5262 GCA_047631095.1 Alphaproteobacteria bacterium
AGAATTTTGGAATGGCAGGTCGTCGGCAGGCCTTTGTAATCAATGATGTCTTTCAGCGCAAAGGGAACGCCATGCAAGGGGCCGCGCCAGTTTCCTTTTAGAATTTCGGTTTCCGCGGCCTGGGCCTGACGCAGGGCGATATCCGGCGTTTTCAGCAAGAAGGCGTTGTAGTCGCCGTCCAATCCGTCCATTCGCTCGATCAGGGATTGCGTATATTCCACCGGGGACAGGGACTTGTCTTTTATCAAACGCCCGGCTTCGGCGATTGTCATAAACGCGGCGTCGTCCATGATGTTAACTTTCTGTTACGGTTATGAAATTTTCCGCCTGAAAGACATGGGCGGGCTCATCCGCAGGAACCAGAATGTCCGGCATCTTCGCCGCCATGGATTGTGAATAGACCAAGGCGCGCTCGACTTCGGCCAAATGGGCGTCTTCCAGATTATTGAGCCCGTGGGCTTCGGCGATCCGGCGTAATTCTTGGGGGCTCATTTTTTGCGTCATTAATTCAATATCCTATGGCGAATAGTGGAATTGTCGATACTCGTGATGCATCGGGTCAATCCGAGTTGATTGGGGCGGGTCCGCTGAGCAACACGCGCAACAAGCCGGATTGACGCTCCGTCAGCGTTTTGGAGAAAACCCGTTTGATATGCGTGCGCACCGTATGCTGGCTAACGCTCAGCGCTTCGGCGGATTCGGCGAGGCTTAAATACTTGGCGAGCAAGGCGGCAAGCCGGGCCTCCGCCGGGGTCAGACCATACAGGGCGACCAATTGTTCTTCCTTTATCGCGGGCGCTGTTTCAGGATCGCTGATAAAGGCGAGCGCTGCGGGCCGGTCGCTATCAAAGTAGCGCGCTTGCGTGCGCAACGGCGTTACGACCACCGTATAGGGACGGTCGCCGGAGGGACGATCAATCGCAACAGCGCCGCCAGACGGCCGCTTTTTCTTTTTGCCAGACCAGTTGTCGGCGCGTTCAACGACATCTTTCAGGTTCACCGGTTCGCCATTTTGCAGGCCGTGCAGGCCGTCGCGGCCGATCTGTAAACCATCCTCCTGGTCAAAAATGGATCGGGCCTCGGTATTCATATTCAAGGGGCGCCCGAACCCGTCAAGAATGATGACGCCCAGCGGCAGACGGTTCACCGCATCCCACAGCGCCTCATTATCCATTCGCATTGTGGCAGACAGGTTGTTCTCGCTCGACATGATCAGGGCGATGGCGGCGTGAATACGGTGGGGCATATCGCTGAACAGGGACGACTCGCCCGTCGCGGGCAATTGCGCGCTATAGACGCGTTTCGCCGTCGCGTCTTCGACAATCCAGGCGTATCGCTGGATGCTGTCATCGCTCGACGGGATCGCGGTTATCATTTCCATCGCTTCGAAAAAACCGCCTTGCTTGCGTCGATAGCCGACCGCCTGGTGGCTTTCCTTGCCGGCGTCGATGCGCGCCCACTTTTTGTCGTATTCTTTTGGCGTTGCGTTGACGAGCATGCGCGGCGTCATGCGTTTCAGCTCATCAAGGAAATAGCCCGTCGCATCCTGGAATTTCGGGTTGGCGTATTCTATTCGTCCCTCAGCGTTGGCGATCATGACCAGGATAAGGCTCTGTTCCATGGCGTCGAACAGCGCTTCAAACCCTTCGGTCGCGCGGGGGTGTTTTGTTACTTCTTCCGCTGTGCCCTGCATGCCGCGAAAGGCGCCCGTGTCCTGATCGTAGACGGGCAGGGCGCTGACCAGAAACAGTCGCTTTTCGCCGTCGCGGTGTTCGACTTCGAAAAAAACGTCGCGGAAGGTCGATTGGTTTTCGCCGCCTGCCTTGAAATTATCCAGCGATATAAAATCGCCGATATCGCGGAGCGGGCGTCCGATGAGTTCTTGCGGGTGCATTCCCAGATACTCAAAGGCCCGAAACGAGACAAAAGTGAGCCGGAATTCTGCATCGGTTTCCCATATCGAGGCGGATACCAGCCGGGACAGGTTGTAGAGTCGATGTTCGGCGGCGGCGGCGCGTGTGGCGTGGCGTTGCGCGGCGGCGTCTGGGCTTGAAATTGTTTCCGACATAGGGGGCTAGTTCTTCGTCCACTTTGCGTTTTGCGCCGAGCCCTGCCATCGCCGTGCAATATCCATGGCCTGGGATCGCGATGTTTTGTCGTATAAAGCCAAAGACCTGCCGATTTCCGCCTGTAATTCCGCCTCGGCGGGCGTGGCCAATCGGGTCAGCGCGAAAAGCGAGCTGAAGACAGCTTTACCAATTCCTGACGCCTTGCAGACAATGGCCAGCCTGTCGCCGGAGGGTTCGAACAGTAATCGTTTTGTAAATTCGCCTTCAAGTTTGGTAAATTTGGAGAACATGGCGAGGAACAGCGCGATCTCAACGTCTTGCAAAGTTTGCAGCATGATTTCCGGTGAAATCTGGTCATTTTCGTCCAGGGTGTCGACCAGTTGCATCGATTTGGGAATATCGGCGGCCGCATAGGCGGTGGCCTGAACTTCACGCGAGACCGCGCGTTGTAACAAAGTGTCCACAACCTCTTCGTCCAGATCCCAGTCGTCCAGGATGGTTTGGCGCAAGGCGCCGGACACACAGCCAAACATTCGGGTGACGAGTTCCGGGTCGAGTTCGCGTCGACGCAGGATCGGTTCCTGAAACGAATCGTGACGTTTGGATTCCTCGACGAGATATTCCATCGTCTGGCGCGAAATCACCGCATCCTGATTGCGCAGCAGCGATCCGATGACATTCTCGTCGCCTGTCTCGACCAACCCAGCGGATACTTCCGCGCTGACATTGCGCCGGACGGCGACCGCCAGTTGGTGCTCTTGTGTGCGATTGCGCACGATGTCGAGTAGATCTTCATCCTGCAGCACACCGCTTTTTGTCAGAATCGGATAGGCGATTTCTATCGAATCATTGGCCAGGAGGCGCACCAGACCCCGTGGCGGGTCCGGTAACTCGGCCAGAGAGGCGCTCATCGTTTTGCGGACCGAAATTTCGGCATCGCGCACGACCTGATTCAAGATGTCATAGACAAGGTCTCGCTCGCGATCACTCATCGCGTCATGGTCCGCGAGGGGGAATCCTGTAATTGTCTCAACAAGCTCCGAGCGGGCGGCGGGCGATTCATTGCGCGCCAACTCAAACAGGGCGGTGCTGTTAATTTCGGCCGGCATCGTCGTATCCATCGATCATTTTTACGCGCGGCCCCTAACGACCTGAGCAAGGCAAATATTTATTTCACGATGTTTATAACATGAAACTTGATAAACGCTGCTAATACTGTAAACGGATCATGGTTTTGTAAAGGACCGTTTCATCGGTACGTTCCTGCTGATATTGGATGATTTGGCGTCGGCTCGATGCGGCGTAACGGTTCAATTCCGCGCTTCGGGCGCCCGCATCTAGTAAGTTTCATTTCGGAGATTAGGTTCAATGGCGCGCCGCACGGTTACCACAGATCAACTGTATCGAAGGGTCGAAGGCACTTTGAAGCGTTCGATCTGGCGTGTGTCCCGTCTTTTTGACGATCAGCGTGGCGTGCCTCATGTCGTGGTTGTCGATGTGTCCGACCTGACCAACAGCAAGACCCTGGCGGGTTCTATCCTTCTGGACCGTCGCCGGTTTGAACTGGTGGATCCAGCGTCGCTTGAAAATACGCCGAGCGGGTCCAAATTGTCTGTTGGCGGCTCTCCAGAGGAGTAAGGTCAACCGTCGCCGGGAGGGGCAAGCGTGCGCCTGTACGATTCATCGATATCAGGTAACGGCTATAAAGCGCGACTTCTGCTCGCCCTGCAAAACCGTCCCTATGAGCGCATTGCAATCGATATTCTTCGCGGCGAATCACGGACGCCAGAATTTCTGGCTGTAAACCCCAATGGGCGAATTCCGGTGCTGGTGCTGGACGACGGTCGCATTCTCGCCGAATCGAACGCAATATTATTCTTTCTGGCGGAAAAAACGCCCTTTCTTCCCGATGATCCCTTTGCGCGCGCCATGGTGCTGCAATGGATGTTTTTCGAGCAATACAGCCATGAGCCCTATATCGCCGTCGTCCGGTTCTGGCGCGCGCATCTGGATATGACGCCGGAACGCGAAGCAGCTCTTGATGAGAAAATGACGCAAGGTTACGCCGCGCTCGATACTATGGAAACGCAGTTGGGCGCCCATGATTGGTTTGGAAACGACGCTTTTTCGATCGCGGATATCGCATTGTACGCGTACACCCATGTTGCGAATGAAGGCGGTTATGACTTGTCGTCCTATGGCGCTATTCGCGCCTGGTTTGAACGAATCGAATCGGCGCCGGGCTATATCCCGATCAGCCAAACTTGACATGGTTGGATACAATAACGAGGAGCTTCAATAAATGGACGATCCAATTCAACGTCATCCGACGCGCGCGGAGCAGCTGGATATTTTGGCGTCCGTGGTCGCAAAGACGGTCAAAAACGGCGAAAAAATCATCGATCTGGGCTTTGGAGACGGCTATGTCGCTCATTTGCTATGGGCGAAAAAACCTGACCTTTCGATCATTGGTGTTGACCGAAAGGCGAAGGCGCTGGAAAGCGCCCGACAAGCGTTTTCGGATTTCGATATCGCCTGCGTTGAAGGTGATTTGGAGAAAATTAACGACCTCGCGCTGCCATCCGGCCCGTACGCCTGTATATACAGTGTGCTGACGTTCCATGATTTACCCGATGTCGCGAAACGCTCCGTGATCGACTGGACGGCGAAGAATCTGGCGCCGGGCGGTGTGTTTCTGCTTTTTGACCGATTGCGTATGACAGACGCGTCGTTGTTTCCGCTGCAAATTGAAATTTGGGACCGGATCGAACGGGAGCTTGGCGCCGCAATGCGCACCGCGCCTGATTTCGACCAATATGTCACCGATCTGGGCGTCGATAACCGACCGGGCAGCCTGGATGAATACAGGGCGTGGTTTGATGATGCCGGTCTGGCGTTTCAGCCGCTACACATTCACGGCAATGTCGCGTTGATGGCGGGCGCCCGTCGCTAAATATTAAGGGCTTAATATTTACAGGTTTTAATATTGGAGGTGGCGAAACTGAAGCGGGCGCGTGGTGGTTTATTCGAGATATTTGAATATCCCGCTCGCGGTCGAGAGTATTTTTCCCGTTTTGGCGTCTAAAATACGACAATCGGTGAAAAACATCGATCGACCCTTGCGGACTATTTTTCCTTCGGCGAAGATTTTTTCGGCGAAGGCGGCGGACAGGAAGTTGCAATTTAAATTTAC
>JBLHZD010000285.1:0-5259 GCA_047631095.1 Alphaproteobacteria bacterium
CATGGCCGTAGCCCATCGCCTGGTCCTGCAAATCACACTCACCACCCTGATCGCAGATTGGGCAATCCAGGGGATGGTTGATCAACAAAAATTCCATGACGCCGTTACGCGCCTTCTGGACCATCGGGGAATTGGTAATAACTTCCATCCCCTCGCCCGCCGGAAGCGCGCAGGATGCCTGAGGTTTGGGGGGGCCAGGTTTCACTTCAACCAAGCACATTCGGCAATTACCCGCGATCGAGAGTCGTTCATGGTAACAGAATCGGGGAACTTCCACACCAGCCTGTTCACAGGCTTGCAGAACGGTCAGCCCGTTTTCAACTTCAATTTCCACGCCGTCGACGGTTAATTTTGGCATTTTCGCGTTCCTATTCCGCCGCCGCAGCCGTTGGTTGGCTACTCACGCCTTTGCGTTTCAGAATACGATGCTCAATTTCATCGCGAAAATGCCGTATCAACCCTTGAACTGGCCAAGCGGCGCCATCTCCCAGCGCACAAATAGTATGCCCTTCAATCTGCTTCGATACATCGAGCAACATATCTATTTCTTCAACCTCAGCATCACCCGTAACCATGCGCTCCAATATCCGCCACATCCATCCTGTGCCCTCACGGCACGGCGTACACTGGCCACAGCTTTCATGCTTGTAGAAATATGCAAGGCGGGCGATGGCTTTAACGATATCCGTGGACTTATCCATTACAATCAAACCAGCCGTGCCTAAACCAGTTTGTTGTTCCTTTAACGAATCAAAATCCATCAACACATCGTCACAAATATGCTTAGGCAGCATTGGGGTCGAACTGCCCCCTGGGATCACCGCCAGAAGGTTGTCCCATCCACCGCGAACGCCGCCCGCATGCGTCTCGATCAATTCTTTTAGCGGAATCGACATTTCTTCTTCGACATTACACGGGTTGTTCACATGGCCCGAGATGCAAAATACCTTGGTGCCGTGGTTGTTCTCTCGCCCGAAACTTGAAAACCATTCCGCGCCGCGTCGTAAAATCGTCGGCGCGACAGCAATTGTTTCCACATTATTCACCGTCGTCGGACAACCATAAAGTCCTGACATTGCGGGAAATGGCGGCTTCAACCTTGGTTGACCCTTTTTTCCCTCAAGGCTTTCCAACAGCGCCGTTTCTTCGCCGCAGATATACGCGCCTGCGCCACGATGAACATAAACATCATAGGCCCAACCAGAGCCACACGCATCCGGCCCCAGCAGCCCGGCGGCATACGCTTCGTCCACAGCGCGATCTAACGCTGCAGCTTCATTAAAAAATTCGCCGCGAACATAAACATAGGCCGCATGCGCGCCCATCGCGAACCCGGCCAACAAGCAACCTTCAACCAGCTTATGCGGGTCGTGGCGCAGAATATCACGATCCTTGCACGTTCCCGGCTCGCTCTCGTCCCCGTTAACGACCAGGTAATGCGGGCGATCGCCAATCTCTTTCGGCATGAACGACCATTTTAATCCGGTCGGGAACCCGGCGCCGCCGCGACCGCGCAAACCAGAAGACTTCATTTCTTCAACAATCCAGTCGCGGCCCTTGGCAAGCAGGTCCTTTGTGCCCGCCCAATCACCGCGGGCGCGCGCGCCGGCAAGCGACGGATCGTGCAGTCCGTACAAATTGGTGAAGATACGATCTTTATCTTGAAGCATATCTGTTATTCTTCCGAAAAAGTAAGGTCGTTTAAAGCAATGGTGCCACTTACGGGCGCTGATGTTTGGCGCCCGATCTGGGTGCCATACGGCGGCGTTTCACCGGCCTGTAACGCCTTCAACACCGCAACGATGCTATCCGCCGTTAAATCTTCGTACATATCGTCATTAATCTGCACGATTGGCGCGTTTACACAGGCTCCAAGACATTCTACCTCCAACAAGGAGAACATACCGTCTTGCGTCGTCTGTCCCAGCCCAACGCCTAAATGCTTCTCCGTCGCCGCGAGCACCGCATCCGAATCACGCAACCAGCAAGGCGTGGTGGTGCAAAACTGCAGGAGATACTTCCCGACCGGCTTCATACTGATCATCGTATAAAAGCTGGCCACTTCGACAACACGAATGCGTGGCATATCCAGAAACGCTGCGACAGCATCCATAACGGGATCACTCGCCCAGCCATCGTTCTGTCGTTGCGCCAGATCCAGCAACGGCAACACCGCGCTGGCTTGTCGCCCTTCCGGATATTTTGCGACGATTTTTTGAGCAGCCGCTAATGTTTCCGGTGTGAATTCAAATTTATCGCTCATTCTCCGCGCGCCTTACCGGTCAATCTCGCCAAAGACAACATCCATGGATCCCAAAATTGCAACAGAATCCGCCAACATGTGGCCTTTGCACATAAAGTGCATCGCCTGAAGATGCGCAAACCCTGGCGCCCGAATTTTACAGCGATAGGGTTTGTTCGATCCGTCTGAGACGAGATACACGCCAAACTCACCTTTCGGCGCTTCCACGGCGGTATAAGTTTCACCCTCAGGCACATGCACGCCTTCGGTATACAGCTTGAAGTGATGGATCAACGCTTCCATCGATTGTTTCATATCCGCACGGCGCGGCGGCGAAACTTTACCATCTTCGCTTTGCACGGGGCCTTCCGGCATTTTTTCAATACACTGGCGTACGATTCGAACGCTCTGGCGCATCTCTTCGATTCGCACCAAGTAGCGGTCGTAACAATCGCCATTCTTGCCAATCGGAATATCAAAGTCCATATCGGCGTACACGTCATAGGGCTGCGACTTCCGCAAGTCCCAGGCGACGCCAGATCCGCGGAGCATTGGGCCGGAAAATCCCCACGCCATCGCGTCGGCGGCGGAGACGACCCCAATATCAACCGTTCGTTGCTTGAAAATCCGATTGTCCGTCAGCAACGTTTCCATATCGTCGATAAAGTTCGGAAACGCATCCGCCCAATCGATAATACGATCCATCAGCCCTGCAGGCATATCCTGATGCACGCCGCCAACCCGGTAATAGGCGGCGTGAAGCCTTGCGCCGCAGACCGCCTCATGAAACTCCATCAGCTTTTCACGCTCTTCGAACGCCCATAACATCGGCGTCATAGCTCCCACGTCGAGGGCGAGCGCCGGCACGTTCAGAAGATGATTCAGCAACCTGGAAATTTCGGCGAACATAACGCGGATATACTGACCGCGCGGCGGCGGCGCGATACCCAGTAATTTTTCCACCGCTAAGACAAACCCATGTTCCTGGCACATCGGCGCTACGTAATCCAAGCGATCAAAATATGGAATCGCCTGCATGTAGGTCTTGTGCTCAATGAGCTTCTCTGTTCCGCGATGCAGCAAGCCAATATGCGGGTCCAGCCGCTCCACTATCTCGCCGTCCATTTCCATGACCATGCGCAAAACGCCGTGCGCGGCCGGATGTTGTGGACCGAAATTAAGCGTCAGGTTTTTGATTTGGGCGTCGGCGGTCATTCGCCTTGTCCTTTTTCAGCCTTTTCATCACCCGGGAGCGGCTTACCGCCCTCCCAGGGGCTAGTAAAATCGAAGGCGCGAAAGGATTGCGTCAAGGCGACAGGCTCGTAGATGACCCTCTGCTGCTCATCATCGTAGCGCACCTCGACATGGCCCGTTAACGGAAAGTCCTTACGAAGCGGATGACCATCGAACCCGTAATCCGTTAAAATTCTGCGCAAGTCCGGGTGCCCCGAAAAGAACACGCCAAATAAATCCCACACTTCGCGCTCGAACCAACTGGCGGTCGGATAAATATCGGCGATGGACGGAACCTGCGTATCCTCGTCCGCCTTCACCTTTACTCGAAGGCGCTGGTTCAAATTGTAGCTCAACAAATTATAGACGATATCGAAACGCTGTTGGCGCTCCGGGTAATCAACGCCACAAATATCGACGACTGATTTGAACAGGCAATTCACGTCGTCTCGCAAAAATTTCATACATTTGCAAAGCGCGGCGCACCCAATTTCGATACAGACCTCCCCGCCCTCGATACGCACTTCCAGCACAGAGCCGCCAAGGTGATCTGTGAGATAATCGGCCAGTTCTTGATGAACGACGCTAATGTTTTCTGCTTCCATCAACTAAATGCTCTTAACGCGCTATGCTGCCGGTGCGCCGGATTTTCTTTTGCAACTGCATAATTCCGTAAATCAGGGCCTCAGCCGTTGGCGGACAACCCGGCACATAGATGTCGACTGGCACAACCCGGTCACAGCCACGAACAACCGAATAGGAGTAGTGATAATAACCCCCGCCGTTCGCGCAGGAGCCCATGGAGATCACCCAGCGCGGCTCCGCCATCTGATCATATACCTTGCGCAACGCTGGCGCCATTTTGTTGGTTAATGTACCGGCGACGATCATGACGTCGGATTGCCGGGGACTACCGCGCGGCACGACGCCAAATCGGTCAAGATCATAGCGCGGCATATAAGCGTGGATCATTTCGACGGCGCAGCACGCTAAACCAAAGGTCATTGGCCATAACGATCCAGTGCGCGCCCAATTCACCAACTTATCGGCGTTCGCCAGCACAAACCCTTTTTCTGCAAGCGAATCTGTCACGGATTCCATGACCCGATCCTGCACGTCGCTATTTTGCAGGGGCGCTTGCCCCTGAATCGTTGGGCTCATTCCCATTCCAATGCGCCTTTTCGCCATTCATACACGAAACCGATTGTCAGAATTCCCAGAAAAAGGACCATCGACCAAAATCCGAAAACGCCAATATCTCCGAGAGACACCGCCCACGGGAACAAAAACGCGACTTCCAAATCGAAAATAATAAATAAAATAGCCACAAGATAAAACCGTACGTCGAACCGGCCCCGGGCATCGTCAAAAGCCTCAAACCCACATTCATAGGCTGAAAGTTTCTCAGAATCAGGAGATTGTTTTGCGAGCACCAGGCTAGCGACATACATCGCGCCAGAGATGCCAATAGCCAAGGCTAGAAATATCAGGATTGGAAGATATTCCCGAAGCAACCCTTCCATTTGTCTCTACTCCCCAAAACGTCGCGTATTCGGTGTGTAATTTACGACTATAAACGATCAATTCGCACGCAGCGACCGCAATATAAGATTTATGAAATGTGAAGCAAAGGCAATTAGCCAAAAAAACTAAAAATTAAGCCCGTCACTCTGAAATGACGGGCTTAATTTTTATATTTCTTAATTCAGTACAACAACGTAACGGGGTAGTGGCGGGAGTGACGGGACTCGAACCCGCGGCCTCCGGCGTGACAGGCCGGCGCT
>JBLHZD010000286.1:0-5255 GCA_047631095.1 Alphaproteobacteria bacterium
ATTAGCACCTCCTTGAAATGTACGCCCATTTTACGTACATTGTAATTTCTAATTCACAGGAACCACCATGATCGCCATCCACGATAACTCGAATGACATCGACGAGCACAGCAGTGCGCGGATGAATTTTCGCACGAAGCCGCGCATCAAGGCGGCTATTCAGCGCGCCGCCGCATTGTCCGGTGTTGATGATTCCGTCTTCACGATGAACGCCGCCTATCAACTGGCGATGGAGACCATCGCCGCGCATGAACGCACCGTGTTACAGCCTGTGGACCACGCGACATTTTTTGATGCGCTGGACAAGCCACCCGCGCCACAAGATACGCTGCGCGCGGCCTTTACCCGACATAAAGACGTCATCGACTCCTAGTGGCGCCCTATACAATCGAGCCCTTCGACCCGGACAAACACGACCGGGCGGATTTTTCCTGCGGCGTGGTGCCCGTTGATAATTATTTTAAACGCACGGCGAACAAGCTCGCTCGGGCGGGGAATACGCGCCTTTACGTCATGATCGGGGCCGAAGACGCTTTGATCGGGTTTTACGCGCTCAATGCGCATGTCGTGGATTATAGGGGTTTACCGCCGCGATACGCCCGCACACGGCCTCGACATGGCGGCATTCCAGCGGCGTATATTTCCATGATCGGCGTCGATCAACGCTGTTCAGGCAACGGTTTTGGCGGCGTCTTGTTGGCCGATGCGCTCATCCAGATCGCCCGAGCCGCCGAGGCAATCGGCATCGCCGTCGCCGTGCTGGATATTCTGGATTGCGGGGACCCGAACCTCGTGGCCCGGCGCAAAAAACTCTATTCCAGCTACGGATTTACGCCCCTGCCCTCGAACGACCTGCGCATGTTTTTGCCGATCGGGACCGTTCGCGCCCTTCTTGACGAATAGCCTGTCACACAAACACCCGCAACCGCCCTACTTCCCCGAGCAGACAAACCGTCCGCGCTGGCTGAAATAGTTGGCGGAGTTGAAGGGCCGTTCCTGTTTGTAGCCGGCGCCGCAGAGGCTGCTCATGAGGGATTGGGTGGCGTCGCTCAGCACGCGTTGGCGGTCCTGGGTATCGGTGTTGGCGCGGGACATGCGGCGGATGCGGGCGTCGTAATCGTAGCCGTTTTTGGCGTCGCCCACCACGCGCGCGGTCACGTGGTCGCCATTGCGGGTCGTCACCTTATGCACGCTTGATTTCGACCAGTCCGGCCCGTCTTGCTTGTCGCCGGATGGCGCACAGGCGGCCAACAGGGCGAGGCTCAGGAGGGCGGGAATTGCAGATAACTTTAACGTCATAATCTAATCCTTAAAATTCGGGCGCTTAATCCAGCCGCGCGACAATGCCGTCCAGCTTTGCGCTGGGCGCGGGAAAGGTTTTCAGCACCAGCGGATCGTGGCCGGGGATGATGCGTTTGGGCGCATCCACCATCGCCTGAATATCACGAAAGCTGTCGAGCATTTCACGCATGTCGAACACCGCCGGATACGGGTTTGCTTTCAGCATATTGTCGTACATATGCACCGCATCCGAGGCGAGGACCAGCCAGCCATTGCGCGTCCACACCCGCGCCAGCTGCATTCCGTGGGTGTGTCCGCCGACCCGGCGCAGCTCGATCCCCGGCGCGATGGTTTTGTCGCCATCCAGAAACGCCACCCGGACGTCATAGACCGCGCGCACGAAATCCACCGTGTATTCCACAAAATTGCCGAAGCGAAACGCCTTGTGCTTGATGAAATGTCCTGTGGACATGGTCATTTCATCTTCCTGCAGCCAAAGCTGCGCCTTGGGAAAGTCCGGCACGCTGCCCGCATGGTCATAATGCATGTGGGTGACGATCACCTCCTCCACCTGCGCAGCGTCGATATCGAGCAGCTTTAACCCCTCCGCCGGACTGCGCAGCAAATGCCGCGCGCCGCGCTTGTAGCGACGGTCGAAGCCCAGATCGACGACATAGGTCTTGCCGCCGCCGATAATCGCCCAGACGAAATAATCCATCGGGGCCGGGCCGTCATGGGGGTCGCGATGCACGAAGGTCGCGTGGTTGGAGGACAGCCGCTCCGCGTATTTTACCGCATAGACTTCGTATTCAATCGGGGCGGTATTTTCATAAATGTTCACGACTGCCGCCAGACCTTGGACAGATCGCCGATGGGATCCGCGTCCAGCCGCACGGCGATGCCTTCCAGCTCTTTCGACGCGGCGGGGAACAGGTTCATCACCTGCGGGTCATGGCCGGGAATGACTCTGTGCACATCGCCGCCCGCCATGTCGCGCAGCGTGTCGTAGCCGTCCAACATGTGGCCCACATGGCAGACGATGGGGAATGGATTGGGGATGGCCATGTTGTCGTAGAAATGCGTGGCGTCGGACGCCAGCGCCAGCCAGCCCTTGCGCGTCCACACCCGCACGGATTGAATACCCGCCGTGTGCCCGCCGATGTGATGCACAAAGACGCCGGGCGCCAGTTCCGACACGCCGTCGACAAAATTCACCCGGTCGTCATAGACCGCGCGCACGAAGTTAACGACATAATCCACATTGTAGGCATGGCGCAGCGGCTGATGGGTCATGGACTTGCCAGTGGCGTAGTTCATCTCGCTTTCCTGCAAGTGGAACCGCGCGTTCGGGAAGGGCGAGATATCGCCGCAATGGTCATAGTGCAGATGAGTGATGATGATGTCCTCGACCGTGGCCGGATCGACGCCGACCAGTCGAACAGCCTCCGACGGCAGACGGAGCAGTTTGCGATCACGCGCCTTGGCTTCCTTTGCCTCAAACCCCACATCGACCACAAAAGTGCGGCCCCCACCGGTGATGACCCAGACATAGAAGTCAATCGTGGTCGCCTCGTCATGAGGGTCCTTGAAGATGAAATTGTCCTGCCGCATGCGATCGTGATGACCGTATTTAATCGCGTAGACTTCATATTCGGGTATATCAGCCATGGTGTAATCTCCCTCTGCATCGCCGGAATTAATTTTCAGCGATGGGTAAAAAATCAAGGCGTTTGCAAACGCGTATCCGGCGGTTAAGCTGATGCGTACGCGTGTATTCTTAAATTCGCCAAACCTTAATTTCGCCAAACTTTAAATACGATTGTCCGCCCGCACAACCTGCCTCTTTTCAACACTTTGAGATCGCGCGTGCGCCGGATCATCGTTCACGGAGAGACTGATCATGGGAAATACGGCATCACTGGTTATTCGCGGCGGCACAATCATAGACGGGTCCGGCGGCGACCCCATTGACGCTGACCTCGCGGTCACGGACGGAAAAATTACCGCCATCGGCCCCAATTTGCCCAAAGGCGCGGAAGAGATCGACGCGCGCGGCAAACTGGTGACGCCGGGCTTTGTCGATGTTCACACCCATTATGACGCGCAGGTCACCTGGACCAACCGTATTACGCCGTCCTCGTGGAACGGGGTGACGACGGCGATGATCGGCAATTGCGGCGTCGGCTTCGCGCCCTGCCGCCCAGACCAGCGCGACATGCTGGTGAAGCTGATGGAGGGCGTGGAGGATATTCCCGAAGTGGTGCTGACCGAGGGATTGCCCTGAAACTGGGAAAGTTTCGACGATTATCTGGATGCGCTGGCGGCGCGGAATTTTGACCTCGACGTGGTGACGCAGGTGCCGCACGCGGCGGTGCGAACCTTCGTGATGGGCGAACGCGCGCTGGCGCATGAAGCCGCGACGGCGGAAGACCGCGCCGAAATGGCGCAGATCGCGGCGGCGGGTATTCGCAGCGGTGCGTTGGGGTTTTCCACCTCGCGCACACTCAATCACAAGACGTTGGCGGGCGAACACACCCCCACCCTGAAAGCCGAAGCCGACGAGCTGATCGAGATCGCCCGCGCCGTTGGCGAGACTGGCGCAGGCTGGCTGCAGGTTATTTCCGACTTCACCGATCAGGACGCCGAATTCGACATCCTGCGCCGGATGGTGAAAGCCGCCGCTCGGCCCATGACCATCACCATCCTGCAACGCGACGCGACGCCCAATGGCTGGCGTGACCTGATGGAAAAAATCGCCGACGCCAACGCTGAGGGATTGCACATATTTGGGCAGGTCCTGCCGCGCCCCACGGGCATTATGCTGGGGTTCGAGATTTCACAAAATCCGTTCATGAACCGGCCCAGCTGGAACAAGATCGCCAATCTGCCCTTCGCGGAAAAACTGGCGGTGCTGCGCCAGCCTGACTTTCGCCGACAGTTGATTTCGGAAACCAACCCGAATGAAAGACTGTCCTATCGTGTGTCCAACTGGAACGGCATTTACCTGTTGGGCGATCCGCCGGATTATGAACCCGCGCCGGAGACCAGCATCGGCGCAGCGGCGGCCCGCGCGGGTAAAGACCCGGCCGAATACGCCTATGATTTGTTACTGGAAAATGACGGCAAAACGACTTTGTATCGGCCTTTGAGCAATTACACCGATGGCAATCTGGACTGCGTGAAAGACATGCTCAGCCACCCCAATTCGCTGGTCGGGCTGGGCGATGGCGGCGCGCATGTCAGCATCATCGCCGACGCCAGCGCCATGACCTATATGCTCACCCATTGGACGCGCGACCGCACGCGCGGCGACACCGTGTCCCTGCCCTGGGCGGTTAAACGGCTGACGCGCGATAATGCGGCGGCGATTGGGCTAAATGATCGCGGGCTGTTGCGGCCCGGTCACAAAGCCGATATCAACGTCATCGATTACGACCGTTTGCGACTTCACGCGCCCCGGGTTGTGTATGATTTGCCCAGCGACGGGCGCCGGTTCATTCAGGATGTGGACGGGTATGACGCGACCATCGTATCCGGCGCGCCGGTCCAAATTGGCGGTGCGGTAACCGGCGCGTTGCCAGGCCAGCTTGTTCGTGGCGCAAAATCTCCCTCATAAAGGCCCCTCATAAGGAACCAACATGACTTCTCTTATTCTTGGCGTCATCGCCGATGATTTCACCGGCGCCACGGATATGGGGTCCATGCTGGCGCGCGGCGGCATGCGCGTGGTGCAAACCATTGGCGTTCCCACGCCCGAGACATTGGCGGGACTGGACGCCCACGCCGGCATCGTGGCGCTGAAAAGCCGCTCCATCCCCGCATCGGATGCCATCGAACAATCCATGGCCGCCTGTCGGGCGCTGCAGGACGCGGGCGCCAAACAGATCTATTTCAAATATTGCTCGACCTTCGATTCCACTCCCGACGGCAATATCGGTCCGGTGGCCGAGGCGCTGGCCACTCATCTGGGCGCC
>JBLHZD010000287.1:0-5231 GCA_047631095.1 Alphaproteobacteria bacterium
CTGACCAACGCCGTGGTGCTGCCCTATGTCTTGCGGTTTAACCGATCCGCTATCGACGATAAAATGTCCCATTTGGCGCGGGTATTGAATTTACCGGGTTCGGGGTTCGACGCGGTGATGGACTGGTTGTTGTCCCTGCGCCAGGAATTGGACATTCCGGATCGTCTGGGCGATATCGGGGTGCCCGATGACGACGCCATTTCTATTGCGGCGTTGGCGGCGGCGGACCCGACCGCGCCGAGTAACCCGGTCCCGCTGGACGCCGTGTCGTTGCGGGGCCTGTTTCTGGAGTCCGTAAACGGGGTCGACGTCTAAAGAGGATTTGAGATGACCATTGAACTGCAGCCGATTGGGCATGTGCGCACGACGCGTCGCGATTTGAGCGATGATTATTGGGGCGGGTTGGAATCCCGGATCGAACTGGATTCGACGAAATTTGATCCGGATGCGTTGGCAGGCGTGACGGATTTTTCTCATGTCGAAGTGGTTTTTCATTTTGATCAGGTCCCGTTGGACAAGATCGTCGCGGGCGCTCGACATCCGCGCGGCAATACGGATTGGCCCAAAATCGGCATCTTCGCGCAACGCGGCAAGAACCGGCCCAACCGGATCGGCTTGACCATCTGCCGGGTCGTCAGCGTCGATGGCGGGGCGCTGATTGTAGAGGGGCTGGACGCGGTGGACGGTACGCCGGTGCTGGACATCAAGCCGGCCATGACCGAGTTTGCGCCGCGCGGGGACCATCGTCAGCCGGATTGGGTGGCGGAATTAATGGCGGATTATTGGCTGGAAGCGCCTGGGACATGAATGTGGACGGGGCGCCCTATCGCACTATCTGGCTGAACGCTGATGGCGAGACGGTGGATATTATCGACCAGACCAGATTGCCCCATGAATTCGAGATTATCCGGTTGGCGACTTGCGCCGACGCCGCGCGGGCGATCCGTGACATGCAGGTGCGCGGCGCGCCTTTGATCGGGGCGACGGCGGCGTATGGTATGGCGTTGGCGATGCGGGAGGACGCCTCCGACGCTGCGCTGGAGAAGGCCTGCGTCACGTTGCTGGCGACTCGGCCGACGGCGGTGAACTTGCGATGGGCGCTTGATAATATGCGCGCATATCTTTTGCCATTGAGCGGGGCAGACCGAATCGCCGGGGCGTATCGTCGGGCGGCGGAAATCAACGATGAAGACGTGGCGATCAATCGCCAAATTGGCGAACATGGCGTTGCGTTGCTGCGCAATATCAGCGCGGCCAAGGGCGGCGGAAGAGTGAACGTCTTGACCCATTGCAATGCCGGTTGGTTGGCGACAGTGGATCGGGGCACCGCGACATCGCCCATCTATGCAGCCCATGATAGCGGAATGGACGTGCATGTCTGGGTCGATGAAACCCGCCCGCGTAATCAGGGCGCCAGCCTGACCGCCTGGGAGTTGGGGCAGCACGGGGTGCCCCATACGGTCATCGCCGACAATGTGGGCGGCCATCTTATGCAACATGGCGACGTCGATCTCTGTATCACTGGCACCGACCGCACGACCGCGACAGGCGATGTCTGCAACAAGATCGGCACCTATCTGAAGGCGCTGGCGGCGTTTGATAATGATGTGCCGTTTTATGTTGCGTTGCCATCGCCCACCATCGACTGGACCCTGCAGGACGGGGTCGCAGAAATTCCCATTGAGCAGCGCGATGGCGCGGAGGTTTCCGAAATTTCGGGCCGGACCGCCGCTGGCGCGTTGGAGACGGTGCGAATTGTGCCGGAGGGCAGTCCCGTCGCGAATTACGCCTTCGACGTAACGCCCAGCCGTCTGGTTACCGGATTGATTACCGAGCGCGGAATCGCCCCGGCCAGCGCAGCGGGGTTGCGGGCGCTCTTCCCGGAACGCGCGGCGCCGGCTTAAAGGCGCGAAACGAAATTTGTTTGTCCGCAGCCGAATCTGATAGTGGGTTGGTGAAGGAGAGTCGGCGATGAAGAATTTATGGTCGGACGCTGCGGCGGCGTCGATGATTGAGCATTATGCAAAAGCGGGCGTTAGCGCCGATGTCGCGCTGCGCGTTTATACTTCGCGACTCTTGGGCGGCGATCCGTTGCTGGTGATGCATGGCGGCGGCAACACGTCGGTGAAAACGACCATGGCCGACTTTCTAGGCGACCGTGATGAGTTCCTGTGCGTCAAGGGGAGCGGTTGGGATCTGGGCGATATTGAACCGGCGGGATTGCCGGCGGTGCGGTTGGCGCCGTTGCGTCGCCTGCGCGACCGCGACACGCTGAGCGACGAGGATATGGTGAATTTCCAACGTGCGAATTTGCTGGACCCAACGTCTCCAAACCCATCGGTGGAGACCTTGTTACACGCGTTTTTGCCCCATAAATTTATCGACCACACCCACTCCACGGCGGTGCTCGCGCTGACAGACCAGCCGGACGGCGAAGAAATCTGCGCGGCGGTGTTCGGTGCGCGCATGGGGGCGGTTCCCTATATTATGCCCGGCTTCGCGCTCGCCAAAAAAGCGGCGGAAGTTTATGAACAGGACCCGTCGGTGGAAGGTTTGATCCTGCACAAGCACGGAATTTTCACCTTTGGTGATACGGCGGAAGACTCCTATACCCGCATGGTCAACATGGTCAGTCTGGCCGAGACGCGGTTACAGCAAGGGTGCAAAAAAGGTTTCGCCGCCGTGGCGTTGCCGGAAAAAATTGCACCCCTGGCCGAGGTTGCGCCGGTATTGCGCGGCGCCTGTGCGGCGGCGTCGGGGGATGATCATAAACGCATGGTGCTGGATTTCCGCACCAGCAACGCCATTCGAACCTATGTGGACGGCGCCGATCTCGCGCGGTATGCGCACATTGGCGTGGTGACGCCGGACCATAATATTCGCACCAAGAATTTTCCGCTGTTAACGCCAGCGCCGGAAGCCGGGGCGCTGACCGACTTTAAAACGGCGGTTGAGGCGGCGGTGGATCGATATATCGCTGACTATCAGGATTATTTTGCGCGAAACAATGCGCGGCTAGGCGGCGTGAAGACCGCGCTAGATCCCATGCCCCGCGTGGCGCTTGTACCCGGATTGGGATTGTTTGGCTTTGGTAAAAGCGCAGGCGAGGCGGCAGTCGCGGCGGATCTGGCGGAGAACACCGTGGCGACGATTAGCGACGCGGAAGCCATCGGGACGTTCCAGTGTATCCCCGAGGCGGATATGTTTGATATTGAATACTGGTCGCTGGAACAGGCCAAACTTGGCAAGGGCGCAGAGAAGCCGATGGCGCGCCGGATCGTCGCGGTGACTGGCGGGGGCGGCGGCATTGGCGCGGCTATCGCGGCGGCGTTTGCGCGTGATGGCGCAGAAGTTGCGGTGCTGGACGTTGATCTGGCGGCGGCGGAAAAAGCCGCTTCGGGGATCCGCGCCATGGCCGTTCAATGTGATGTGACCAACGCGCAATCCGTCAAGGCCGCCTTCGACAGTATCGTGGCGCGGTTTGGCGGCGTCGATGTGGTGGTGTCGAACGCCGGCGCCGCCTGGCAGGGGCGTATCGGCGACGTTGATGACGAGACTTTGCGCAAGTCGTTTGAGTTGAATTTTTTCGGCCATCAGAATGTGGCGCAAGCCGCCGTGGCGGTGATGCGCGCGCAGGGAACCGGCGGGGCGTTGTTGTTTAACGCGTCCAAGCAGGCGGTTAATCCAGGGCGCGATTTCGGCCCCTACGGATTGCCCAAGGCGGCGACCCTGTTCCTGATGCGTCAATACGCGCTGGATCACGGTGGTGACGGCATTCGCGCCAACGCCGTCAACGCCGACCGGATTCGCTCCGGATTGCTGGATGACGATATGGTCACGGCGCGGGCGAAGGCGCGCGGGGTCGACGAGGCGAATTACATGGCGGGCAATTTGTTGGGCCGGGAAGTCACCGCCGCCGATGTGGCGGACGCTTTTTTGTTTCTGGCCAAGGCGAAGAAGACGACCGCGGCTGTCGTTACGGTCGATGGCGGCAATATCGAGGCCGCGTTGCGGTAAAAAATTGTGAGCGCGCCCCAAAAAAGCCATATTATGGTGGATCGATTGAGAGATATATGCGAGGAATAGACGATACTGAAAGGACCACCATGAAGAAATTCACGATCGCGATTGTGGGCGCCTTATTGGCGGTTATGGCTAACATTCAAACGACGACGGCGGCGAACTTGGAAAATACACTTTATTTAGATCTCACGGACGGCCGAGTGGTGATTGAACTGCTCCCTGACCTTGCCCCCAACCATGTGGCGCGCATCAAGGAACTGACCCAGCAGGGCTTCTATGATGGCATCGTGTTCCACCGGGTTATTGATGGTTTTATGGCCCAGACGGGCGATCCGACGGGAACCGGAACTGGCGGCTCCGGCAAAAAACTGGACGCTGAGTTCAGCGCTGAGCCGCATCTGCGTGGCGTTTTGTCCATGGCGCGGTCCTCCAGTCCGGACAGCGCCGACAGCCAGTTCTTTATCGTGCTTCAGGACGCGTCACATCTTGACCGGCAATACACGGTCTGGGGTCGGGTGACCGATGGCATGGATCATGTGGACGCCATCAAGCGCGGGCACCCGCGTTCTGGTGTGGTTGATGGCCCGGATAAAATCGTGAAGATGCAGATCGCCGCAGACGCCAAGGAATAGCGTTGTGGGGGTTCCTCGTCGCAGACGCCAAGTTGGGCTGCGCGGGTTCCAAGGTGCGTCAGGGCCGGGTTTGTGTTATAAACCGGTTTCCTGACGGTGCTTTGAACAGCTTATTGTAACGTAACGGAGGCGTTTGACGATGGCGTTATCAGCGGTATCCTCGACTTTATCCGCCAGTCTGTCTGCGGCGGCGGGCCAAAATGGCGTGCTGGCGTTGAAGCTGGCGGCGCAACAGGAACAGGCGATTGTCGCGCTTGTCGTCGAGGCGAGTCAGGGGTCGCAATCGAGTTTATCCAGCGCCCAACCGTCGCGTGTGGTCGATATTTCGGTTTAACGTAGCCCTGATTTGAGTCTTCTTTTGGCCATTGATATTCAAAAACATTGATTTTTGCGCCATGATGTCTACATTTAGTTCTACGGGCTTTATTTGTTTTGTGTTACGTCAATAATCGGTGCGCCGATTAACGTCGTTACTTCCAGACAATGCGAGCGTGAAACCGGCCGCGTCGTCACATGGTGTGAGGCGTGGATTTGAGAGACCCTGCTAAAGGAATTTGAGATGGCTACTGGTACAGT
>JBLHZD010000288.1:0-5201 GCA_047631095.1 Alphaproteobacteria bacterium
AAACGCCGTATTGACGTATGAAAATAGGATATAACGCATGACATTTATCAACGCAGATCGCGCACCTTATTCGCCGATCATTACGCGCCCCAAAATTATTTGGCCCGACAACGCCAAGGTCGCACTGTGGGTCGTGCCAAATATCGAACATTACGAATACCTGCCGTCGTCTCAGCGCACGCGAAACCCATGGCCACGCACTCCGCATCCCGACGTCATCGGCTATGGCAGCAAAGATTACGGTAACCGTGTCGGAGTATGGCGTATGATCGAGACCATGGATAAGTACGACGTTCGCGGTACTGTTTCGCTGAACATGGCAAATTTTGTGCACTATCCCGAAATCATGCGCGCCAGCGAAGAACGTAATTGGAGCATCCTATGCCACGGGCTGTACAATACGCGCTACCATTGGAATTACAGCGAGGACGAAGAACGTAAGGCCATAAAGGAATGCGTCGATCTGTATCGTGAATTAACCGGACGTATGTTGCAGGGTTGGTTTTCGCCCGCCGTGTCCAACACGCTAAGAACGCCGGACCTCGTGGCCGAAGCAGGTATAAAATATTACACGGACTGGTATCACGACGATCAACCCTTGCCGATGAAAGTGCGGTCTGGAAGTTTGGTCACGGTTCCCTACTCCATGGACCTTAACGATTCCGCGCTGTATCTGAAACAGCATGAAAGTCTTGATTTCCTGGAAATGATACGCGACACCTTTGACACCCTGTACGCCGAAGCGGAAGCGGATGGCAGTGGTCGGGTCCTATGTATCGCTCTGCATCCTTATCTCATGGGGCAGCCCCATCGCATCGGCCATTTGGACGAGGCCTTGAAGTACGTCCTGTCCCATGACGGCGTTTGGAACACCACGGGCGAAGATATCGCCGACTGGTATCTTGAACATTGCGGTGATCATCTCACTGCACATTTGGATACCGCACAATTGGACGGGAGCGCTTAATATGACGATTCCAGCACCTGGTATGGACCATGACTTGTATCGCTACTCTCCCCTGCCCAAACGCCCCGTTTTGAAATGGCCCAGCGGTGCCCGCGTCGCGTCCTGGGTATTGCTGCATCTGGAATATTGGGAATTGGAACCGCCCGAAGGTACCCATCGCGACACCAGATTTCAGGGATCGCGCGGCGATTATTTTCCGGAATACCGGTATTTCACGCAGCGCGAATATGGCAACCGGATTGGTATTTTCCGCGTTCTTGACCTTCTCGACAAACATGGATTAAAAGCCACGGTCGCGGTCAATGCAAGCGCCTGTGATCGCTATCCAAATTTGATCGAAGAATGCGCCAAGCGCGGGTATGAATTTTCCGCCCACGGCGAATATCAAAGCCGCATGATCACCAGCAATATGAGCGAGGCGGAAGAGCGCCGCACCATCGACGTCACTACTACAACCATCGAAGCCGCGACAGGAACGCGCCCCACCGGTTGGCTGGGTCCAGATTCTGGTGAATCCCCTAATACTCCACAATACCTTGCTGATGCAGGCTACGACTATCTGATGGATTGGCCGAATGACGACCAACCTTATTTGATGACGACAAGGCCAAATTTAGTGTCCGTTCCCAATCAAATGGAATGGGACGACGTCCAGAATCTATGGGTTCGACATGTTCCGAATTCGCGCTATCCATCCCTGGTTGGAAACGCGTTTCGCACCCTCCACGCCGAAGGAAAAGAATCAGGTCGTTTGTTTGGATTGTCACTTCATCCTTGGGTAATAGGGCAACCACACCGTATCAAATTTTTAGCCCAAGCGCTTGAAGATATCTGTGCGTACGACGAGGTTTGGCAAGCGACCGCCGGGGAAATATCCCGGCATTATAGGTCACTAGACCCGAAACCCTGAACCTTTTGAAAGAATACGCCGGTGAACTCATCACGATAGTTGCAAGTTGTAGCTTTCAATACATTTCTGGCTAGCACATTCCGAATTGATTAAAACGCTACGCGTTATCGAAAGTAAAATATCGTCAATGATAGATCTCTGAGACAACCTTGAACCATTACAGGACCTTCCGATGCCTGCCGAACCGGAAGTGATGTCCGAAGAAGATGGCTCGTTGAATGGCCTGCGATGGAAGGTCAGGGCCTAAGTCATGACGTCATCGGCGCCTTGTTTGATCAAATCCGTGCTTCGCGAGGGGTGACAGCGCCATCATGCGCCCTTAAGGTCGCGACATGACTGAAGACATAAGCACCCATGACGCCGAAGACGACCCGCGCAATGCGGATTTGAATCTTTATGTGAATGGCGAAATTCTACATCGGAACGATGCCAAAGTGTCGGTATACGACTCTGGGTTTCTGCTTGGAGACGGCGTATGGGAAGGCCTCCGCCTCTACAACGGAAAATGGACGTTCCTTAATGAACATATGGAGCGCCTATTCGAAGCCGCCAAAGCAATAGACTTAGACATCGGCAAGACACGCAGCGAACTTATCACCGCACTAAACGAAACCGCTGCCGCCAATGACATGGCAGATGGCGTTCACGCTCGATTAATGGTCACCCGGGGCGTAAAATCGAAACCGTTTCAGGACCCACGCCTGTCCAAATCCGGCCCCACTATCGTCATAATTATGGAATTCAGTTCACCTGTTACGGGGCGCGCCCTACGACTGCATACGACGCCCTTCCATCGCGGTCTGCCTTTGACCCAAGATCCAAAGCTAAATTCTCATTCCAAACTTAACTGCATTCTGGCCGGTATTCATGCGCAAAAGGCGGGAGCCGATGAGGCACTAATGTTGGACCCGCAGGGATTCGTCAACACGACAAATTCCTGTAATTTTTTCATTGTCAGAAAAGAAGAGGTTTGGACTTCGAACGGAGATTATTGCATGAACGGCATCACACGCCGGAAGACAATTGAATTATGCCGCGCCAATGATATTTCCATCACCGAACGGAATTTCTCGCTCGTCGATACTTATGGCGCGGACGAAGCCTTCATCACCGGAACCTTCGGAGCGCAAACGCCGGTATGCGAAATAGATGGACGTCTAATCGGTGATGGCGGGGCAGGTCCCGTAACGCAACGTCTGCAGCAACTCTATAAGACACTCGTGTCGTAACTTTGCCGAAAAATATTGCCATGTGGTCTGGGCCGCGCAATCTTTCCACGGCCATGATGCGCAGCTTCGAAAATCGCACTGACTGTTCCGTATGGGACGAACCATTCTACATCCCCTTTCTATTAGAAACCGGCATCAACCATCCGATGCGGGATGTGGTAGTAACCAAAGGCATTCAAGACCCGGATGTCGTCATAGAACAATGCTTGGGACTAGCCCCCAATAACGCACCTGTCTTCTATCAAAAACATATGACCCATCACATGCTCCCGACGTTCAAACGGGATTGGATCAAAGACGTCATCAATGTCTTTCTCATTCGCTCGCCGGAATTTGTCGTCGCCAGCTACGCAAAGAAACGTGAAAGCGCAACGTTGAACGACATAGGGTTCGTGGAGCAAAAGGAATTATTCGACCAGGTTAGCGACCGCTTAGGCATGGCCCCGGTCGTCGTCGACGCCACCGACATACAATCTAACCCTAAAGCGATGTTAACCAGGCTGTGCGGCGCCATCGACTTGCCTTTCGACGACGCAATGCTGAACTGGCCAGAAGGGCGGCGGGATAGCGACGGCGCTTGGGGGCCCCATTGGTATAATGCGGTGATTGCAAGCACGGGTTTCGCGCCGCCGCACATGGAAGGGCCCAAATTAACCGACGAGGCCCGACGTCTTGCCGATGCCGCTCGGCCTTATTACGAAGCCTTGCAACCGTTTGCGCTGTCACTTTGAGTTGACCCTACTCGTAAGGCAGCCCTATATAATTTTCCGCCAGCGCTGTCATCGCGGCCTTGGACGAAAACAAATACTCCAATTCGGATTTTTGAATGCGCTGGTCGAAGGCGCCGTGTTCAGGGAAACGATGCAGAAGCTGCGTCATCCACCAGGAAAACCGTTCGGCCTTCCATACCCGCCGCAACGCTATTTTCGAATAATTAGTTAATCCCTGCTCATCGCCTCGATCATAAAAATGAATCAACCCTTGCGACAAATAATGAATATCCGAGGCTGCTAAATTCAGCCCCTTGGCGCCTGTTGGCGGGACGATATGCGCGGCGTCCCCGGCCAGGAAAAGCCGCCCATATCGCATAGGCTCCGCAACGAAACTACGCAACGGCGCAACGCTCTTTTCCACCGATGGTCCCATGACGATAGATTCTGCCGCGTCTTCCGGAAGGCGCGCCTTGAGTTCTTCCCAAAACCTTTCATCCGGCCATTCATCCGGGTCTTCATCCACGGCACATTGCACATAGTATCGGCTCAGGATTGACGAACGCTGGGAACACAACGCAAACCCCCGGTCATGGTGGACATACAAATTTTCATGGGATATGGGCGGCGTTTTCGAAATGATACCCAACCAGCCAATTGGATAAACACGTTCAAATGTCTTCAGGGTCGACTCTGGAATTGCGGACCTGCTGACGCCATGAAACCCATCACATCCCACTATAAAATCACAATCGACCCGGTGAATTTCATCGTCTTTTTCATAGGTTAGATACGGCGCATCGGACTCGACGTTATGCGGAGTCACATTGTCCGCTTCTTCGATGACCACACCGCTCATCGCGTCGCGCGCCTCATATAAATCGCGGGTCACTTCCGTTTGGCCATATACCGTCACCATGCCACCACCGGTGAGCCCTGCCATATCAATGCGATGGCGTCGGCCCGAAAACGCAATGTCGAATCCTTCGTGGGTTTGGGCTTCTCTGTCCAACCGGGCGCCGACACCCGCTTCATGCAACAGGCCAACCGTCCCTTGTTCCAGCACCCCCGCGCGTATACGGGCCAGAACATAATCACGGCTCTGACGTTCAAGCACGACGCTTGAAATACCCTTTAAATGAAGGAGTTGTGACAGCAGAAGGCCCGCAGGGCCGCCGCCGATAACGCCAACTTGCGTGCGAGTGATTGTCACACTGAAATTCCCTCTAACTTAAGTAAAATTTCGCCCCACATTCACCTGCCAGTTTCGCCAACGCGGCGCGCAGCCCCGGCGGCATGGGGATACCTGTTTTCGCTCGTTCTTCTTCGATCATATCCTCCGGTTCTCCTGCTACCAACACCGGCTGGCTCGGGTCAATCGGCGT
>JBLHZD010000289.1:0-5190 GCA_047631095.1 Alphaproteobacteria bacterium
GATTGAGGCGGCGGCGGTAGCGGTTCGGTTAAACGATGGCCGAGTCTTGCGGTATGCGCTTCCCCAAGATGCGGTGTATGAGGATCTAACGCCCCGTTTATACGATATGGATGGCGATTGCGCGGATAAAGTCATGCTGGTTCGCTCCGACCTTTTTGGCGGGGCGGCGGTGTCGATTTTGACTGTTGGCGCGGCTGGGCTCGATTTGTTCGCTGAGGCCTATCCGATTGGATTGAGCCACCGCTGGTTAAACCCGGTTGGGGCGGCGGATTTTGGTGGCGATGGCGAAATGGAAGTCGCCGCTGTGGTGACGCCGCATCTGCGCGGTTTGTTGACCTTTTACAAACGCGTTGGGCGCCGATTGAAGCCTGTGGCCGCGCAGCCGGGCTATTCCACACATTTCATTGGCTCCCGCGTTCTCGGGATGAGTGCGATTCTGGATGTGAACGACGATGGTGTGGCGGACATCGTTGTACCGTCGCTCGATCGCCGTACGTTGCGCGCCGTAACGCTCGCGCAAGGGGTGTTTAAAATTCTGGAAGCCGCGCCCCATGACAGTCCGATTGAAACCGCCATCGTCGCGGCGGATATAGACGGGCGTGGGGGCCTGGATCTCCTATACGGCTTGGCGGATGGGTCGATTATTCTGATACGTCGATAACGCCAGGGTGGTTCCGTGATGTTTCCGACGTTAGTCGCAATAAACATGGTGGGGTTACTTGCCCGAGCGGGGTAAACGGGGTAGGAAACTGGCGTAAAAGATCGAATTTTTCTCCGACTTATTTCGTGGCGAATAATGATGAACGATATGGCCAATAGGGCGCTATTGCCGGATGGATTGCGAGACGGGCTGCCGCCCGATGCGGCGCGTGAAGCCGAAATCGTCGCGCGATTGCTCAAATCCTTTTCGGCCTATGGCTATGACCGGGTTACGCCGCCGCTCGTGGAATTTGAAGATACGTTATTGAATGGCGCTGCGCAGTCAATCGCCAACGATACCTTCCGCCTTATGGATCCGGTCAGCCAGCGCATGATGGGCGTGCGGGCGGATATGACGCTGCAGGTCGCGCGGATTGCGACAACACGACTGCGCAATGAGGCCCGTCCGCTGCGCCTGGCCTATGCAGGGCCAGTGTTGCGCGTCAAAGGGTCACAGTTACGCCCCGAACGCGAAGTATTCCAGGCGGGCGTTGAATTGATTGGCGCGCCATCCCCGGCTGCGGATTGCGAAGTTATCGCGCTGGCCGCAGATTCGTTGGGTAAGCTGGGCGTCATTGGCGTGTCGATCGATATCAATCTACCAACGCTGGTGCCGGGCATTTGCGCCGCGCTTAGCGTCCCTGATGATGCGGCGCGCCGCTTGCGCGCGGCGCTGGATATCCGCGATAAGAATGCGATTGCAGCGATTGGCGGCGTGGCGGCTGATTTGTTGAAGGCGCTTCTGGCCGCTGCCGGACCGTCCGAAAGGGCGGTTGCGATGCTTGGCGATCTGGACTTACCGGAAGCTGCGGCGCGAGAGCGCAAACACCTTGTGGACGTCTTGGACATCCTGCGTTTGAGCGCGCCAGATCTATCATTGACGGTGGATCCGGTGGAGCATCGCGGGTTTGAATATCATTCCGGCTTGAGCTTTACCGTCTTCGCCAATGGCGTGCGCGGGGAAATTGGCAGGGGCGGTCGATATCTGGCCGGGGCGGCGGAAGAGCCATCGACCGGGTTCACCTTGTTCCTGGACAGTATTTCAAGGGCGCTGCCGGAAGTTGCGGCGGTGGACCGTCTTTATATTCCCTTTGGGATTCGAGCCTCAGCCGCAGCGTCGTTACGGAATGATGACAGGGTCACGGTGGCTGGGCTTGAGACAGAAGCCGACCCGATGGAGGCGGCGCGCGAGCAGGGCTGTTCGCATATCTACTTGAATGAAATCGTCGCGGTGACGCGAGAAGACAAATAGGGCGGATGAAGAATGACGAACGTCGTAGTCGTAGGCTCCCAATGGGGCGACGAGGGCAAAGGCAAGATCGTAGATTGGCTTTCTGAGCGGGCCGATGTGGTTGTCCGATTCCAGGGGGGGCACAATGCGGGCCATACCCTGGTCATCGACGGGGTGACTTACAAGTTGAGCCTTTTGCCATCCGGCGTTGTACGGCCCGGCAAGCTTTCCATCATCGGCAACGGCGTCGTGATCGATCCATGGGCGCTGCTGGATGAAATCAAACGCTTGCGCGAGATGGATGTCACACTGACGCCGGAAACTCTGGTCGTTGCGGAGAATGCGGCGTTGATTCTGCCGCTGCATGGCAATCTGGATCGCGCCCGTGAAGCACAGGCCGGCAAAGGAAAAATCGGCACGACGGGACGCGGCATTGGCCCGGCCTATGAAGATAAAATTGGCCGTCGCGCCATTCGGGTTTGTGATCTGGCCGAAGAAACAACCCTTGAAAGCAAGATCGATCACCTGTTGACGCACCACAATGCAATCTTGCGCGGTTTGGTCGAAGATGAAATCGATGGCGGTGAATTGCTACGGGAATTATTGGCGATTGCGCCTGAAATTCTCGCCTTCGCCGGATCAGCCTGGCGTCTCCTGGATAATGCGAGCGCATCAGGAAAACGTATTTTGTTTGAAGGCGCTCAGGGCGCGATGCTCGACGTGGATCACGGCACATATCCCTTTGTGACGTCCTCCAATACTGGCGCGGGACAGGCGGCGTCTGGCGCGGGCTTCCGGGTCGGTGGTCTGGGGAACGTCTTGGGCATTACCAAAGCCTACACGACGCGGGTTGGCGGCGGCCCGTTTCCAACGGAGCTTACCGACGAAATCGGCGAGCGGCTGGGTCGGCGCGGTCGGGAGTTCGGCGTTGTGACCAACCGAAAACGCCGTTGTGGCTGGTTTGATGCGGTCATGGTGCGTCAGGCGGTGAAAGTCTCGGGAATCGACGGCATCGCATTTACCAAACTTGACGTGCTGGACGGGTTGGAGACTCTTAATATTTGCGTTGGTTATAATATCGACGGAAAGACGTTTGACTACCTACCAGCGGGCAAGGACGCGCAAGCGAAAGCGGAGCCGATCTATGAGACGATGGAAGGCTGGTCGGACAGCACGGCCGGCGCCCGGTCCTGGGCCGATTTACCGGCGACGGCGGTGAAATACATTCGTCGTGTAGAAGAGTTGATCGAAGCGCCGGTGACGCTGTTATCCACCAGTCCCGAGCGAGACGATACAATTATGGTCCGTGATCCCTTCGCTGGCTAGGGTCTCGGGAGTAGGGTTTCGAGAGGACCGCACGCGCGTGTTTGGCGTCAATTTTTTCGCGACGCTCCTTGTTTTGGCCATAACAGGTATAATGAGGTGATTAGGACGTTGGTTTTCCGGACGCGAAATGGGTTTTCTGACGCGAAATCAATAGCTGTGTAGGCCTCGAAGAATGGCGGACGCCAAAAAATCGTCTCAGGTGGTGATCCGGGATCGTTACGAAGTCCTTTCCGGCGAGCCGATGCCTGACTTTAACGCGGGAACCGCGCAGGCGTATCGAGCGCGCGACAGCCGTGATGCGAGAACCTCTTTATTCGCGCTGGTTTGCGATCCCAGAGCCCCGGTGCGATTAGATGAGTTCAGCGCCTCTGGGGAAACAGAATCACCGTATTTAATGCGGCTCAGCGACTGGGCGATTGCAGAATGGCCGTTGACCGGGGCACAGACTCCCATCCTGGTTTTCCCCCGACCGGAAGGGGGACGTCTGTTCTCCCTGGTTGGCGCTATGGAGCCAATGCATGAAGACTTGGCGATGGAAAATCTCGTTAAGCCGCTTTACCACGCGCTTCGGGATTGCCGAAATGTTGGCATGCTGCATCGCAATATACGCCCCGACAACATGTTTCTCGACGCGACGGTCGACGGAAAAGTGATCCTGGGCCAATGCCTGTCAGCGCTGCCGGGAACGACGCAACCGTTCGTTTGCGAAACGATCGAATCCAGCATGACGCTACCGTTTGGGCGTGGCCCGGGAACGATTGCCGACGATATGTATTCGGTTGGCGTGCTGCTGGCAGCAGCGCTATCGGGTAAAATCCCGGGTCAGGGCATGACTGAAGAAGATATTCTTTACGCAAAAATGTCGGAGGGCAGTTTTGGAATGATGACCCGGGAGGGTCGGTTTTCGCTGACGATGATGGAAGCCTTGCGCGGTCTGTTGAATGACGATGTTCTGGAGCGTTGGACCCTGGAGGATTTTGGCCAGTGGGCGAATGGTCGCCGTGGCACTCCGATACAAGTGGCGGCGCCAATGCGTGCGAGCCGCTCGTTTTCTTTCGCGGAACGAAACTTTTTCACATGTCGTGAAATTGGATACGCGATGTCGAAAAACTGGGACCAGGCGGCCGCTATCATCCATGACGGATCGTTGGATGACTGGCTACGACGCGCTTTGGGCGATTCCAATATGGTGGAAGCTGTCGGGGTCGCGAAAATGGACTTGCCGCCTTCGGAAATTGAAAATAACGACATTGTCGTGACCCGTGTTTGTATCGCGTTGGACCCGGACGCGCCCATCCGGTTTCGAGAGTTGAGCGTCATGGTCGATGGGATTCAGAGCCTGATCGCCAGCCTGGACGAAAACCGGTCGACGTTGGGGCTGGTTGCGCAGGTCTTGAATTATAATTTTCTGAATTTTTGGATTGAAAATCAAACCTCGTCCCGTACGGACTTGATGGACCTTGTACGCACACTGACTCAAATCAGGGATATTCTGCGGCGCACCACGATAGGAGAGGGGTATGAGCGCGCGTTGTATGAGCTCAATAACAACATGCCGTGCCTGTCTTCCATCTTTGACAAGGAATACGTTATCGACGCGGCGCAAGTTTTGCCCGCGCTGGAAAGATCCGCTGCGCGACGAACGGATTTAGCGTCCTTTATCGATCGGCATCTAGCGGCGTTCTTGCTAACGCGCCACGGTGCGATCAAGGGCGGCGAATTTCGAGATCTGGAAAATCAGGTTGATCCTTATTTGCCAGCATTGGCTGGTGTTCGCGTCCTGGCGGCTATTCAGGATTCAGGGTCGCCGGTGCGCCCTTATCAGGCGCTTTGTGGCTTGTGTAACGTGAGGTCTGGAAATTCGATAGGAGTTTTCGCGTAGGGCCCCACCGAAGGTCCTGCCCTCGGTGGTGGGGGTGACCGGTCATTTTGGT
>JBLHZD010000290.1:0-5189 GCA_047631095.1 Alphaproteobacteria bacterium
TGGGGTCTCGGGACAGGCGGGTGTTAAAAACCGCTCCGCCGTCGCGACATCCAAGGCGGGCCTGTCCGGCCTGACCGCCGCGCTGGCGATTGAGCTAGCCGATCAGGGCGTCACCGTCAATTGCGTCGCCCCCGGTCATATCGAACATCACGACCGGGACGAAATTTCAAAACACTTTGTAGACAAACCCATCCCCATGGGGCGCGGCGGCAAACCACAGGAAATCGCCGCCACCGTACGCCTGCTCTGCGGCCCCGGCGGACGCTTCACCACGGGGCAGACCATTCATGTTAATGGCGGCTGGTACGTCTCGATTGCGTAAGGCGCGTTACGCCGGATCGTAATAGTGGATTTCGAACAACACGCAGCCGTCTTCTGATTTGAACGGTCCATGCGGCGCGCCGGGCGGGCGGCAGGCATAAGTTCCTGGCTGAAATGATCCCCCGCCATCGCCGTTTTTATCATTGCCGACGGTTAAATCGCCGCTGACCAGATACACTTCCTCCCAATGCTCGTGCACGAAGGGAACCGTGGTGTAGACGCCCGGGTCAAACCGCAACAGGCGCGACCGGCTGCCGCGTTTGGCGTCGTCGTCAATCGATCCCGCCAGTATTTTCTGCTTTATGCCTTCGGGGTAGCCCTCCGGCGTCTCCCAGCCCTGCGCAAAATCAACAGCGTGGAATTCCTTGTGTTCTTTGGTGACCGCCATGTTCTGTCTTCGCCTTTTCGATGTTTAAAACGCGCGCTCAATGAAACCGGACGTAATCATAGTCCAGCGGTTGCCCGTGAATGCCGCGTTTGGGCGGGGCGATCCAGCCGGCCATTTTGCCCGGCTCGGTGACCGGTTTCATCAGGGATTTGACGAAAGCGTAATCGGCCTCCGACGGTAGCCATTCATAACGTCGTCGCGCCCATGTTTCCGCATCGATAATCTCGCCCGTCGGCGTCGCCTCCACACCCCGGAATGCCCCAATCGCGCGGTTGAACGCCTCATGCGGCAGGGTCAATTCCCGCTCGATCCCGAAATGCTGCAACACTTTGTTGAAACGATTAACGCCGCGCTGAGAATCCACGGTGTATTCCCGGCGCAAGCGTTCGTTGATCGCGATCAACGCGGAAGTTTCCGACATCACGACCTTACCGTCGCGCAGTTCGGGCGCCTGAACGACCGAGCCTTCGAGAACATGGTCATCATCAATCCGGGTTTCCTGAAATCGCCCTTTGAGGCCCATGGAATAATAATTCGCCGCATTGGTCGAGCGTTCCTGACCGAACAGGTCGAGGCAGACGCTAAAATGGAAATTCATGAACTTCTGAATTGTATCCAGGTCGATCCCGCCGAACGGGCGTATATCCGTCGTGTCATGTTCGCGCATTAACTCGGCGCTGCGCTGCACGATCCGCATAATCCCCGATTCACCGACAAACATATGATGGGCTTCTTCGGTCAACATGAACCGGCAGGTGCGCGACAGAGGATCGAATCCGGATTCCGCCAGCGACGCTAATTGATATTTACCGTCGCGGTCCTGAAAAAACGTAAACATAAAGAACGACAACCAATCGTCGGTCTTTTCATTGAAGGCTTGCAGAATGCGCGGCCGGTCCGGGTCGCCCGCATGGCGCTCCAGCATGCCGTCGGCTTCCTCCCGCCCGTCGCGACCAAAATAGGCCTGCAGCAAATACACCATGGCCCAGAGGTGGCGCCCTTCCTCCACATTGACCTGAAACAAATTGCGCAAATCGTAGAGCGATGGGCAAGACCGACCAAGCGTGCGCTGTTGTTCGACCGAGGCCGGTTCGGTATCACCCTGAGTGACGATCAAGCGGCGCAATTCCGAGCGGTATTCACCGGGCACGGTTTGCCACGCGGCCTCGCCCTTATGCGCGCCAAAGTTAATCTTGCGGTCGGATTCCGGCGGGGTCAGGAAAATACCCCAGCGGTAATCCGGCATCCGCACATGGCCAAAATTCGCCCAACCGTCTTTCTCGACACTGATGGCGGTGCGCAGATACACGTCCATATCCTGCGATTCGACCGGGCCCATATCATCCCACCATTTCAGATAGGCCGGTTGCCAGCGTTCCAGCGCACGCAACAATCGGCGGTCATCCGCCAAATTGACGTTGTTGGGAATGCGTTCGTTGTAGTCGATATTCATCGTCTTAAACTCTGTGTTGTGGCGCGCGCATTAAACCCGGTTGCGGTCGAAGGGCGGTTGGCGCCCGGTGCCGAACAACGCCAGCGCGCCGTCCCCGCCAACCGCATTCGGGCGTTGAAATATCCAGTTCTGCCAGGCGGTCAGCCGGGCGAAAATTTTTGTCTCCATCGTTTCCGGCCCGGCGAAGCGCAAATTCGCCTCCATCCCGGTCAGGGCGTCCGGCGAGAAACTGGCGCGACCCTCAACCGCCATGCGGACTTCGTCTTCCCAGTCGATATCGTCGGGGGCGAAGGTCACCAATCCCAAATCTTCGGCGTCCAAAGCGTCGAGGTCATTTCCCATTTCCGCCGCCACCGCCGCCAGCGATTCCGCATCATCCAGAAATCGACTTTGCAGACGCGACAATTCGTTGCCCATGGGGAGCGCCCCGAAATTCAAGGCTGTCGGCCGCAATGATGCGGGCGCGGCGTTTGATCCCTCAAACGCGCCATCGAGCATATAACTTTGGTCTGCGGCCAAAACCAGTTCCAGCAAGGTTCCCGCGAAACAGGATTCCGGCTCGACCAGCGCAATGAGACTGCGCGAGGACACATCCAGCCGTTTAAGACTGCGTTTCAAATATCCGGTAATTTCACGGGCGAACCAGTGGTCCGCATTCGCCGTCAGCGCGTAGTCCGCTGCGGCGACGCGATCAAGATCCCCTTCACTGCGCAACACCCAGACGCCAAGCGTCGTTTCATTGGCGCGTAAATGAAGAATGGCGTCGTCCAGATCGCGCGCAAAAGCCAAGGGCCAGAAATCAGCGCCTTGCGCCACCATCGCCTCGATATTCTGGGGTGGATCTTCACGCGGGCCGCGCACGGTGATGTTCACCAGCCCGCCATCGCGATCAAACACGACATCGAGCGTGCCATAGGAAACGCCCGTCTCGGTGATTGTTCGTTCCAGCGGCGCCAAGGCCACACCGGTCTCCGTCGCGCCGTCGCACAGGGCGTTCGCGTAAGTGTGCGCCGCCGCCATCAGGCCGGATCGCGGCGCCAGCTCATCCACCAGTTTCCAGTCGAGCGCACGTTTGCCGCGCACGCCTTCCGTTACGGTGCAGAAGAAATCCGCGCGGTCGCGGCGCACCCGGCGCTTGTCCACCACCCGCGTCAACCCGCCCGTGCCCGGCAACACCGCCAACAGCGGCGCTTCGGGCAAGGACACCGCGCTGGAGCCATCGTCCACTAAAATGATGTAGTCGGTCGCCAGCGCCAGTTCATACCCGCCGCCCGCCGCCGTACCGTTGATGACGCTAATATAGGTCTGGTT
This sequence comes from Alphaproteobacteria bacterium, assembly GCA_047631095.1. Classification (GTDB taxonomy): domain Bacteria; phylum Pseudomonadota; class Alphaproteobacteria; order UBA8366; genus JABJJH01. Next base: position 3,474 of record JBLHZD010000290.1, read on the forward strand.
GGAATGCGCGCTGGCGTCTTCGATCCCCAGCCGCGTTTCATTGGTGAATTTACAAAAATTCACCTTCGCCGCATGGGACGACTGGCCCAACATGGCGATATTGGCGCCGGCGCAAAACACCCGATCTTTTCCAGAGACAACAAGCACCGCGCGCACATTCGGGTGTTCAAAACGCAGCCGCTGCACGGCGTCATAGAGCTCGATATCGACGCTCAGATCATAAGAATTCAGCTTCAATTCATAACCGGGAACCAGGCCGCCATCCTCGGCAACGTCCAGGGTCAGGGTCGCCACTTGTCCGTCCACATCGAGCGCCCAATGCCGATACTGGTCGGGGCTAGTCCTGAAATCAATCATGAACGTCCATCATAAATGCATTATCCCTCTTATTCGCTTTAGCTTTGAGTATCGGTCGCTTCGGAAACCCGGTCAATGCGGCGCACCGCCGCGACAAACTGCGCCATCGTCGCCAAAACCACATCGCGCGCCTGGAGATGCGGCGAGTGTCCGCAATGTGCAATACGGCTTGTTTCAACCGCGCCGCCGACGCCGGTTTCAATGGCGTCGAGCTGCGCCAAAGTGCCGTATTCATCATCCTCCCCCTGCAACGCCAGCACGGGGCATTCGACGTTCGGCAAGGTCGCCTCGATGCTCCAGCCGCGAAACCAGTCGGACTGCCACATCTTTGACCAGGCCGCGAAAACCGCCTCGGTGTTGTCGCCGTGGTATCGCGCCAACCGGGAGGGGAAATCCGTCTCGCGCCAGCTTCGCACCGCCGCCCGGACCCCCTCAATGGAAATATCTTCAACAAGAACATGCGCCGCTTCGGTGATCACGCCGCGCACGGGAAAACGGCTGGCGTATAACAAGGCGATTGTCCCGCCATCCGAATGACCCACGAGAATAAGGTTCTGCGGGTCCATCGGGCGACCCGCAATAGACCCTGCGGCGTCCAGCACGGCGGGCAGAACATCATAGGCTTCGGTTTCGAAATAATCAGCGCCGCGCGGCGCGGCCGGTAACCCTAACCGGCCATGCCCCGGACGGTCATAGACAAGCCCCGCGCAGCCCGTCGCCAGCGCCAGGGCGGCGGGGAAATCTTTCCACATGCCGATGCAGCCAAGGCCTTCGTGCAGGAACACAAGCGTCGGCGCGTCCGGTTTGGCGGATTGTGGCGGTGGGATAAAGTGGAGCGCGACGCCGCCGCCGGGAACGGCGACGTAATGTTCCTTGCGCGCCGCAGCGGGATCCTGAAGCACAGCGGCGAATTCAGGCGAGCCAGCGCTTGCGCCGACGATAGTGCTGGTGTCGCTGAAGCTGACCTTGTCGCCCTGACTGACGCCCAGGTGAAAATTCCTTCACGTCCTCATTTTCCGACAACGCTTTGGCGTCGCCTTCCATGACGACGCGACCGTTCTCCAGAATATAGCCCGTGTCCGCATAACTAAGGGCAATCGACACATTCTGTTCCGCCAGCAAGAAGGAAACGTTTTGTTCCGTGTTCAACCGCGCGACAATTTCGAAGATTTCCTTCACCAATTGCGGCGCCAACCCCATGGAGGGCTCGTCCAGCAAGATAAGTCGAGGCCGGGCCATCAAAGCGCGGCCAATGGCGACCATCTGCTGTTCCCCACCCGATACATATCCGGCCAGGGATTTATAACGTTCGCGGATTCAACAGCCAAGTGCATAATTTGAGAGTCATCTAGGTCAGGT
>JBLHZD010000291.1:0-5151 GCA_047631095.1 Alphaproteobacteria bacterium
GGCAGGTCAGGAAATAGGCATAGCGCAACCGAACCTCACGCCCCGGCGCCAGACGGAAAAACTTCTTCGGCGGATCCTCCATGAAGTCGCCGCGTTCGATATAAAGCTCGCGCGAGAACGGTACAGACCGCGTTCCCGCCGCCTCGTCTTCCGGATTGTTCACCGCATCCAGCAATTCACTTTCGTCTTCCGGATAATTCTCGATAACAACCTTTAGCGGACGCAACACCGCCATGCGACGCTGCGCGGTCTTGTTCAACAGATCACGGGCGCAATGTTCAAGCAGCGCATATTCGACCGTGCTGTCGTTTTTCGTCAGGCCGATTTTGTGCGCGAAGTCCCGAATGGCGGCCGCCGGAATACCCCGTCGCCGCAGCCCTGATATGGTCGGCATGCGTGGATCATTCCAGCCGGAAACGTGACCATCCTGCACCAGCTGCATCAGTTTACGCTTCGACAACATCGTGTAGGACAGGTTCAGCCGCGCAAATTCAATCTGCCGGGGATGGCAGGGCGCAGGCAAATTATCCAGAAGCCAATCATAGAGCGGGCGATGGTCGGCGAATTCCAACGTACAGAGCGAATGCGTAATGCCCTCGATCGCATCGGATTGACCGTGCGCAAAATCGTAGTTCGGATATATGTTCCAGGCGTCGCCCGTGCGGGGATGGGCGATGTGCAAAATGCGATACAGGACCGGATCACGAAAATTTATATTCCCGGACGCCATGTCGATTTTTGCGCGTAGAACACGGGCGCCATCGGGAAATTCACCCGCTCGCATCCGGGCGAATAAGTCGCGGTTCTCTTCGGGTGATCGGTCTCGGTGTGGGCTATTGCGCCCCGGCTCCGTCAAGGTGCCGCGATACTCGCGCATTTCGTCGGCGGATAAATCATCGACATACGCCTTGCCGGCGTCAATCAGGTCGCCCGCCCAGGCGTAGAGCTGTTCGAAATAATCAGAGGCGTAATGAAGGTTGTCGCCCCAATCGAAACCAAGCCATTTCACGTCTTCCTGAATAGCGTTGATATACTCAACATCTTCTTTGGCGGGGTTTGTGTCGTCGAACCGCAAATGACAGACACCGCCAAATTCATCGGCAACGCCAAAGTTCAGGCAGATCGATTTTGCATGGCCAATATGAAGGTAGCCGTTTGGTTCCGGCGGGAACCGCGTCACAATACTTGGCGTTGCGCCGGAGCCTTTGTCTTCACGGATAAAATCGCGAATAAAGTCGCCGCCTTCAATGTCGGTCATGCCGTTGGTCCTACAGGGTCAGAAATTTGTGGGTCGCGCAAAAAGACCGCCCACGGACGCCCGTACTGCCAGAAATCCAGGGTCAGGCCAAGCCTGAAATAATGCAGGACCTACGCCGCTTTGGGCCACGCTTCGCCCGACCCCATTTGATCCGTCTCAATCGACGTGCGGTGCATCAATCGACGCGCAGGCCAATAATCCGCCACCGCGTAATGTTGCGTCGCGCGATTGTCCCAGAATGCGATGGAGCCAGGGCGCCACTGAAACCGACACTGATATTCGGGCAACGCGCAATGTCGGAACAGAAACGCCAACAGACCGCGACTTTCTTCCTGCGGCAAACCATCAATATCCATCGTGAAGCTTTCCGAGATGAACAGGCCTTTAGCGCCGCTCACCGGATGCGTGCGCACCAGAGGATGGATAACGGGCGGATTTGACTGGCGCGCCCGATCCATACGCGCCGCGCCGTCGCCTTCCCAGCTTCGGTTTTTCTTGGGGCTGCCGTGCAATTTCATGAAGTCATGGATGGCGTGCTTGTCTTCGAGTAAGGTTTTCATCGAATCCGACAAACCTTCATACGCCGCCGCAGCCCCGACGAAGATCGTATCGCCCCCTGCGACCGGGCATTCAACCGCGCGCAGGATTGAGGCGAATTCCGGCGCTTGTCGAAAAATTCCGTCGCTGTGGTAATGGTTCACGTTTGGCGGGCGCGCCTGATCATTGATCAGGACGGACATCTCCGGCGTTTCATCCAGAACTTCAAACGCCGTTCGTTTGGCGATGCGCAAGCGTCCAAAATTCCGCGCGAACTCGACATGTTGTTTTGGCGTCAAATGTTGATCCCGAAAAAAAACAACGCCGTGGCGCATCAACGCCTGATGTATTTCCCCGCATGTATCTTCCGATACGCTACCCGCCAAATCGATGTCGCCAATGATAGCGCCAATGGACGGCGTTATAGGGGTTACCGAAATGTTTCTGTATGTGACAGCGCCGGTCATATGCCTTCTTTCCGTTCGCAGTAAATTAAATTCTCGGTGACGTATGTCCGTACTTTATCAAACAAAAAGCCCCTTCCGCAAATGGGCCAAAGAACGCAAGCCGCAGAACCCCGCTGGCGATGGCTTCGCCTTTATTGAATTCCGAATAAAGAGCGCCAGTACTTTCGCTGGTCCATCGGCAGCGATCGTAACCATTTTATGGAATCCTCGATTTCCCCACCGGTCTTGGCGCCAGGTGGCGCAGCCTCCCCCAAAATATCGTAATGGACCTTGTATAAGGAGCGAAACCGGACAGATGGCGCTGCGGCGTGGGCTGTCGCATGCTTTCGGTTTTTAATTGTCGCCCAGTAGATACGGTCACAAATTGGTCCCAGTTGTGGGGCCATCAGCGACCACAACGCCAGCAGAGGAAAGGCCGGGCGCGTGACAAACATGCAATTTGTATCTGTGTTCGTTACGCCATCGCTCCAGGTATCGATCAACGCCATTTGCGACCCATCCAACCGATGAATTGTTCGCTGCGCGGTGCACACGACCGCGCCGGATTGCTCCTGCAGGCCAACCAAATCCCGCACGTGATCCGGTGCAAACCAATTATCTTCATCCAGAAACAGGACAGCGTCATACCCTTCATTCACCGCCATAATTGCGCCCATACATCTGGGCAAATTACCGCCAACGCCATGGGCCTGCGGCAATCGTATTTCCCTCAACCCCCGTTCAGGTACAAGCGTATTGGGATGGCCATCGGAGACGAGGATATGATCACAGGGATAGGTTTGCGCCGCTACACTATCGAGACATTGTGCAAAGACAGCATCCAGAGGACGGTAATAGGGCGTCACGATTGCGATTTTCACGCCGGCAGCCCCCCCGACCGATGCTCATTGGCCATATAATGCGCCAGCATTGTGGGCAAATCCGCCGGTCGATAGTGGAAACGGCGGGTCGCCGCGCTGAAATCAATCAGCGGTGCAGGGGGGCCGGAATCGCCTTCGATTATCGTGGATTTTGACTGCGCCGCGTCGATCATCGCTTCGACCGACGGTCCCAGCTCTGCGCGCCCGGCAGCGCCCAGAACGATCGTGTCATATCGTATCGAGTGGTTTTCCAACGCGCGCAGCACGAGCGCCGTAAGGGCATCAATATGAACCGCACGGTTAAAGGGACGGCGGGCGTTAAAGAGATGCACGGGCGCGCCCGCATGAATATCGCGGGCGAGAGATGGCAAAAAACCACCATGCGCGCCTGCGCCCAAAACACCGGGCAGGCGAATAATCAATCGTTTCAAACCGGGGCCCGACGCGGCAAGATGTCTTTCACTGGCCAGTTTGGACGCGCCATAAACGCCGCGCGGCCGTGGCGGGGTCGCCTCATTTACAAACAACGTATCTTGCGCATCCGTCACGGCGATAGATGAAAAATGAACGAAATTCGCCACGCCCGCGGCGCAAGCCCGTCTCGCCAGGCGTCGCGTCGCCAATTCGTTGTCGAAAAAACAACGCTCATCGGCGTTAGGGGCGCTTTCCCGCACGCCCGCAGCGTGAATGACCGCATCGATATTTTCCGGCAAGCGCGTCAATTCGTTGAGGTCACACCGAAGCAATTCCACGCGCGCGCGTTCTGTCGGCGCGGAGTGCGCAATGGAATCCGCACGAAAATTGGCAACGACCTGATGCCCGTTATCGAGGCAGGCATTCACCATATGGGCGCCAATAAAGCCGCCTGCGCCTGTAATCAAAATGCGCATATCCACCCTCAATAAAATTAGTGCGAGAGGTTTTAGATAGTCTACGCTGAGAACCCTGAGGCCGGGGATGAAAAAAGGCCACCTCCGATTTGGAAGCGACCTTTAAACAATACTGAAAGCGATCAGAAAATACGCGCTTAGGCGCTTTTCATGTCCGCCGCAACATCAAGCACAGAGCTGATAATTTTGTCGTAACCGGTGCAACGGCAAAGATTGCCCGCAAGCCAGTACCGAACTTCGGTTTCAGTCGGGTCAGGGTTTTTCTCCAGCAACGATTTTGCCGCAATCAAAACGCCCGGGGTGCAAATACCGCATTGCAGCGCGGCTTCTTCCAGGAATTTCTGCTGCAACGGATGAAGCGTCTCGCCATCCGCCATGCCTTCGATGGTTTCAACTTTTTGACCTTCGACTTCGACGCCCAGAACCAGGCAAGAGCAGACCAGTCGGCCGTCGACGGTAACGCTGCAAGAGCCACAATCGCCAGACGCGCAGCCTTCTTTACTGCCGGTCAGTCCCAGTTCATCGCGAAGAACGTCGAGAAGGGTTTGTTGAGTTTCGCAAAGGAACTCAACCGGCTCCCCATTGATTGTCGTTGTAACGTGATGTTTCGACATTAGTTGCTCCTCGCGCGTTCCAGGGCAATAGCCGCGGTTCGGCGCGCCATGACGCCCGCGACTTTAGTACGGAATTCAATTGTTCCCCGCTTGTCGTCAATTGGGTTACAAGCGGCGCTTGCCGCTGCAGCCAATTTCTCCATGGCGGCATCGTCTCCCTTTGTGCCGATAAGCGCTTTCGCAGCGTCATCGACGATCAACGCGGTCGGCGCTACGGCGCCCAAAGAAACCCGCGCCGCTGTACAGACGCCATCATCGCCAAGCGTTAGATTGACGCCAACGCCAACAACGGCGATGTCCATTTCTGTGCGAGGAATAAACCGCAAATAAGCGTCGCCGCCCTTTGCGTTCTGTCCGGGCAGGAAGAAGCTGACGATTATTTCGCCTTTCGCCAGCGAGGTTTTACCCGGCGCAATCGCAATGGATTCAACCGGCGCTTCGCGGCGTCCGTTGGGACCAGCAATCGTGCACGTCATGCCTGCTGCGATCATCGCAGGGACGCTATCAGCGGCCGGTGATGCGTTA
>JBLHZD010000292.1:0-5142 GCA_047631095.1 Alphaproteobacteria bacterium
ACCATTGGCATATCGGTGTCCCCGGTAATGCCGCCGGAAGAGCAATCCACCAGATCGATATCGCGCTCCTTGAGCGCCTTCGACAACGCGACAGTGTCATCCAAATTCCAGATCCCGCCCTGACCATCGACGGAAGAAACGCGATAAAACAAAGGCTTGTCCTTCGGCCAGGCGTCGCGCGTCACTTCGGCGACTTCCAGCGGAAACCGCATGCGGCCTTCCAGGTCGCCGCCATAGGAATCAGTACGGTGATTGCTGACCGGCGACAGAAACTGATGGATAAGATACCCGTGCGCGCCATGAATTTCACAAATGTCGTATCCCGCGTCCATGCTACGTCTCGCAGCTTCGCGAAAGGAGTCCAGCACCGTTTTGATATCGTCCTTGTCCATCGCCTTTGGCGTAAAATGGCGCGGTAACTGATCAAGGGCGCTCGGCGCAAGACCTTGCCAGGGCGGCAAACCGTCTTCCGCATCCTCGGCGGCCAACGGCGCCCATTCCTTCGTCGCGGCGTGACACGACGCCTTGCGGCCCGCATGACCCAGCTGGATCGCTGGCACCGCATCCTGGGCGCGAATGAAATCTGTAATCCGACGATATTGTTTTATGTGTTTGTCGTCCCAGATCCCCGCGCATTCATAGGTCTTGCGACCGCGCCCTTCGACGGCTGTTTCCTCGCCAAAAATAATCCCGGCGCCGCCGACGGCGAACCGGCCAAGATGCGACAATTGCCAATCCGAGGGACCGCCATCTTTTGAATTGTACTGGCACATCGGCGACACCACGATGCGGTTTTTCGACGTAACCCCGCGCATGGTGATCGGGGTGAAAAGCAGCGGTGGATCGTTTTTCGTTTCAGCGCTCATCGTCGCCTCCTGAAAAGAGTGATTGATTAATGACGCGCCAGTGGCCCGCGCAACAATTTGCCCGGAAGCGCGCCTGTGTGCTGGTTATTTCGCAACAAAATCTGTCCATTTACAATCGTCGCGTTAATCCCATTCGCCGTTTGTTTCAACCGCTTTGCGCCTGCGGGCAAATCGGCGGCGACTTCCGGCATCCGGGGCCCAATTGTATGGGGATCAAACACAACAATATCCGCCGCCATGCCTTCGCGTAACAGGCCGCGGTCGTGGAACCCCCAATGGGTGGCGGTGTCATACGTCACCAGACGCACGGCTTCTTCCAGGCTGAACGCCTGTTTTTCCCGCACCCAATAACTGAATATATGGGTTTGTAGCGAATTATCCATGATCTGCGTAACATGTGCGCCTGCATCCGAAAACGTCACGACCGACCGGGGATGCTTCATCATCTCCAGCGCTTCGTCCTGATTTTCATTGGCGATCGGCTGCATGAAAAACAGTTTCAAATCATGCTCCAACGCCAGGTCGATCATAACTTCGACCGGGTCCCCACCGCGTTCTCGCGCGATCTCGGCGACCGAACGATGCGGCCCCTCAATCGTATCCAGCACAAAGAGCCAATCCCATTCCGGGGGGCGCGCCTCGGTGCCAATCACTTCGGGGCCATTATGGGGGCGATTGGTCGCCTCGATTAATTTTCGTTTGGTTTCCGGATCGCGCAGCGCCGCCTTTTGGTCCTCCAACGGTAGCGCGCGGATATCACGCCATACATCCCAATTGTCATAGGGCATGTTCGTCTCGAATGATAACAGGACGCTAAGCGCCCGGCTGTGCACCTGAACAAACATACGCCCGCCCTCTTCGGCGGCCTGGTCGATAATATCAAAGCAGGGACGCCAGGCGCCGGGCGCGGCGCGTGTCCCGAACATTCCAAAGGTGATCGGACGACCGGTTTCTACGGACAAATCCTTCAGGTCATTAAAATAACGCGCGGCGCGCTCTGGTTCAGCGCCCGTCGGCTCCCCTGCGATTTCCATGATGCCCGCGTTCATATCTCCCATCGCGCGCAAAATAACCGCGACTTCATCCCAATCAGCGGCGCGGCTGGCCACCGGTTTAAAATCCGAGGTTTCATGATTGAAGCTGCGAGAGGTTGAGAACCCCATCGCGCCGGCCCGAATCGAATCTTTTACTTCGCGAACCATGGCGTGAAGATCGTCATCCGTCGCCTTTTCACTAAAGGCGCGTTCTCCCATGACATAGGTGCGCAAGGCGGAATGGCCCACATAACCGCTATAGTTCAGCCCCTTTGGCAACGCCTCCACAACATCCAGATAATCCGGATAGGTTTCCCAGCCCCACTCAATCCCCGCCAACATCGCATCGCGTGAAATATCTTCAGCCCGCTCCAGATTCCGAAACACCATATCGGCCTCTTCGCCTCGGCACGGCGCCAGCGTAAATCCGCAATTCCCCATCACAACGCTGGTGACGCCGTGATAACAGGAACTGGTCCCAAGGGGGTCCCAGAATATCTGCGCGTCCATATGCGTGTGACCATCAACAAACCCGGGCGACACGATATGGCCTTCGGCGTCGATCGTTTCGCGCGCCAAGGCGTTGATCCGTCCAATCGTCGCAATTCGACCGTCTTTCACACCAACATCGGCGCGATACCGGGGCATCCCGGATCCATCAATCACCGTGCCGTTTTTTATTACGAGATCGTATTGCAAAACCGTTTCCTTCTGGCCGACGACGGGGCGCTCAGACCCCTATAAAATTTTAACGACCCCACGCACCATGAGAGACAGAGACGCAATCAAAAGCAACACCTGCAAGGCGGCGAAAAACCGTTCCGGACTACTGGCGTGAAAAAGTCGCGTTCCCATCCAGCTACCCAACAGAACAGCGGGCGTTAAAAACAGGCTTTCCACGACAATAGGCCATGATACAAATCCCGCGTAAACGAGCAAGATCAAGCGGATTAAAATAAAAACGCCGGACAACATGATATTGGTGCTGCGCAGGGACAACGCCGATTTGCAGGCGAGTTTCAAATATACGACAAGGAAATACAAACCACCGCCGCCGCTGATGGACCCGACAAATCCGGACAGCAACGCCAGCGATGAGGTCACCGGACGAGCGCGCAAATCAATATAGGCGGTCATCCGCTCCAGCAACCGAAAGCGATCCATCACCAGAGTCGTGGTGATCAGCCCCCCCATGACCAGGGTCAACCAATCCGTCGCCAGCAACGTAAACATCCACGTTCCCAGGCTGATGCCCACCAGCATCCCGATACACAAAGGCCCCGCGACCTTCCAATCGGCGGCGGCGAACCCTTGAGGCAAGAGATGCACCTGCGCAAAACAGGCGGTCACCACCACCAGCACCACAGCATGATGAGGGCCCAGCAACCACGCGGTCAGCAATATGATGGGCATATTGGACCCGAAGCCAAAGGCGCCGCGAATGAAAAACCCTAGAAAATGAGCCGCGAAAACGCAGGCGGTCGCCCAGAGCGGGATATCAGCGAATGGAACGGGAAAATCAGGCACGTCTCAACCGATACTGGGAAAGTGTTTCAGAGTGCGATCAATAAATAGAAACGGCGACAGCGACGCAAACGAACCTAGTCGAACAGGGTGTCGATACTGTCCTGGTTCATGCCTTCGTCCGTGGGACCATGCAGCAGGTCTTTATCAGGTCGCGCATCATCTTCGGCAAGCGCCATCGACTACGCATCCGCGGTCCCATGTTCGATCCGCCATATCTCAATCATTTTCTGCAACCGGGCCTCAATAAAATTCAATGAGTTAACGACTTTATTGATCCGCTGTCCGGTAATCTCCTGAAAACTACACGCCGTCAAAAGGTCCATGCCGATAAATTCCAACCGATCGACATCGGGAATGATGCCATCCGGATCACCCGACGAAACATTTGAGCGAATTGTTGCGGTGATGGCGTCCATTTTCTCAATGTTTTCGAGAATCGCGTTCGCCGCTTCTTCCGTTGTCTTGACGACTTCGCTTAACTCATTCGCCGCAGCGGTAACGGTTGTACTGGCGTCATCCGCCGGTTTCAGCGACGCGACTTCCTGTTTGGTCGTAACGATATGGTCATTCAGGGCGTAAATTTCAGCCATGACCTCGCTGATTGAGACCTTTTCATCATCCTCGACAATAACGTCCAGCTGCTCACACAAGCGGTCAAATTTACCGGTGAAATTTTTCGTCAGACCTTCTTCAAGTTCAACAATTTTTTGCAGCAATTCAGCCGTCGTCACATCTTGGGACGGCCCTGATTTTTTACGCGACGCGGCCGCAAATGGTCGCTGATTAACGGGAGGCATGCCTTACTCCGGCTAGAGGTCTAATTTATAATAGATGCTAGAAAACCTAGCCCAGTATATAGCACGCAATACTAACATTATATTAAGCATAGCGCCACAAAGCCTCTGTCCGTCCAGCGTCGGCCGGGTTCAATCGTCAGGTTTACCCCGTTTTGCTTGATAGGCGTCCAACGCGCGCTGAACCATGGGGCGACGCCGGCCTTCTGGCGCATCGACGGCGAAATCCGGGTCCTTCTCGCCCTGCGAGCTTAACAAAAACATCGCATGCGCCGAGGTAATGTGCTGGTTGAACCCTTGCGCATCCTGGGCGCCATTAATCGCCATTTTCGTCATGCGCATCTGGAAGGGATCGTTTTTGGCGACATTACCCGCGTATTCCAGCACCTCGGCTTCCAAGCGGTCGCGCGTCACAACCCGATTGACCAACCCGTATTCCAGCGCTTCCGCAGCATCGATAAAGCGGCCTTCGAACAAAATCTCCTTTGCTTTACGGGGCGGAATATCCCAGGGGATGCTCATATATTGAAAATTCGCCGCCAAAAACATCGCGTCCTCGGTGGCGAAAATCAGATCCATCGCCGAGGCGACGATCCATCCGCCAAAAATACAATATCCCTGAACGGCGGCGATCGTTGGTTTTTGCGCATTGCGCCACCGTAGCGTCTTATCGACGAATTGTTCGCGCGTATGATCGTAGCGTCCCCGCACGCCCTCCTGAATTTGATATTCCGTTTTGCGATATTCGATTTCTTCCGGCGTTCCCAAATCATGTCCCGCAGAAAAATGTTCGCCTTCGCCAAAAAGCGTAATCACCCGAACGTCCGGGTCAAAATTGGCGATTTTAAAGGCGTCGTCCAATTCCTCCAGCATGATGGTGCTTTGCGCATTGCGATATTGCGGCCGATTGGTCGTTATCCG
>JBLHZD010000293.1:0-5073 GCA_047631095.1 Alphaproteobacteria bacterium
ACCCCTGTGCCTCACCCGCGTCGTAACAGGCGGGCGTGACCCAACTTTTATCCTCCGCCAAACGCGCGGCGAGCGGCGTCACCTGGCTCAAGATTACGCGGTCATCGGTTTCCGCCGCCGTAATGGATTTTAAATCAGCGACAAAAGCCTCGATGGAATAGGCGGACATGGAACCTCCCGAAAAGAATGCTGTTTATTCACAGGCCACTTATTCCACCGACGCTTATTCAATGGCGACGAAGATCGACTCGCGAAGTTGCCCGCCCACGGATTTGGACAGGTGCCCTTTCCCGGACACATCCTCGACCAGAATAACTTCACCGGCGCCAACCACGCGAACTTCGCCATCGCTGGCGGTGAGTTCGGCCGCCGCATTCAAATTTATAATATACTGACGCCGCGGCGCGGAATGCCAATCCAGATCATAATCGCCCGCCGTTTCGCGAAAAATTATGCCCGTCGCTTTCTCCATGGCGGAGTATTTGCTGAAATTCCGCTCCTCCGCCCACTCGACCTCGATATCGCGAAAATGAGACTCGCCATTCTCGTCTTCATAAAGATTATGAATCCGCATATTTTCTCTCCCCCTTATACGCTAGCCCGCAACCGCTTTCCGCCGTTCTTCAGCGTCATCGTCGTAGAACCGGTTTTTCAGGATGCTCTGATTGTCATAAATCGAGCCGACGATGACATCCGGGCGCAGGGGCAGCGGAATACGCACAGGCGGTGATTCCATACGGGGCTCCCAGATTGGTTCGCCGCGTAAAAGTTTGTCGTTGAAGGATTCCAGGCCGCCTTTCAAATCCGCCAAGGGCCATGCGTCTGCGGCGGCGTAGGCCTGCAACAAAAAGCGTCGCCCCTTATTCGATCGATTGAACGCGGAGCCATGCAGAAGCCGCGCGTGATGGATCGTCAAGGTGCCCGCCGGTCCGGTCAGCGGCACCGCCTTTTCAATCTCGCCATCCAATTCTGCGGGGTCAATCGCGCCGCAGAAATATCCATCCGCGTGGTGGTTGTAGACTTTGCCCTTATGACTGCCGGGCACGACCATCATCGGGCCGTTCTCCTCCGTGCAATCATCCAGATAGATGCCAACCGCCAGCACGTCGTCATTGGTGTGCGGATAAAACGCCCAATCCTGATGCCATTCGATGGATTCACCAACCTCCGCAGACTTCATGTTGATCTTGGTGTTATGCAACCGAACGCCCGACGGCATGATCGGATCCAGCAAATCCATGATGAGCGGCTCGCCCGCAAAGTCATGGAAGAAGTCCGAATGATCATGCTGTGACTTTATGCGGCGAACGCGCGGTTTTTCCGGCGTATGCGCGGGGTCGACATCCAGCATCGCCGTGCCGTCCGTGATGGTGTAGGCGACATCATGCATGCGCTCGGTTTCGGTGATGACCGCCGCCAGACGCGCTGCGGGCACCGCGTCTTTAATGACGAGGTAACCGTCCCGGTCGTAGCGCTCCAGTTCTTCCTGGGTCAGAGTCCTGTTCATGGTCATCTCCTGAGGTTTTCCATTTTATCTAACTAAAATTTTCGCCCCTAATAGGCCACATCTAATAGGCCGCATCTAATACGCCCACGCATTTTCCGCCTTATAGGCGCTTTCAAAGGCCACAATCTCGTCCTTGAATTCCGCCGTTAATTCAACATCGCTAAGGCCATTCATCAAACGATACTTATCAAACTCCTTGATTTCAAAGGAATACGACGTCTGATCCGGCCCGGTCAGGCTTTGTGTTTCGAGGTCGATGGCGATTTCCGCGCCGGGGCTCTCCCGCAATTGCGTGCGCAAGGTGGCGCAATCCTTGGCCGAAAGGCGGATCGGCAACAGACCATTTTGAATGCAATTGCTGTAGTGAATGTCGCCAAAGCCGGGCGCGATCACCGAACGAATTCCATTCGCGTCCAACGCGTCGACCGCGTTTTCCCGCGACGATCCACACCCCCAGTTGATATCCGACACCAGGATTTTACCGCCGCGATGGGCCGCGTTATTAAACACGAAATCCTTTTCATTCCCGTCCGCATCAAATCGCAAATCGTGAAACAGATACCGGTGAAAGTCGGAATCGCTCTTGGCGCGCCGCAAAAACCGGGCGGGAATAATCTGATCCGTATCGCAATTGGGAATGTCGATGGGGATCGCAGACGAGGCGAATGTTTTAAATTTTTCCATACTCAATCCTCCAACGTCAGGTCACGCACATCGGTAAAACGGCCTGTCACCGCCGCCGCCGCCGCCATCGCCGGGCTCACCAGATGCGTCCGGCTGCCGGGACCCTGACGCCCCCGAAAGTTGCGATTGCTGGTCGCCGCCGAGCGTTGCCCCGGCTCCAGCATGTCGCCATTCACCGCAATGCACATCGAACATCCGGGCTCGCGCCATTCCATGCCCGCCTCGATGAAAATCTTGTCCAGCCCTTCCGCTTCGGCCTGACGTTTCACCAACCCGGACCCCGGCACCACCAAGGTCCGCATTTGCGCCTTGCGGCCTTTGGCGACGGCCGCAGCCGCGCGCATATCTTCAATCCGGCTGTTGGTGCACGCGCCAATAAACACGGTGTCGACCGTTAATTCAGACAGGCGCATCCCAGGCTTCATATCCATATAGTCGAGCGCGTCTTCCATTTCCTTGCGGATAATCGGATCCGGCTCCAACGCGGGATCCGGCGCCGGTTCGTCCACCGCCAGCGAATATTGCGGCGAGTTGCCCCAGGTCACCATGGGCGCAATCGCGTCGCCGTCGAGAACGACTTCCTTGTCGAAGATCGCATCGTCATCGGAGGGCAAGCTGCGCCAATAGGCGACGGCCGCGTCCCATTTTTCACCTTTGGGCGCAAACGGGCGCCCCTTGCAATACTCAATCGTCTTTTCGTCCGGCGCAATCAGGCCGGATTTCGCGCCCGCCTCAATCGCCATGTTACAGACCGTCATTCGGCCTTCCATCGACATGTCTTCGATCACCGAGCCGGCGAATTCGATGGCGTATCCGGTGCCCCCGGCGGCGGAAATTTCCCGAATAATCGCCAGGATGACATCCTTGCCCGTCACCGCCGGACCCAACGCGCCAGTAATGGTGACGCGCATCGCCTTGGGCCTACGTTGCCACAAGGTTTGGGTGGCCATCACATGCATGATCTCCGTAGAGCCAATACCGATGGAGAGGCACCCCAACGCACCGTGGGTCGACGTATGGGAATCGCCGCACACCAGCAGGATACCGGGCACGGTGATGCCTTGCTCCGGCCCCACCACATGAACGATGCCATGGCGATCATCGTCCATGGGGAAATGATGAAACCCCAAGGCGTCTGCATTTTGCGCCAGCACCGAGACGGCCTCGTGCATTTCCCCTTCAGGAATATCCGCCAGAGTCTTTGCGGTCGTCGGCATCGAGTGATCCGGCGTCGCATAGAGCTGGTCGGGATTGCGCAGGGTCAAACCCTGCTTTTCCATATACCCGAACAGCCGGAAATGCATATCGTGGGTCAGGTGGCGATCCACATACAACAGCACATCGCCGTCTTCACGTTCGGTGATGACGTGCCGATCCCAGATTTTATCGAAAAGCGTCTTTCCCATCTTGGCCCTATTCCCCCAATTCCGGAATAATCCAAAGCGCTTCTTCGCCCCGGTTCACCCGCTGGACATTATCAAAGGCATTGCGGACCCGCGTCTTGTGACTGTCGAAGGTCGGCCCCGCCATGTGCGCGGTCAACGTCACGTTATCCAGCTTCAACAACGGATTGTCCGGCGGCGTCGGCTCTTCATCAAACACATCCAGCCCGGCGGCGGCGATTTTGCCCGATGTCAGGGCGTCATAGAGCGCCTTTTCATCGACAATCGGCCCGCGCGCTGTATTGACCAGAATGGCGGTGTCTTTCATCTGGTCGAATTGCGCGGCGCCAATCATATGGCGGGTCGTGTCATTCAGCGGCACATGTGGGCTGATGATATCCGATTCCGCAATGATCTCGCTGAACAAGCGAAAGCGAACGCCCAGCGAATCTTCTTCAGATTCCGTCAGGCGCGCAACGTCGTAATAATTGACGTTCATCCCGAAGGCGAGGCCCAGCCGCGCCGTCTTGGTGCCGATGCTGCCCAGCCCGATCACGCCCAGCGTCTTGTTGCGCAGCTCGAACAATTGCGGCGCTTCGTTGCCACGCCACCGACCGGCGGCGACATTCGCATGCTGCTTGACCAATTGGCGGGACGTCGCGAGCATCAACAACAAGGCGTGCTCAGAAACCGCGACCGAATTGGCGCCGCCATTGTTACAAATCGGCACACCCGCTTTGCGCGCAGCCTCGATATCGGCGTTGTTATACCCGGCGCTCAATAACTGGATCAGCTTCAGATTGGGACCATCGACGAACAGATCGTCATCGACCAGCATATCAACAAACCCCACAAGATATTCCGCATCCGCCATCGCCGCTTTATATTCGGCGCTGCGCGCTTCTGCGATCACCAGTTCATACCCGGCGGGCGCCATCTCGCGCCCAAAATCGGCCGCTACGGGGAAATCGGTGACAAAAACTATTCTGGGGTCCATTAGGTCCCTCTCCTTCTATTCTTAAATTTTGTGAATTTTCGCAGCCCGTATTGGACGACGCGAGAGGGTTTGAGACAAGCCTTTTTGTAGACCGTTCCCTCTCCAATTAGGGTGACGCGGTCAAACCGGCAACCGGACGTTCCTTGATGGGCTAGTGCACGACTGCGGAAAACGCGCCGAGGCCGACGCTGATCCACCACATTGAAGCATAGGAACCCAGCGCATCAAAGGCGACGCCGCCGAGCCAGGCGCCCAGGAACCCGCCAATCTGGTGGCCCAGAAAGACGATGCCGAACAGCATGGATAAATAGGTGACGCCGAACACACTCCCGACGAGTCCGCTGGTCAACGGCACCGTCCCGAGCCAGAGGAATCCGATCAGCGCCGCAAAAACCAGAACGCTGAATTCTGAAAGTGGCGTGATCAGAAAAAGCAGAAAAATCCCGGCGCGGGCGAGGTAAAGCACACTAAGCACATTCTTTTTCGGAAAGTTGTCCCCCAGA
>JBLHZD010000294.1:0-5069 GCA_047631095.1 Alphaproteobacteria bacterium
TTAATAAAACCCTGGGGACGAACCATTTTGTGTTCAGTCCCCATTGGGTCGGCATGCCGAACAACCTCGTCCTCGACATGATGAATTTGATGGCCGAGGAAGTTCTGCCGAATGTCGAACAGGGCTTATAAAACCGCGAGCGCCGTTTTGAAGGCGCCCAGCGTTTGCGCAATGTCGGCCTCGTCATGGGCGAGCGACACATAAAACTTGCTCGGGCCCTTCAGGATACCGCTGTCTCTGAGCGACGCGTTGAAGCGCCCTGCCCTGTCCGTATCGTTGGTCAGGGTTCCTCGATAATCGCTCAGGGCGGAATCGGTGAAGAGCACATCGAACAGCGGCGGTTCGCCAATAACCTGTCCCGGCACGCCCGCCGTGGCCAACATGTCCGACAAGCCGCTCATCAAAGTGCGGCCGGTTTCAAATATCCGTTCATAGGCGCCCGGTTGGCGTAACACCGACAGCGTCGCCAGCCCGGCGGCAGCGGCCACGGGGTTACCGCTCAAGGTGCCGATCTGCGTCATGAATTCGTCATCCGGCACGGCGCTCTTGTCGAAATGCGCCATCAGATCTTCCCGTCCGGCGATCAGCGCCAGCGGGAATCCACCACCGACGACCTTGCCCATCGCACATAAATCCGGAACGACGCCGTAATATTCCTGCGCCCCGCCATAGGCGAAGCGAAAGCCGGTCACCACTTCATCAAAGATCAACGGAATATCAAGTCTCTGCGTCACCTCGCGCAGCGCCTCCAGAAAGCCCGGTTTCGGCGGGATGAGGCGTTGGAACGGCTCGACGATCACGCCGCCCAATTCATCGGCATGTTCTTCAATGAGGCTGACCACCGTTTCCGCATCATTGAACGGCGCGATCAGTACTTCATCACGCACTTTCTGGGGAATTCCAGCGGAATCCGGCGTTGCCTGCGGAAAGTTCCCCGGTCGCGACGGCGCCATGCTCATCAGCGCATAGTCGCTCATGCCATGAAACCCACCTTCGAACTTCAAGATCTTGTCGCGTTTGCGATGCGCGCGCGCCGTCCGCATGGCGTAAAACGTGGCTTCCGAACCGCTGCTGACAAACCGCACTTTCTCCGCACAGGCGACCGCATCGACGATTTCCGCCGCCAGTCGAATGCCTTGTTCATTATTGGCGAAGAATGTCGTGCCCAAGGGAATTTGCGCGTTGACCGCCGCGGCGACGTCCGGGTGCCCATGCCCCACCAGCATTGGACCCGATCCCAGCAGAAAATCGACATACTCCTTACCGTCAATATCGCGGACCCGGCCCGCCGCGCCGTCGCGAATGATCACGTCGGCGCCGGTATTGCCAAAAGTTCCCGCTGGCAAGACCCGTTGCGCCATGTCACGCAGGGTTTCTTCGTTATCTGAAGTTGTATCGATCATCACGGCGGCGCCTCCAGCCCTTCATTGAACCTGCGCAAATCCTACCCCGTGTCCGAACAAAGAAAAACCCCGCGCTGCAATTGCAACGCGGGGTAAGGCAGTAGCCGCACACCCACAGGGGGGGGGGGGAGAGTGGGTGCGCGGTAAACTCTATTATTTGTTTTTGTGAACTTGATAAGAAAGTACCCCCTGCCCGAACAAAGAACGTCACGCATATGGGGTAGCTTTTCACAGTTAAGCGACAATCGTCAAATTCATTCGATTGCGCGCGCCGCCACCGTCAGCCGTTTTTCCAGCCATAATCCCGGGCTGCGCCTTCTGGCGTTACGAAACCTTCCTCAATATCCGCCTTAATCGCGGAATCGCTTCGTTTTGAAGCGTCCCCCCAACCCCCGCCGCCGGATGTTTCAAGGCGCACCTGATCGCCCTTGTGCAAACGCTTCCCTGCAAGTTTGGCGTCCGCCTCAATCGTTTCGCCGTTTTGACGGACGAGTAAACGGCTCGCCGAGCCTTTTTTACCCCCGGACAAGCCGTAGGGCGGAAACTTGAACCGGTCGAGGTTGGCCGACAACACGCCTTCTTCAGCGTCCAGCCGCCATTCCCGATGTATCCCCAGGCCACCGCGAAAGCGCCCTGCCCCGCCGGAATCAGGCGTATAGCCGTACGCCACAAACATCACAGGGTAGAGACTTTCAATCATTTCCATGGGCGAATTGGAGATATTGTGAAACCCGGCGGAAAAGCCATTTGCGCCATCCCGTTCCGGGTGCCCGCCCCAACCGCCGACCTCCAGATCAAAATAGACGTCCTGCGAACCGTCATCCTTGGTGACGCCCAGACTGTAGACGTAACTAACCCCGTAATAGGCAGCTGGCATCCGTTCCGGCACTGCTTTCGACAAGGCGCCCATCATCGTATTCGCGATGCGGTGCCCTGTCGCCATCCGGTTGGCCACGGGCGCCGGGTGGCGGCAATTCACGATAAGACCTTTGGGGGCCGTGATGGAGATGGGTCGGTAGCAACCGGAATTCGCAGCGATATCCGCGCCCGCCGCCGCCATAATCGCAAAATACACCGCCGATTTGGTCATGTTCAACGTGCAATTCACCGGGCCGCGCGCCTGAGGACTAGAGGCGGAGAAATCGACGGCGGCGTGGTCGCCATCAATGGTCAGAACCGCGTGTATACGTACGGGCGTGTCGTCAATACCGTCGTTATCGACGAAATCCTCGAAATCGTAAACGCCATCCGGCATGGCTCGCAACGCAGCGCGCAACGCCTGTTCAGACTGGTCCAGAATTCGGGCCATGGCGTCGCGCAACGGTCCTACCCCATAGCGACGCGCCATACGCAAGACGCCCGCCGCCCCTACCTCGAGCGACGCCAGTTGTGATGACAAATCGCCACCGATTTTTTCCGGCTCCCGGCTATTTTGAAGGATCACATCAAACAGCGCGTCATTGCGAACGCCTTCTTGGACGATTTTCACCGGGGGAATGCGTAAGCCTTCGTGATATATCTCTTCGGCCTTTGCGTAAAAACTGCCCGCCGCACCGCCGCCAACATCAATATGATGGCAAAGCGCGCCCGTGATCGCGATCATCTCTCCATCCAGAAACACCGGACGAAAGGTCAGGATATCCGGCAAATGCTGACCGCCGCGATAGGGGTCATTCGTGATAATCACATCGCCGTCACACCATTGCGAAATCGGAATATCATCCGCCAGAATATCGGCCAGACAGGTCGCCATGGAATTTAAATGGATTGGAATACGCGTGGCCTGCGCCACATTGTCACCCGAGGGATCAAAGATCGCCGTCGAGAAGTCCAGAAGCTCCCGAACAACCGTGGATCGGCTGGTTCGCCAGATCGCAACGCTCATTTCCTCCGCCGCCGCGACCAGAACATTGCGGATAATCTCCAACTGAAACGGATCAACTTTTTCCATCAGCCGTGCTCCTTCCCGTCGCGCGTCGCCAGCAAATCACCGCTCGGCGTCACCGACATCGACCAGCCTGACGGCAATAACAGCGTCGAATACGTTTCCTCGATAATCGCGGGGCCGGTAATTTTGCTTTCCACCGACAAAGCGTCGCGCTCATGGATTTGCGCCGACGTCCAACCGCCATCGAACCACACGCGCCGCGCGCCCTTTTCCGCCACATCGCTATGGGGCGTGACGTCCGCCTCGACAGGTTTGGGCAAAATTCCTGTCGCCTGAACCCGCAACGTCACGATCTCCAGCGCCGCGCCGACATCGTTATGGGCGAAACGCTGTTGGTGAAGTGCGTGGAAATCAGTCGAAATATGCGACAACCATGATTCATCAAAATGAGAGTCACAAGAGATGGTGAGCGCAAACGCCTGACTGCGGTAGCGCATATCCACCGACAATTGGCACTGCCTCGCATCGCGCCCGACGCCATCATCTTTCAGCAATGCGTCGCCTTCATCCAGAAGGGCCTGCGCCAATTCCCCAAGCACCGGCAAGTAGGCTGGTGTTGCGGGAGTTATGCGCGACCGCGCCAGATCGTGGACGATATCGGTGTATAGGATACCGTCGGCGGAAAAGGTGCCGGGATTGCGCGGAAATACAACGGTCTCCACCGCCAACTCCCGCGCCAGATCGCACGCATGCAAACCACCCGCGCCACCAAAGGCGACCAGCGCAAAGTCACGCGGATCAAAGCCTTTTTCGAACAGGCTCAACTTGATGGCCGCCGCCATATTGGCGTTGGCGACCGCAAGCACGCCCTCGGCCGCAGGCTCGATCGCCAGTTTCAAAGGACCCGCCACATGGGCCGAAAGCGCCGCCGCCGCCGCATCGCCGTCCAGCGACATCGCCCCGCCCAAAAAATAATCCGGATCAATACGGCGCAACGCAACATTGGCGTCCGTCACCGTTGGCGACGTTCCACCCTTGCCATAACATGCGGGCCCCGGCGACGCGCCCGCGCTTTTCGGTCCAACGCGCAATCGTCCGCTGACATCGACATCCGCAATCGACCCACCACCCGCGCCAATCGTTCGAATTTCAATCATCGGCACCCGCACCGGCAAGCCGTCAATTTCGCCTTCATTCACGACGGCGCACTCGCCATCAGCGACGACGCAAACATCCAGGCTGGTGCCCCCCATATCCACGCCCACGACATTGGGCAAAGACAATCGTTGCGACACCCGCGCCGTCGCCATCGCGCCGCCGGACGGGCCAGACAGGAGCAACCGCACCGGCTGGGCCGCCGCCTGCGCCGGGGTCGCAGCCCCACCATTGGACTGAATGAGATACAAGGGCGGCGCAAAGTCGGCCTCTTTCATCCGCTCGGACAACCGGTCCAGATAACGCGCGATGACCGGGGTCAACAGCGCATTCAGCGCGACCGTCGCGCTTCTTTCATACTCCATCATTTCCGCAACGACATCGGTCGACAGGGCGATTGAAACATCGGGCAACAGTTTTTCAAGATGCGCCTTGAGCGCCCGCTCATGCGCCGGGTTGGCGTAGGCGTTCAACAAACATATCGCGACCGCTTCCACTGAATCCTGTCGGAGCGTTTCGGCCAGCGCCTCGATCTCGAATACCGCCAGCGGCGTCTCCACCGATCCGTCGGCGCGCATCCGCTCCGTAATCCCATGGCGTCGATGGCGGGGCACCAGAACCCG
>JBLHZD010000295.1:0-5068 GCA_047631095.1 Alphaproteobacteria bacterium
CTCCACGATGCGGATATCACGGGCGAATCCGGTGCGGGCCAACTTTACGACATGGCCCAGCGCTTCATGAATATTTACCGGGCCGCGTTCGATCCGGGGCCGATCTTCGAAAACCTCCATCTGATCGACAAGCGCGCAGATACGGTCCACTTCTTCGACGATTAAATGGGTTAGCTCCTTATCATCCGCATTGACTGATTGTTCGAGTAATTGCGCCGCCCCGCGCACGCCGGAGAGCGGGTTCTTGATTTCATGCGCCAGCACGCCGGCCATTGCCGTCACAGATCGGGCCGCGCCCCGTTGGGTCAGGGTGAAGTCAATTTTGCCCGCGATAGAGCAGCGCCGCAGCGTTACGACGACGAACCCCGGCGCATCGCCCAGGGGAGAGGAATCAATATCAACCAGATGTTCGCCGATTCGCGGCGTTGAAATTACAACGCCATACTGTGACATGCTGCTGTCAGATCGTCTAACCTTGTGAATGAGCGAAAGCATCGGACTGTCATGGGGAACCAGATCCTGCAAATTGGCGCCAGACAATCCCGCCGCACTAAAATGGAAAAACTGTTCCGCCGCACTGTTTAGGAAGGTAATGCCGTCCTTTTCATCGACGACGAATAATGGCGACGCCAGAGCCGAGAGAATGCCTTCCGCTGAAATAGTAGATTGCTCCAGGTGATCGCCGGACCGCGACGGCAAATCCCGCCGCGACACCATCCGTTTTGACAATCCATCCATATTTAAGCCGCCTTCAGCGCAACAGGCGCTTCACCTTCAGCGTCTACCGCAGCGTCGAAGAAATCGGCGACCGTGCGTTTTACCGCATCGGGGTCATCCAACCGGTTCACGACGCCCCGAAAATTGGCGGCGCCGTCCATGCCGTTCGAGTACCAACCAACATGTTTTCGCGCCACGCGCACCCCACGCCACGCACCATGGTGTTCGATAATAGCGTCGTAATGGGCCAGAATAATGTTGCGGCGCGCTAACAAGTCCGGCGCGTCGGGCATTACGCCGTCCCGCGAAAAGTCGATAATTTGTTTGAGCAACCAGGGTTTGCCATAAGCGCCGCGGCCAATCATCACCCCATCCGCGCCCGATTGCGCCAGACAATCCCGATACGCATCGGGTCCTGTGATATCACCATTCGCAATGACCGGGATGGAGACGGCTTCCTTCACCCCTTTTATAAAAGACCAATCGGCTGTTCCCGTGTATTTTTGCTGCCGGGTGCGGCCATGCACGGTAATCATCGTGACGCCGCAATCCTCTGCGATCGACGCGAGTTTAATCGCGTTTCTGTTTTCATGATCCCAACCAGTGCGCATTTTTACACTTACCGGCGTATCGACCGCCGCGACAACGTCGGCGAATATACGCGCGGACAGGGCCTCATCGCGCATCAACGCTGATCCACTTTGTTTGTTAACCACCATTCTCGCGGGACACCCGAAATTGAGATCGATCAGTTCCGCGCCGCGATCGCGGCAAAATCGCGCGGCGTCGGCCATGATGTCCGGGTCATGCCCGGCGATCTGGACCGCCATTGGCATGCCTGCGGTCGTTACCCGCGTCGCCTTTTTAGTGGCGGTGCGAGACGCATGAATGGCTTCGCGACTGGCGATCATTTCTGAAAACACCAATCCTGCGCCCAGGTTGGCGACCGTTTCCCGGAACGGAAAATCTGTCACTCCTGACATTGGCGCCAACATAATGGGGTCGTCGATTGAAAGCCCGCCTATGGAAATGCCCATAAATTGTGCACTCCTTATCTATGTCTATTTTTTTATCATATAACCAATTTTCAGCCGCAATCAAGGAGAAATACGCTGAACCCTTCGGACAGGATACCGGCGCGAAAGAGGGTGAAGAGAATTGCGTCAGCCGATCAAAACGTCGGTGACGAATTTAACGCCCGGATATCCCAACGTTATGAACAGATAGGCCAATAGGGCCAGCCGGGCGATACGCCGCCCCCGCACACCGGTTCTGAAATGCGCCGCCAGAACCACGCCAATCACCAGAAAGGCGCCAAATGCGAAGATTGTTTTATGATCCAGCCCGCTCCAACCGCCGGCAACCAGAATGCGTGAGGCGACGCCGGTTGCGAGGCCTGCGCCCAATATGGTTTCCGAGATGACAAGCAAGCGCACCTGAAGGCGTTCCGCATCCATAATGGACGGTAACAATCCCGTCAGACGCGTGCGATGGCGTGTTTTTAACGCGCGCTCCTGCAGCAATACCGCCAAACCGTACAACGCCGCCAGAGTCACTAGGGCGTAAGTCGCCACGGATATGAGGATATGCGCCTTTACCCACCAGGAGCCGCCGCTGGTCAGCGCGCTATGCGACACGGAATGTCCCGACGCCGTGGCGATAAGCCCCAACAGGAGCAAATACGGCGTCAGAAGCGGCGCAATGCGCCATGCGCCGGGCAAAACCGCGCACAATCCAGTAAAAATCGCCATACAGAGCGCAATTGTCATCCACAAACTGGCGGATAAGGCCGTCGGCCAGGTTCCCGCGAACAATACCGCGACAAGCGACAATGGTCCCGCAGCGCCCACCAGACAGGACGCCCAGAACAAAAAATCGGGCGCCGGAGCCTTGCGGTACGCGACAATTGTGGCGGGCGCCAATGAGATCAGCGCGGACAGGCCAAAAAGCAACGTGTTTCCCATAACCAAGGTTTATATAACATTCTCTGACAGGCGCCATCGCGCGTGGACAAATATTTGCGATTTGATGCGGACGGCCCCGCAAGACAACGGTATTATGGCCGCGTTACTGCACCTTAATTTCGAACAGGCCTTCGAAGACCTTCATGACAGATCTCCGCTCGAATGAATCGCCCTCAATAGAAACAGTCGCCCTTATCGTCGCGGGCGGACGCGGCGCGCGGGCGGGCGGCGACCTTCCCAAACAGTATCAGGATATCGCCGGTAAACCAATGTTGCGCCATGTATTGGATATATTTGTGGCGCACCCGGATATTGACGCGATCCAGGTTGTGATCCATCCCGACGATACGCAATTATATGAATCCGCCATTGAGGGGTTAACCATCAATGCGCCCGTCCATGGCGGCGCAACACGGCAGAAATCTTGCCGCAACGGTCTGGCGGCATGCCAGTCTCAAACCCCTCAAAACGTCCTGATCCACGATGCGGCGCGCCCGTTTGTCGACGCCGATACGATTACGCGCGTGATCGACGCGTTGGCGACCAAAGACGGCGCGATTGCGGCGATCCCGGTGGTCGACACGCTGAAAAAGACAGATGGCGCAAACCTGATTTCCGCAACCATCGACCGCACCGCATTGTGGCGGGCGCAAACGCCGCAAGGTTTCCACTATCAAGCCCTATGCGCCGCCCATGATAACGCGACGCATGACAATTTTACCGATGACGCCGCCGTCGCGGAGGCCCATGGCCTTTCGGTCGTCACCGTCATGGGCAGCGAGGAAAACATCAAAGTGACGACCCCGGATGACTTTATCGCGGCGGAAAACCGCCTGCGCCCCGACCGTAATACGTCAGATTTGGACGCGCCTGATTTCAGAATCGGAAGCGGGTTTGACGTTCACCCGTTCGAAGCCGGTGACCACGCCATGTTGTGCGGCGTTCGCGTGCCCCATGATCACGGCTTAGCCGGGCATTCTGATTCCGATGTCGGCTTGCATGCCATAACCGACGCTTTGCTGGGAACAATCGGCGCGGGGGATATCGGCGCGCATTTCCCGCCTTCCGATCCCCAATGGCGCGGCGTCGATTCTTCCGTGTTCCTGCGACACGCCGCCGGTCTGGTTGAAAATGCGGGCGGAATTCTGCGTTATCTCGACGTCACGCTCATTTGCGAGGCGCCTAAAATTGGCCCCCACCGCGAAACAATGCGCGCCCGATTAGCGGAAATCCTCAACCTCGACCTGACGCGCGTCAGCGTAAAGGCGACAACGACGGACGGTCTTGGTTTTTTGGGTCGCGGCGAAGGCGTCGCAGCGCAAGCAACCGCGACAGTTCTGTTTTAAATCGATGAATTCCCCGTCCCCCTGGCGCCCTGAGGCGTTGCTCGCGACCTGGTTCGGTTCTGGCTACTTGCCAAAAGCGCCCGGCACTTGGGGGTCTATCGCAGCGCTCCCCTTCGCCTGGGTGATCGCGATCAATTTTGGATCCACGGGGCTTTTGCTCGCCACGGTTTTGATTTTCATCATCGGCATTTGGGCGTCCGGCGCCCATGCGGCCAATACCGGATTAAAAGACCCTGGCGAAATCGTAATTGATGAGGTCGCGGGGCTATGGCTTTCCTTAGCATTTGCGCCGGTTGATATTTACTATTATGCGGCGGGGTTTGTGCTGTTTCGGATCGCCGATATCACCAAACCATGGCCCGCAAGCTGGGCGGACAAAAAACTAACAGGCGGCTTTGGAATCATGCTGGATGATATATTCGCTGGCGCCTACGCCGCCCTACTACTCTACGCCGCGCAATACTTTTTGGTTGGGACATCATGATTACAACGGAACTCACTGATTCTGCTTCAAAAGTTATAACCCTCTATCGCAACGCTGGATTGATGGCGGCGACGGCTGAATCCTGCACCGGAGGATTGATTATTGGCGCCCTCACGGAGGTTTCCGGTTCCTCCAGCGTTGTTGACCGTGGTTTCGTAACCTATTCAAACGAAGCCAAAAACGAGCTCATCGGCGTCGATATGGCGTTGATTATCGAACATGGCGCGGTCAGCCGGCCTGTCGCTGAGGCCATGGCGGTCGGCGCCCTGGCGCGGTCGCGTGCGGATGCGGCGGTATCCGTCACGGGCGTCGCCGGTCCCGGCGGCGGCACTGTGGAAAAACCGGTTGGACTGGTCTTCATAGGGGGCTCGAGAAAAGGGCGCGATCCTATTGTCCAAAAACATAATTTTGAAGGTGACCGAAGTGCAGTGAGACACGCGACCGTGCTGGCCGCCATGACGATGTTTGAACTTTTAGCGGCTCCGTAAGGCCAGTTCGCTTAGCTAAAGAGCGCCAACAAATCGCGCATCGGATGCCCTTTTCGCTCCCCAAACGCT
>JBLHZD010000296.1:0-5042 GCA_047631095.1 Alphaproteobacteria bacterium
ATTTTACCGGCGTCTTCCTTGTAGTAGGCGTAGCTATCCTGATCGCGCAGAACGGGCAGGTTGGGTGTGACGCCATCAATCGGTTCGGTGACGACATAGAAATGTTCGCAGGCGTGCAGGGGCACATCGACGCCCGCCATGGCGCCAATTTCGCGACCCCACATGCCCGTGCAGTTGACGATGACCTTGCAGGCGATCTCGCCCCGGTCGGTCCTTACGCCGGTGATGCGCTTTTTGTTTTGGGTGATTTTCAGCACTTTGGTGTTCTCGAAGATCCGGATCCCGGCGTTGCGCGCGCCCTTCGCCAACGCCTGGGTCAGGTCGGTGGGGTTAATCTGGCCGTCCTTTGGCAGGAAGACCGCGCCGACGACATCATCGACATTGATGAGCGGGAAAAGGTCGCGGGCTTCCGCTGGGCTGATCTCCTCGACCTCAAGCCCAAAGACCCGCGCCATGGCGGCGCCGCGCCGCCATTCCTCCATTCGCTCCGCTGTTGTGGCGAGGCTGATGGAGCCATTTTGTTTGAAGCCCGTCGCCTGTCCGGTTTCAGCCTCCAGACGGGCGTATAATTTGGTCGAATATTTCGCCAGATTGGTCAGGTTTCGCGTTGCGCGCAATTGGCCCACCAGTCCGGCGGCGTGCCAGGTGGTGCCGCTGGTCAGTTGCTTGCGTTCCAGCAACACAACATCGGTGATCCCGATCTTCGCCAGATGGTAGGCGATGGAGCAGCCAACCACGCCGCCGCCGATGATGACGATTTGGGCGTGGCTGGGAAGGGAGAGCGCCATAACGACCAGCGATTTATTTTGGGTCTTCGCGCGGGGCGATGTTCGGGATGCCCGCCATTAACGCTTCGGGCACATTGGCCTTTAATTCATCGACGGTGAACATGCCGCCATTGTCATGTTTGTAAATCGAGCGCGCTTCATCGCCAAAGTAATAGGTGTGAATGCGGGAACGCTCCGCATGGAATAATTGTCCGTTAACGTCTTCAGCGTCGTCCGTACAAAGATAGGCGACCATGGGCGCCACATATTCCGGGCCCGGCATGGCCATGCGGGCGTCATACTGCGACTGGGTCAACAACCCCGCTTCCAGCCGCCGTTTCCAGCCCGCGATCACCGCGTCGTTTACGGTCATGCGGGTGGCCGCCATCGGGCACATGGCGTTGGCGGTGATTCCATAGCGTCCGCATTCCCGCGCAATCGAGCGCGTCAGACCAATGATGCCAGCCTTGGCAGCGGCGTAGTTGCACTGGCCCACCGCGCCTTTGAAGGCGTCAGAGGAAAAATTGACGATCCGGCCATACCGCGCGGTGCGCATCACTTTGATGGCGTGATGGCACATATTCCAATGACCCTTGAGGTGGACTGAAATCACCTGATCAAAATCATCCTCGGTCATGTTCCAGATCATGCGCTCCCGCAGCATGCCTGCGACATTCACCACAAAATCAATTTTCCCGTAGGTATCGACGCATTGTTTGACCATACGTCCGGCGTTGGCGTATTCGACGACTGAATCGTAATTCGCGACCGCCGTTCCCCCGGAATCCATGATCTCAGTGACGATATCGTCCGCTGGGCTGACGTCTTCGGCCTCGCCGCCGCGCCCCAGACCGGGATCATTCACAATGACGCTGGCGCCTTCTCTCGCCATTAATAACGCGACTTCTTTGCCGATGCCTCGGCCGGATCCGGTTACGATTCCTGCTTTGCCTTGCAAATTCATCATCATCTCCTCGTTATTAAAGACGTTAATTTCTAGAGTTTAACTACATGACGCGGACGTCCCCAATCGTGCGCCCCTTGCTGTGCGCGTTCAATATCTTCCGCCAGCATTAAGCCCTCGTTCACCAGGTTTTGCGCGGCGGCGCCGATGGCCGTGACGTAATCTTCCGGCGTTGGGTAGCGCGCCAGAACCGAGGCTCTCGGATCGCTGATAAACGCCTGTTCCTCGGTTGATTCCATAAAGGGGATATAACTACCGCTGAATTCATAATTCGCCCCGGTGCCATAGCCTTGACCGCGTGTATTCCACCCGGTGTAGGTGCCCAGCGGCGCCTGCACCATCGGCGCGCGGATGCCGGCGATGTCATTGCCATCCCCATCCACGGCGGGGATAAGGACGGTGTATCCGGCGGCGTCGATAATCTTGGGTGGTTGTTTGCCGATGGCGCCGGTCTTTGCGTCCAGCCCATGATCAACAAGCGGCAGTCCGGCGGGTCCCGTTGTAGGCATTTGCCCGGGAATGTCGGGGAACTGCGCGCGCCATTCCGCATAGGTCGCGATGGTGCCGTCTTTGCGGGTTGGAATTCGAGACTCCGGCGGGAGCGTCCCGTCGCTGACCCAGGCGTCCATGGCGTCCAGAAGCGCCCGGAATATCATCGAGGTGCTGACAACATTGGCGTAATTTTGGCATATACCCTGATCCGGGGGCGCATCTATCGGGCTTGACGCATGTTGGGAGCTGGACCAGAGGTAGAGCCGCACGTTTCCCGGTTCGGCTAAGTCATTTCCCTTTGTGTCCGTATGCGCCAATGATCCACGGCGTTGCCAGTATTCGGACGCAGATTGCGTGTGCATGACATAGGGGTCGGTGTCGGGACGTTTCAAAATCGCGTCTGTGTCGCCGGTCAGGTGATCGGTGCATTGCGCGTAGGCGAAGGGAAACTGATCCGCGAGAATATAGTGATCTTCATATTGCTGCCCGGCCATCGATACGGCGTTGGCGAAGCGATGGTTGAGCCACATGCGCCCCGCGCCCGCGACATGGGGCATGGCGCCGTCGAACACTTTTCGACCCGCCGCATCAGCATTGAAGCCCCGGTACAGGAAGTCGCGCAGGCAACGCCCGGTTTGCGACCGTCCCCAACCATACGCTTTTTCAATCTCGCCGACCGGGCTGGGAGCACCCCTGGAATCAGTCTTCTCAAACTTCAAAAAGCTGATCAGGTCTCGCACCGCGACGTGACCCAGCCCCATGACCAAGGGGTCTCGCGCTTCGTATACGAGTTCATAAATCCAGCCGGGCTGAAATCCGCCATCCAGATAGATAAATTCATTGGAAGGCAGGATCGCGTTTTCACCCGCGCCGCGCGTCGCGGTTTCGCCGGAGATCCCCGTACCGCTCAAGGCGATTGCGAACCGCCATTTGGAACTATCGATCTGGATGCGCTTGGACGCTGGATACCGCCGCCGGGTCAAACTGGCTTTCGTAGTGTCCATGGAAACCGCCGGGTGACTGCGTGTGCCAACGCGCCCTGACAGGGGGAAGCTCAATGCGGTCGTAACCGGTATAAATTCCTGGCGAACCTTGCCGGTGATGGGCGCGCCATTGTCGGTCGCGACGGGAAGCCGCATGACCACGCGACCGTCGCCGGGCAGCAAATCGCCTTGCCATGCGCTCCATACAACCGTGTAGCCGCGTCGGAACATGTAGCCATTACCCGCATGTTCCAA
This sequence comes from Alphaproteobacteria bacterium, assembly GCA_047631095.1. Classification (GTDB taxonomy): domain Bacteria; phylum Pseudomonadota; class Alphaproteobacteria; order UBA8366; genus JABJJH01. The sequence continues at coordinate 3,462 of JBLHZD010000296.1, forward strand.
CGTCTTGGGGTCATTGGAATGTGGCGCGTCATTGTAGTACTGCACGGCGCGAAGGCTGCCGCGATTACCATAGTCATAGAAGATGCGCTTGTTGCCCTTATCGGCGTCAACGGGCCGCAAGATGAGAATTTCGGCGGAAAACTCGACCAACCCGTCGGCGTTTACCGGCGCCTTGTCGATGTCCGCAATATCCGCCTGCGCGGTCGCGCCGGGATCAACGGCGTAGTGGACCCAACCGCGTAGGCGCTCATACGCGCCGCTATCGCCAAATTCATGCCCGTCGGCAAAGGGCGTACGATCTAGAATCTCGAAATGAATCTCATTGGTCACGGCGGCGCTCCCCTTTAGTTGTCCGGACAGGTTAGGAGGGCCAATCCCGGTCGTCCAGCCCAGAGGCTCCGACGCCGGGTAATCGTCGGGCTTGTCGGATCCTTCAAGAGAATGTTAGGAGGAGCGCATCCGCCTATTTACCCTGGAAAGGAAATTATCCCGATGAGCGCTCCACAGCGATTTTCCGGTGTCCTGACGCCTGTTATCACGCCCTTCAAGGAAGATTTGAGTCCTGATTCCGAGAAGTTCATCCAGCAGTGCCGATGGATGTTGTCGCAAAATGTCGGTCTATCCGTGTTCGGCACCAACAGTGAGGCGAATTCTCTGACGGTTGAGGAAAAGCTCGATCTGCTCGACTGTCTGATCGACGCCGGGATAGACCCCCTGAAATTGATGCCGGGTACGGGATGCTGTGCGTTGGGCGATTCCGTCAAAATGACGGAACATGCGGTGAAACGCGGCTGTGGCGGCGTGCTCATGTTGCCGCCCTTCTATTACAAGGGCGTCAGCGACGAGGGGCTGTATCGGAATTTCGCGGAAATTATAGAGCGGGTCGGAAGCGCCGATCTACGGGTTTACCTTTATCATATTCCCCCTGTTGCGCAGGTTGGGCTGTCGCACGACCTCATTGAACGGTTGGTGAAAGCCTATCCGGAAACGGTCGTTGGCGTGAAGGACAGTTCCGGCGATTGGGACAATACAGAAGGCATGATCAAACGCGGTTGGGACGATTTTCGCGTTCTGGCGGGTAGTGAAACGTTCTTGCTGCAAAACATGCGCGCGGGCGGCGCGGGCTGTATTTCCGCAACGGCGAATGTGAACCCCGCCGCGATCAATGCGTTGTACGAAAATTGGGAAGCGGCGGATGCGGATGACCAGCAAGCGGCGTTGGACGATATTCGCGGTGTGTTTCAACCGTTTCCGATGATACCGGCGTTAAAGGCGGCGTCGGCGCATTACAGCGGCGTTGCCTCCTGGGCGACCGTGCGCCCGCCTTTGGTGGAATTGACCCCGGCGCAGGGCGAGACGCTGATCGCCAATTTGATCAAACGAGGGTTCGATATGCCGGGGCTCGCAGAAGCCGCGACGGCGTAAATTTTTGTGGCGGCGTCGCGATGGATTGGGTCTCGTTAACCAAAAATAAATTGCTATCTCATAAGATATAGATAGGGGTAAATTAGTCAGCGCCGATTGTGCAAATATTCAACCGGCGCGCGAACCATTTGTGTGTGGCGAATGCGATGAAAACTT
>JBLHZD010000297.1:0-5038 GCA_047631095.1 Alphaproteobacteria bacterium
ATTCGAAGATATATAGGTGATTGCAACTTTATAAAACCGGAGGACACGTTAAGCGTCCACCGGTTTTAAATAGTAGCGAGGACGCGTTAAGCGTCCTCGCCAAGCACCGCTTCGCGGAATTTATCCTTGATGCGCGCGCCATCCAGATGCGGCAAGGATAGCGACAGGGTTTCGTACAGAATTTTTACCAGATAGAAGACTGGTCCAGCGTCTTCATGCACGGATTTCACCATCGCGGGCACATCCGCCATATCCGTGATTTCGCCTGTTGTCGCGATCCCCGCCCCTGCGGCCATTGCGCGTAAATCGGTGACGCCCGCTGTTGGCGTTGGCTGCCCGCCGGTTTCCGCAAACCGCTCATTATCCAGCACCACAATCGATAAATTGCGTAATTGCTGGTTCGCTGCCGTAGCCAAAGAGCCGACGCCCATAAGCATTTCACCGTCGCCGGTAATAACGATAACCCGTTTATCGGGTTGCGCGGTCGCCAGGCCAATCCCGATCGGCACCGCGAGTCCCATTGCCCCAAGCAGGCCAAAGTTACGCGGGTTCGGGCTTTTTGCGGTGATATCGTATGTCGGTTGGCCAAGGCCAGCGACAACCAGGGTGTCATCGGTCCGGGGCGCCAGCAAGGCGGCGACGACGTCGCGTCTGTGAAGCATTCCTGACATCAATTGAACTCCTTTGCGCCTATCAGGCGCTGTGACAGCAGGACAGCGGCGGATTGATTGGTGTTGTAGGCCAGTTTTGCAGCTGCGGCGACAATCGCGCCAACGTCTTCGGCACGGTCGGCGCGGAAGACCTTCACACCCATGGCTTCCAAAACAGCCGGCGTCGCTTGCCCCATCGGTACTTGCCAGGGAATGACTTCGCCCCATTCCCCGCGCATGGTGATGATCGCCAGAAAGGGCATCCGGGTCGCCTGCGGTAAAGCGAGCGCGTTGATTGTGTTGCCAACGCCGCTGCTTTGCATCAAAAGCACGCCCTTATCGCCGCCGAGCCAGGCGCCGGCGAGGACGCCGACCCCCTCTTCTTCCGTGGTCAAGGACACGACCGTCATGTCGTTTTGCTCGACGCAACGCTCGATGAGCGCCGCGTGGCCTGCATCAGGAACATGGCAAATCTGAGTCATGTTCTGTTCCCGCAGTACATTAAAAATGTCGCTGCGCCAATCAGTTGATTCTTCTGTCATATTAGACCTCTATGACTCCTTAGTTGATATATTAGATTAAATGTCCGTGTCAGATTATTTTCATTATTAACTTTAGAAAGCGTCAATACCCAAGCGCGCATCCATCTTTACGCGGATCGGAGCCCCCGGTCAGACGGTTCTTTTCCCAATCGATCCAGATCGCCTGTCCCCCGCCATGCGGCATAACAGGCGCGCCAATCGTGTGACCAAGTGCGCGCAGGGCTTCTATTGTTTTGGCGGGCACGCCGGATTCGATTTCCAGGACGCCGGATTTCGGTTGCGGGAATATTCGGGCCAAATCAATTGATTCCTGAATATCGAGGCCAAAATCTATGAAATTACTTAGAAAATGCGCATGCCCTGTCGGTTGGTAATCACCGCCCATAACGCCAAAGGGCATAACCGCGCGACCATCCTTTACGACCATCCCCGGAATAATCGTGTGCAGCGGACGTTTTCCTGGTCCGATACAATTAAAATGTCCCGGTTCGATAACGAAACCACAGCCCCGGTTCTGAAGCATAACGCCAGATTGGGGGCTCATAATCCCGCTGCCAAATCCTTTGAACAGCGAGTTGATGAAGCTGACTGCATTACGGTCTTTATCAACGACACAGAGATAAACCGTATCTTCATGGGTTGGTATTGGCGCGGGCGGCAACGGCGCCATCGCCTCATCCAGTCGAATTTGGTCGCGAAGCTCATTGATATGCGCATCCGACAAAAGCCAGTCCCCCGGTACTTGGGACAGGCTAGGATCGGCGACATAGGCGTCGCGGTCCCGATAGGCCAGTCGACTGGCCTCTGTCTGCAAATGAAGGCGTCGAAGGGATAATGGTTCGTCATCGTCGAAGGAATATCCGGACAAAATGCGTAGAATTTCCAGGGCGATAACTCCCGAGCCGTTCGGCGGGCATTCAACGATCTCATACCCGCGGTAATCGGTTTTGATGGGGGTCACATACTCCCCCGCCGCCGTCGCAAAGTCCTCCATCGTATGAAGACCGCCCAATTCGCGTAAATGCGAAACGATATCTTCCGCAATATGGCCTGTGTAGAACCCGTCCCGTCCGCGTTCGGCAATGTGTATCAGGGTGTCCGCAAGATCAGGCTGGTGATGAATGTCGCCTTCGCGCGGTGGCTTGCCACCCGGGAGCATACGCTTCGCTGCATGTTTGTCGTGGCTCAGCGTATCCACATTCATGCGCCAATCCACGGCGCACCGGGCGTGTATGGGATAGCCGTTGCGCGCGTAATCAATGGCGGGACGAAGAATTTCGTGCAGTTCCATTGTGCCGTGATCGCGCGATAAGGTGGCCCAGGCGTCAATTGCGCCAGGGACCGTGACGGAATGCGGTGTAAACCGTTCAATTTCGGTGATGCCGTTATCGATATACCAATCGACATTCGCCGCTGCTGGCGCCCGTCCGGAGCCGTTATAGGCGATTATGTCTCCCTGCCCTTGCGGTGCGTACAACGCGAAACAATCGCCGCCTATTCCCGTCATCGCAGGGTCTACAACGCATTGAACCGCGCAGGCGGCGATGGCGGCGTCCATCGCGTTGCCGCCCTCCTGCAGGATGCGTAACGCCGTCATGGTCGAAAGCGGGTTGGACGTCGCCGCCATTCCGTTTGTGGAATGCACCGCGGAGCGGCCAGGATGTTCAAGGTTTCTCATTTTAACGCGTATCCTTTATAAGCCGACCGCGATAAATTTGCCGCCCATCGACGACAAGTCAAGACCGCAGAAAAAAGGGCGCTGCGAATAAATCGCCACGCCCAAATCTCTAAAACGAAAATTCAGGTTTAATCGTCCCAAACTTTCTCAGGCACGGGTAATCCGTCCAGTTGAGCCGGTGTTAGCGGCATGTCTGGTTCTATATCCGCACCCTGCAACAACATGGCTAATTGGCGGGTATGTTGCGCGCAATGCCAGGTCGTGCGTTCAAACACGTTGTGGATAGGTTGATCGCCATAATAGGTCGTCAATAACGCTGCTGGATCGTGATTCGACGTCGCGTTCCACCAAGTTTCGACTTTTCCCTGCACAGACACGCCATAATCGGCGATCTGGTTAAAGGACTTGATCGATTCTGGCGGGTCTGCGACGAGGGAATCCCGCGTCAGCGTAACGCCTTCGGTGACCTCCAGAAAAGTCTCCGCAACCCGGAAGATGTGAAAGCACAAAGAGCGGTATGTTCTGTCACGGTTTCTGAGTTTATTTTCCAGCAATGAATCCGGAATTTGCCGGACAAGACGCTGCGCTGTAACGAGGACAACATCCAGCCGTTGGGCCATCTCCGTCATTGTTAGTTTTGGCGCGGTATCGACGTCCAGCGACAAGAATTTGGAGACATCGCCAAGTGATTGGGCGAAAACCCACTCATCGCCTTTGGAGACAACAGGTATAGATCGCGCACCGAGGCGGCGTAACTCACTCATGCCGTCGGGGTCAGCTGCGACATCGACGGAAACATAGTCAATATTGTGGGACGAAAGAAACTCTTTCGCCTTAAGACAGCTAGTTCACCCAGGCTGCCAAAAAACCTTGATCGCTTCCGCGTCCATTTTTGTTCTCCCTGATTTTTATAAAAATAACAGATGTCGTAGTTAAGAGGGTCACAAAATTGAGGGGAACATGCAAGGTCAACATGACGGTTTTCGTGAATTTGAATCCTAACGATCTCGGATATAAGAATACAAAAAATACAGAACTGATGCGATCATGATCGCCAGACCAATCAGCGTCGGTCGGTACGGTTCGTTTTTGAAAAAACTAATTCCCAGATCAATTACCAACGCAATACAGAAGGCGGCCATATACAGCCGACGCTTCTCCGCGCCATTGGGCTTATCCATGCTCATTGATCAAAGTCTCTCCATAACAAATTGAATTATTAGCGCTTTTAACGGAATCAACATTTTATTTTGTAGATAACTTCCACCTGTCGAAGTAAGTCGCGGCATATTATGAGGGAATTTTAAAATCACGCACAAATAAATGCGATACTGACCAATCTTTAGCGCGGGTGAAATTCCTGTATAAATTGTTTATTTTTTTAGTTGTGCCCATTCCACGTTAGATATTAAACTTCGTTATTCGCAGTATTTAGATCGGTGGTCGGCCTTTAACAGTCGAGGCTTTTTTACACCGTCAGGACGCTTCGAAGTGTAGTAAGTGTTATTTCACGCAAAATTTTCGTGATAACCCCAAACTGGTCGTGACAATCCAAGAACGACATAGACGTCGAAAGGAATTTCATCAATGGCGAATGGTACGGTGAAGTGGTTCAATCTTACAAAGGGTTTCGGGTTCATTACCCCTGATTCCGGTGGTAAGGACGCCTTTGTGCATATTACCGAAGTTGAGCGCGCCGGAATGCCGCCGCTCGTCGAAGGCCAACGGGTGGAATATGAAGAAGTAAGCGACACCCGCGGCTTAAAGGCCGTCAGTCTAGCCGCTGTAGACTAAATTCCTCTGCCTGAACTTCCCCGGTCGGCGATATACACAGGTGTCTAACTGCCGGTGAATTGGGGGCTTTTCTTCGCCATAAACGCTTGGCGGCCCTCAACATAATCCGAGCTGTCGAAACATTTATTCACGGCGGCCTCACAGGCTTCGAGATCCCTTACATCGGGGTCTTTCAAAATTTCGCCAACCGTCAATTTAACTTGCGCGATGGTCAGTGGCGCGTTCTCGGCAATTTTTTGCGCGTAATCGTCGACAAAGGATTCCAGTTCCGCTTCGGGCAAAACCCGGTTCACCAAGCCCATAATTCGGGCTTCTTCGGCGTCGAATTGCCGTGCGGTGAAGAAAATCTCCTTGGCGAAGGACGGTCCGACCAA
>JBLHZD010000298.1:0-5032 GCA_047631095.1 Alphaproteobacteria bacterium
AATTTGAAACGGCTTTAGTTACAGCCGTCCACTGCGCGTTTTGTCATTACGGTGACCAAATGGGCGCGATAATCGGCGCTCCCATGAATGTCGCTGTTCAAATCATCGGCGGAGACGCTGATATTTGCGATTGAATCCGCTGCAAAGCTGGCGCCGAGAGCCGCTTCCATCTCGGGAACGCGGAACACGCCGTCATCGCCGGCCCCGGTTATTGCGACCCGCACGCCGTCCGCAGTTTTGGCGACGAAAGAGCCGACCAGCGAGAAGCGACTGGCGGGTTGCGGGAACTTGGCGTAATCGGATTTTTCTGGGATTGGGAAACGCACCGCTGTGATGATTTCACCCTCTTCCAGCGCGGTTTCAAACAGACCGACGAAAAAATCGTCCGCGCCGATCTCTCTATTATTGGTGACGATCGTTGCGCCCAAGCCCAGGCAACCGCCGGGATAATCCGCTGCGGGGTCATTATTGGCGATGGAGCCGCCAATCGTGCCGCGATGGCGGACTTGCGGATCGCCAATGCAGCCCGCCAATTTGGCGAGACCAGGAATGTTGGACTGTACGTCGCTGGACGCGGCGACCGTCGCATGGGTGGTCATTGCGCCAATGACGACGGCGCCGCCCTCGACGGTAATGCCCGTGAGGCCGGGCACATTCGCCAGATCCACAAGATCGGACGGGCTGGCGAGGCGTTGCTTCAAGGTTGGCAACAGGGTTTGGCCACCCGCCAGCAAGGATCCGTCTTCCGCGCCTTTCAGCGTGCTAGACGCGTCGTCAAGTGAACCGGGTTTCTGGTATTCAAATTGGTACATTGGATATGTCTCCTTACTCGGCCGCTTGCGGCGTTTTCGCTGTTTCGATGGCGCGCCAGATTTTTTGTGGCGTGGCGGGCATTGATATGTCGCGGACGCCCAGATCCCAGAGCGCATCGACGATTGCGTTGATGACGGCGGGCGGGGAGCCGATGGCGCCGACCTCGCCGCAGCCTTTTACGCCTAAACTGTTATGCGTACACAAGGTTACGGAATTGCTGACATCGACATCGGGTACGTTGTCCGCGCGCGGCATGGTGTAATCCATGAACGAACCTGTAACCAATTGTCCACTATCGTCATAAGCGCAGCCTTCCAGCAACGCCTGCCCGATGCCCTGAGCGACGCCGCCCTGTACCTGTCCCTCGACGATCATGGGGTTAATGACGCGCCCAATATCGTCTACGGCGACAAATTTCTCGATGGTCACAACGCCGGTTTCCGGGTCGATCTCCAGCTCGCAAATGTGGCACCCGCCAGGGAAGGTGAAATTGGCGGGATCGTAAAATGCGTTTTCTTCCAGGCCAGGCTCCAGCGTGTCGTGCGGGAAATTGTGCGGCACATAGGCGGTCAACGCGACCTCGCCAAACGTCAGGGATTTATCCGTGCCGGCGACGGAGAACACACCGTCGTTGAATTCGATATCGGCGTCGGAGGCTTCCAGGACGTGGGCGGCGATTTTTTTCGCCTTGTCGGTGATTTTGCCCAGCGCCTTCATCAGCGCCTCGCCGCCGACTGCTAGGGATCGCGAGCCATAGGTGCCCATGCCGAACTGCACCTTGTCGGTGTCGCCATGGACGATGTCGATATCCTCCAGCGGTAGCCCAAGAGTTTCCGACACAAGTTGGGCGAAGGTGGTTTCGTGCCCCTGACCATGGCTGTGCGAGCCGGTGAATACGGTGACTGACCCGGTGGGGTGGATCCGTACATTCGCTGATTCATAGAGACCCGCACGTGCGCCCAGCGCACCCGCAACGGCCGATGGCGCAATGCCGCAGGCTTCGATGTAGGTTGAATATCCCAGACCACGACGTTTGCCATTCTTCTCAGACGCAGACTGGCGCGCGGCGAACCCGGCGATGTCAGCGCGCTTCGTTGCTTCGTCGAGCGTTGCGATATAATCGCCTGAATCATATTCCAGCGCGACGGGCGTCTGATACGGGAAGGCGTCATTGGGAATGAAATTCAGGCGGCGCAAGGCGTCCTGCCCAATGCCGGTTTCCCGCGCGGCGCGATCCACCAAGCGTTCCAGCAGGTAGCTCGCCTCCGGTCGTCCCGCCCCGCGATAGGCGTCCACAGGGACCGTATTGGTGAAGACCGATTTAACTTCGACATAAACCGCCGGCGTTGCATAAACACCCGCCAGAAGCGTGCCGTAGAGATAGGTCGGTACACTGGTGGCGAAAGTGGACAGATAGGCGCCCATATTCGCCTTGGTGGATACTTTCAGCGCCAAAAATTTGCCATCCGCGTCCATGGCCAGTTCGGCGTGGGTGATGTGGTCACGACCGTGGGCGTCGGTGATGAATGATTCAGAACGTTCCGCCGTCCATTTAATCGCCCGCCTGATTTTTCCGGCGGCCCAGGTGATGATCGCTTCTTCCGCATAATGGAATATCTTGGACCCGAACCCGCCGCCAACATCGGGCGCGACAACGCGAAGTTTGTGTTCGGGGATGTTCAGCACAAACGCGCCCATTAATAACCGAATGACATGGGGGTTCTGTGTGGTTGTGTAGAGCGTGTATTCGCCAGTGGCGGAATCATAATCGCCAATGCCGGCGCGGGGCTCCATCGCATTGGGGATCAAGCGGTTGTTGACGATGTCAATTTGCGACACGCGCGCGGCTTTTTTAAAGCCTTCATTCACGGCGTCCAGATCACCAAGGCCCCAATCATAACAAAGGTTTCCAGGCGCGTCGTCATGGACGAGCGTGCTGGAGGAGAGCGCGACATTCATATCGACCAAGGCGGGCAAGGTCTCATAATCGACCGCAATCAGTTCCGCAGCGTCTTTCGCTTGGCTGTAGGTTTCAGCGATAACGATGGCGACCTGATCACCCACATAACGAACCTTGCCAATCGCCAGCGCCGGGTGCGCGGGCTCGGACATGGGGGAGCCGTCCTTGTTATTGACGCCCCAGCCGCAGGGAACGCCGCCCACGCCATCGGCGGACATATCCTCGCCGGTGAAGATGGCGACCACGCCGCTGGCCGCCTGCGCGGCGGCGATGTCGAGTGATTTGAGGGTCGCGTGCGCTTCCGTACTGCGTAAAATATATGCGTAGCTCTGTCCCGGACGGTTAATGTCGTCAGTATAAGAGCCTTGGCCCGTCAGGAAGCGAAAATCTTCCTTCCGTTTGACTGACGCACCGATTCCCGTAGCGCTCATGTGCCGTCTCCTCGTTGGTCCCTGTTCTCGTCCGGCGATTATTATTATAGGAGCCGGGAACGATAAATTCAGACGCTATCAGCCGCGCATGGTCGCAGCGCCCGCTTTAATGGATTTGACGATGTTGTGGTACCCCGTACACCGGCAGAGGTTTCCTTCAAGCCATTCGCGAATTTCCGGTTCGGAGGGATCGGGGTTTTCCTTCACCAGATCGACCGCGCTCATGACCATGCCCGGCGTGCAGAACCCGCATTGCAGACCATGATTGTCGCGAAAGGCTTCCTGCATCGGGTGTAAGGTGTCGCCATCCGCAAGGCTTTCGATCGTGCTAACCTCGGCGCCGTCGGCCTGCGCCGCCAGCATTGTGCAGCTTTTGACCGACGTCCCATTCACATGCACGACGCACGCGCCGCATTGGCTGGTGTCGCACCCGACATGGGTTCCGGTTAATAAAAGATTTTCCCGAATGAATTGAACGAGCAAAGTGCGGGGTTCAACGTCCCCTGTAACAGCCTTGCCGTTCACCGTCATGGAAACGGTGATTGTCATCCCAGACCTCCCTGTTTCGGCTGATTCGCCGTATTAATTTACATTGACCTATTCGTTGACCCATCGTCGTCGCAAATTTGCGGACAATGGACGTTTAATATGGTTGAGTGTGCGGCTGGACGGGCGTCAGGTCAAGTTGATAAACGGCGTAAGAAAGCGCCATAGACGCCGCTTTGCGCACGACTAATGCATCGCCGTTTGAACGAGCGCCACCAGCACAAACGCCAGAAACGCGATGCCGCTGATCCAGGTCATGGGGCTGTAGCCTTTCCACAACTTGGTCCCGTCAATGGCGCGTCCGGGTTCAAGGGCGTCAACGGGATCATAGGTCTCTTTCGGTTTCGTCGAGTCCATAAGGTCGCCCACAACCTCCGCCGCGACTGCCTTGTCGCTTTTTTCGATTTCGGGTTTTTCTTCGCCCACGAGCGCCGAGAATTTTTCAAAAAACTCTCGTGACAGCTTCTTCGACGTGGCGTCGATAAGGCGCCCGCCAAGCTGGGCGAGCTTGCCGCCGACATTGGCGTCGACGGTGTAACGCAGCACCGTTTCGCCGTCTTCTTCACTCAACGAAACGCTCGCGCCTCCTTTGGCGAACCCGGCGGCGCCGCCTTTGCCCTCGCCTGAAATCGTGTAGCTGTTGGGCGCGTCAATATCCGACAGGGTGACCGAGCCGCTGAATTTGGCTTTAACCGGGCCGACCTTGATAACCGCATTCGCCGTCATTTCGGTGTCGGAGGTTTTTTCCAATTCTTCGCAGCCGGGAATGCACTGCTTGAGAATTTCCGGATCGTTGAGGGCGTCCCAAACAGCCTGTTTCGGCGCGGCTATACGAAATTCACCGTTCAAATCCATTACGTCATCCTTTCCGTATCGATATCTGTATTTATGAGAGGTCGCGCCGTTCGCTTTGTGTAACCGTATAGCTTTTGTGTAACCGCGTCGCGTCGCTCAATATCGTGGTCGGACGTCTTGCGGTCAACTACGCCTTTTTGCATCTTAGGGATACTTAGCGCCATTAGAATAGTTCAGAGGTTTGGCGTTATAATGGTCCAGAGACATTTTATTATTGGAAAGTGAACGGAATGGCGATCGCCGCCACGGAATCCAGTTTTGACGTCGCGCTCTGGTTTGTGGAATACGCGCGTGGAGAAGCCGGCTATCTACAAGCACAAAAGCTGCAGCGTCTGCTTTGGCTGGCGCAGGGGGAGTATGCGCGCGCCTATCATGGCCGCAAATTGATGCCGACCATTTTCGTGGCTCATGAGTTGGGACCTGTGGA
>JBLHZD010000299.1:0-5015 GCA_047631095.1 Alphaproteobacteria bacterium
ATCCGCGCAATCGCCATCCATATCGTATAAACGGGGCGTTAGATCCTCATACACCGCATCTTGGGGAAGCGCATACCGCAAGACTCGGCCATCGTTTAACCGAACCGCTACCGCCGCCGCCTCAATCGCGTCGCCCAAGACGCCATGACCATACCGACCGGTCGGCGTCGTCAGCCATGCTGCGGCGATATTGGCGGTTCCCTGCGTTACCGTCGCATGGGGAATTATATCCGTCGGCGGCGCTTCCGGCGTCTGCGGTTTAACCGCGCGCAAGGTGATCTCACCGTCTTTCGACAACGGTTTAAAATCGCCTTTATCGGTTACGACCCGCACATCACCCATCAGCGCGTCAACGGTAATATGCCGTAGCCCCGTAACCGTTCCAATTTCAGTTAAGCGCCACGCCGCCGCAGCACTGGAAACCGTAATCCCGGAAACTGTAATCCCGAAAACCGCAATCAACGCTAACCCTATAAACAGGCAAAACCGCATGGGCGTCCCTCCGAAATTCCGATTAGTGAGTTCCGGTCAGTGAGTTCCGATCAGAAGGCCAACAATTTGGTCTGCATCACATTTGGCAGCGCCAGCACGGTGTCGAGCAATGCTGCGTCAACGGGCTGGTCCACCTGAATCAGGGCGATGGCGTCGCCGCCATCCGACATGCGGCCAAGGTGGAAGGTCGCAATGTTAACGCCAGCATCGCCAAGGGTCTTTCCCAGATCGCCAATAACGCCAGGCTCATCCTTGTTAGTGATGTACAGCATATGCGGCGCAAATTCGGCCTCGATCTCGATCTCCTTGATATTCACGATTCGCGGCTTCCCGCCACCGAACAACGTCCCCGTCACGCTGCGCGATTGCCGCTCCGTCTTAACCGTCAACCGGATCAGAGTTTCATAATCGCCGGGTTGTTCGTTTTTCGATTCTGTCACGCTGATATTGCGGTCCCGCGCCACCGCAGGCGCGCTGACCATATTAACCGACTCCAACATCGGCGACAGCAATCCCGTCAACGCCGCCGACACCAGCGGGCGCGTATTTAACGTCGCGACATGACCTTCAAATTCAATCGACACCGATTTAACGCCCGTCTCCGTCAACTGACCCGCGAAACTACCCAGATTTTCCGCCAAGGCCATGTAGGGCGCTAGTTTCGGCGCATCCTCAGCCGTAACCGACGCCATATTAATCGCGTTCGTCACAGCGCCTGTCAGCAGGTAATCGGACATTTGTTGTGCGACCTGCAGCGCTACCTTTTCCTGCGCTTCCGAGGTCGCCGCGCCAAGATGGGGCGTACACACAATCGCCGGGTTTCCAAACAAGACGCTTTCGCGCGCGGGTTCTTCGGTAAAGACGTCAAACGCAGCGCCCGCGACCTGACCTTCTTCAATAGCCGCGACAATCGCGTCCTCGTCCACCAGACCGCCGCGCGCGCAATTCACAATCCGCACGCCTTTGCGCATGGTTGCGATGGCCTCGGCGTTGATGATGTTTCGCGTCGAATCCGTCAGCGGCGTATGCAAGGTGATGAAGTCGGCGCGTGCGAACAGCTCGTCCAACTCGACCTTTTCCACGCCAATATCGACGGCGCGTTCCGGCGACAAATACGGATCATGCGCAACGACCCGCATTTTCAATCCCTGCGCCCGGTCGGCGACAATGGACCCAATGTTTCCGCAACCAATAAGCCCTAATGTCTTGCCGTCGAGTTCAATGCCCATGAAACGGGATTTTTCCCATTTTCCAGCTTGCGTGGACGCATCGGCGGCGGGTATCTGGCGCGCCAGCGAGAACATCAAGCCAATGGCGTGCTCCGCTGTCGTCGTCGCATTCCCGTAGGGTGTGTTCATGACGACGACGCCCTTCTGCGTCGCGACGCCAATATCGATGTTGTCGACGCCAATACCAGCGCGGCCAATCACTTTCATGTTGGTCGCCGCCGCCAGTACTTCGGCGGTCGCCTTGGTGGCCGAACGAACCGCCAGGCCATCATAGTCGCCAATGCAGGCGATAAGCTCTTCCGGGCTCATCCCCGTCTTCACATCAACTTCAATCCCACGCTCGCGGAAAATATCGGCGGCGCGGGGGCTGAGATTGTCCGAAATCAGGACCTTCGGCATATCTGTACCCTTTCAGAGTAACGAAACAATTATTAAGCGTTGGTGGACTCAAGCAGCTGGCTGTAGCTCCACTCCAGCCAAGGGGTCAACGCTGCCACATCACTGGCCTCGATGGTGGAGCCGCCCCAAATGCGCAACCCGGCGGGGGCATCGCGGTGCCCGGCGATATCATAGGCGACGTTTTCGGCCTCCAGAAGCGCCGCCATGCGTTTTGGCGCCGCCGATTTCGCCTCATCGTCCAGCGGACAGGCGTCAGACAAGGCCAGGCAGATCGACGTGCTCGACAATGTCTCCGGATCTTTGGCGAGGAACTCAATCCAGTCGGTCTTCGCCACCCAGGTGCGAATGGCGTCCAAATTCGCCTCTGAGCGCGCCTTAAGCGCCGCCAGTCCCCCGATTGATTCGGCCCATTTCAACGTGTCGATACAATCTTCAACCGCCAACATTGACGGCGTGTTGATCGTCTCGCCCCGAAAAATACCTTCATTGATTTTGCCGCCCTTGGTCATCCGGAATATTTTCGGCAACGGCCAGGAAGGCGTATGAGTTTCCAACCGTTCCGCCGCGCGCGGCGACAACGCCAACATGCCGTGCGCGGCTTCGCCACCCAGAATTTTTTGCCACGACCAGGTGATGACATCCAGCTTCTCCCACGGCAAATCCATGGCGAAGACGGCCGACGTCGCGTCGCAAATCGTCAGGCCTTCCCGGTCCGCGTCAATCCAGTCGCCGTTGGGCGCACGAACGCCGCTTGTCGTGCCGTTCCAGGTAAAGATCACATCGCGTGAAAAATCCACCGAGGCGAGATCGGGCAAAACGCCGTATTCCGACGCCAATACGCGCAAATCGTCGATCTTAAGCTGGTTTTTAATGTCATTCGCCCACCCCATGCCGAAAGATTCCCAGGTGAGGACATCAACCCCGCGCGCGCCGAGTAAGGACCATAAAGCCATTTCAACCGCACCTGTATCCGACGCGGGAACAATCGCCAGACGATACCCTTCCGGCAATCCCAAAATCGCCTTCGTGCGATCGATCACGGAGGCCAGCTTGGCTTTTCCCAGCCCGGAACGATGCGAACGGCCCAAGGCCGCGTCCGCCAGACATTCCGGCGTCCAGCCCGGACGTTTGGAACAGGGGCCAGACGAAAAATTAGGATTCGCCGGCTTGGTATTCGGCTTCAACATTCTGATATTCCTTGTCTTAATTGCAACTTAGACAACACGAGACGTCACGTTCGATCTTTCGAATTCACAGTCGCCTGCAAGCGCCGCGCGACTTTAGGACTCCGCTAATCCCTTCGTCAACGACGTATATGCTGCAACGCAATAAAATATAACATGCGGCGCCTCGCCGCATCCTGAAAAGCCGCTCGACAAACCATTAAAACCCGTACCACCACGGCGCGAACAAGCTGAAAACCACCCATAGGAGGATGATCAACGGCGCGCCGACACGAACGAAATCTACGAACTTATAGTGACCAGGGCCCATGACCAGCAAGTTCGTCTGATACCCTATTGGCGAGGCGAACGCGCAATTCGCCGCAAAAACCACGGCCACGGCGAAGGGCTCAACCGGCGCGCCGGTCGCATGCGCGATACCCACGGCGATGGGGGTGAACAGCACCGCGGTCGCCTTGGTGCTCAGGATATTCGACAGGATCGCCACCAAAAGGAAAAACGCCGACAGAACCGTGCTGATCGGCGCATCGCCCAAGGCGGATAAAAGCGAGGTGGCCAGAAAATCGGCGCCGCCCGTTTCCTTCAGCGCGGCCCCCAAAGCCAACGCCGAGACAATGAGGAAAACCAGTTGTCGGTCCAACGCCGCAATGGCGCGCCGCACGCTGACGACGCCTGTGGCCACCATCGCAACCGCGCCGCCAAGCGCGCTGATGGCGATTGGCAGAACACCCGTCGCCGCCAAACCAACCACGGCGAAAAATATGAAACCGGCGCGTTTCGCATTGTGGGTCGCGGGTAAATTCGCCGCCGACCATTCCATGAGCAGCACATCATGACTGCCGCGCAAGGATTCGACATCCTGTCGTTGCCCCTGAATCAGCAGAACATCCCCCGCTTCCAACGGAATTTCAGTCAGTCGCTGGCGCAGAACCATGCTGTTCCGCTCAATGCCGAGCACGATGCAATGATGGGTTTCGCCAAACCTGAAATCCTCCATGGTTTCGCCCAGTAAATCCGATGTGGGCGTGACCATCACTTCAGCCATCATCTGATTGCCCGCATTCCATCGCCCGCTCAAATCGTCGCTCTCCGACTCCTCCTGAACCGGGTGCAGCGCTGACGGATTCCCTCGCGCCGCCGCCACCAGGGCTTTTCGAGTCGCGTTGACGACAAGCACATCCTCGGGCTGGAGCGCCATATCCGCCATGGACGCCGGATAGGACCGCTCGTCACGCTGCACCAGAAGGACCCGTAATTCAGGCGCGTTGGCAAACGCCGTCGCAACGGTCTCACCAATATGCGCCGACTTTTCCGTCAGTGTAATTTGCGCAACGAACCATTTTTCATCGCCTTCAAATTGCTGCAACGGATCAGAACGATCCGGTAGCAAATACGGTGCGATTACGAAGAGATACGCCAGCCCGGCAATGGCCAAAATTATGCCCGGAACTGTAAAATCGAAAAATTCAAAGGGCTGCTCGCCCAAATCTGCCAGAGCGCTGGAAACCAGAAGGTTGGTCGACGACCCGATCAAGGTCGTCATTCCGCCCAGCATCGCTGCAAAGCTAAGTGTCCGTCCGAAGCCTTAATGAGTCGGATGAATTGGTTGTCCGGTGCGCTTTCTTGAATTTCGGAATTGATTGTGATTCCCTTTGCGGAACCGAATCGTTTCGTGAGGTGCGCCATGTGGACTGCCGAGAACCGCCCCCGC
>JBLHZD010000300.1:0-4956 GCA_047631095.1 Alphaproteobacteria bacterium
GGTTGCCAGTAATGCGACCTTGACCAATTCCTTCAGTAATCGAACTGCCATCGGATTTTAATTCGCCGTATTTAAAATATTCGTACATAGAAGCGCCCGGTGGATCAGATACGGCAGTTACAATATTTTTATTTTTTTCCTTCAGATACGTTGCTATTCCCGCCAACGTACCCCCGGTGCCGATAGCGCAGGTGAAGCCGTCAATTTTGCCGTTGGTGTCAGTCCAGATTTCAGGTCCGGTGGTGCGGATATGTGCGTTTCGGTTTGAATGATTGTCCCATTGGTTGGCGTAGAACGCGCCGTTGGGTTCGCTTGCGGCCATTTTGGCGCCCAGTCGTTCGGCAATGTGGATATAATTGTTGGGGTCTTTGAAAGGCAGGGCAGGTACTTGCTTTAACGTCGCACCGCACAACATCAGCATGTCCTTCTTTTCCTGGGATTGGGTTTCGGGGATGACGATAAGTGTCTTGTATCCGCGCGCATTGCCCGCCAGAGCCAACCCAATGCCCGTATTGCCCGCGGTACCTTCAACGATGGTCCCGCCGGGTTTTAAATCACCGCGTTCTTCTGCATCCAAAATCATATGCAGTGCTGCGCGATCTTTTACAGACCCGCCGGGGTTTAGGAATTCGGCTTTGCCAAGTATGGTGCAACCGGTAATTTCCGATGCTTTACGTAATTTTATTAGCGGTGTGTTTCCCACCGCATCCACGAACCCGTCTCGAATTTGCATTAATTCCGCTTTCTTGAATAGGGGCCTGCGTGGCCGTTTCGGGCTATTCTGTACCTTGGTGCCATTTGGTCAAGGCTGACCGTCAAGTAAATTGGCGCCGAAGCTTTTCTCGGTTCAAGGCCAACCACTGCACACCGATGATTCCTATAGAACTGTTGATCTCGCCCGTCGTAATTTTTCTCAGCGCTTCGTCGGTGGTTTCGGTAAAGACGCGGATATCTTCGCCTTCTTCTGCGACGCCATGAAATCCGCCAACGCCGATTGTGGAAACCCGGCCCCAATACAATGCAACGTATTCGGAAGATCCGCTGGGGCTGGGATAAAAATCGAGAATTTTTTCAACATCCGTCATGACGCAACCGGCTTCCTCTTTGGCTTCGCGAACGGCCATTTCAGCAGCGGTCTCGCCCGGTTCGATGATACCCGCGACGATTTCAACGGACCAAGGGTTTTCGTCGCCGGACGCGTATATGCCGCCACGAAATTGTTCGATCAGCACGATTTCGTCGCGCACCGGATCATACGGGATTACGGGGGCGACAGGACTGTGCACGAGGATTTCACGGCTTAATTGAGGACTCCAATCGCCTTCGTACAAGCGATGACGAAATAAAAAATGCTCCATCCGGAAAAATCCATCGTGCAGAATTTCGGTGTCATCCAGCATTACATCGTCACGGTTCATGGAAGTATCCTGTTGGAAAGGCATATTGAAAATTCGTATGTATAATAGGCGTCAAATAGCCTGTGGCCATTCACTATGAGGGGAACGTCTTGAAAAGAAAATCGTATGGCGCTGATATCCACCCGGTAATTTCTGACTATGCTGCGCAATTCAAGGCGGGGAAGCTGAATCGCCGCGACTTTATTCAATCGGCGACACGTCTGGGGATGTCCGCTGGGGCGGCGTTTGCCATAACAGGGGTGACGCCGTCGCGCCAGATTTTGGCGGCCACACCTAAAAAAGGCGGTGATTTCCGGGTGTCGATGAACGTCAAGGACGCGAGCGACCCAGCGATCTATGATTGGTCGGAAAAGGGCAATGTCGCGCGCCATATGTGCGAACCTCTGGTGCAAATCGACGCTAATAATATTGCGCGGCCGCATTTGGCGGCGGGATGGCGGGCGTCGAACGATCTCAAGACGTGGACATTTAAGCTACGTGAAGGCGTGACGTGGTCAAACGGCGATTCGTTTGGCGCGGATGACGTGGTCGCGACCGTGCGGCGTTGGTTGGACCCCAAAACCGGGTCGTCGAACCAGGGCCGCTTCGCCGCCATGACGAGGCTGATAGATACGGGCAAGATTGATAAGCACGGGAAACCGGAGAAATCCCGAGTCGCGCGCGCGGGAGCGGTGGAGAAAGTGGACGACCACACGGTGCGCTTTCACCTGGCGCGTCCGGATTTGTCGCTACCGGAAAGTTTTGCCGATTATCCTGCGCTGATCACCCATCGGCGATTTGCGGAAGACGGCGCTAATTTGATGAAAAATCCGATAGGCACAGGTGCATTCAAGTTGAAACAATTTGCTGTCGGTGAAAAAGCCGTATTGGACAAACGCCGTGATTCGCCCTATTGGGGCGGCGATATTTATCTGGATCGCATTACCTATATCGATCATGGCGATGATCCGGCGGCTGAAATTGGCGCGCTGGCGTCGGGACAAGTGGACGCGAATTACCAAAGCAGCGTCGAACAGGTGGACACAATCCGGAGCCTGCCAAATCTAAATTTGTTAGAGATGGTGACCGCGCAAACCGGGATCGCGCGGATGAAAGTCACCGCGCAACCATTCAACAACAAAAACATCCGCAAGGCCGTGCAGGCCTGTGTCGATCACGATAGGATATTGGCGATTGTCTATCGCGGCCTGGGTGCCGTGGCGGAAGATCATCATGTCGCGCCGATCCATCCTGAATACGCAGCCCTGCCGAAGCTACGTCAGGACTACGCCGCTGCGCACCGTTATCTGGCCGCCGCTGGAAGGCCAAATGGTATTAAATTGACCATCGATTGCGTCGCCAACCCGGCCTGGGAGCAAAATGTCTGTAAGGCGTTGGTTGAGATGTGCAAGCCCGCGGGTATTCAAATTTCAATCAACATCATGCCCGGTGGGTCGTATTGGGACCGCTGGATGACGACGCCCTTTGGCTTTACCTCTTGGACCCACCGCGCCTTGGGTGTGCAAGTCTTAAATTTGGCGTACCGATCCGGCGTTGCGTGGAACGAAACGTCTTATGCCAACCCAGCCTTCGACGCCTTGTTAGACCAGGCGGGCGGAGTCACTGATGCGAACGATCGTCGAATGGTGATGGCGCAAGCGGAAGCGATGCTGCAGGACGACGCAATTATTTCGCAGTCTTTCTGGCGGTCGGTCTTTGTGGCGGCGAACAAGCGGGTGCATGGGCTCTATCCCCATGTCGCGTTGGAGCACCATTTCAACAAGGTCTGGCTCGCCTAACATGCTGTCATTTGTTTTACGTAGACTGGGTGCCATGGCGTTGACAATGTTGGTGGTGTCAGCGGTAGTCTTTGGGTTGATGGAACTGATACCAGGCAATGTCGCTACCATGGTGCTGGGTCCCTACGCTAGTGATGAACAGAAAAATATCTGGCTGAGCACGAACGGCTATCTGGAGCCCGCGTGGTGTCGGTATGGCGTGTGGCTCGCGAATTTCATGCAAGGCGATTTTGGGCATTCGATCCGTTTCAAGGTTCCAGTAGGCGATGTTTTGTGGCCACGATTAGGCCGGACGGCAATTTTAGGCGTGTCGGCGCTGGCGGTCATCGTTCCCTTGTCATTGACCATGGGCGTGTTGGCGGGGATGCGCGAAGGCTCTATCATAGATCGCTTGATTTCAGTGATTGGAATTGTCACCACATCGATCCCTGAATTCGCCAGCGCTGTGTTTCTGACGGGCATTTTTGTTTTTTGGCTGCAGTGGTTACCGGGTGCCAGTACCATGAGTGACGGCTTTGAAGCGGTTCAACTGGTTCTGCCGGTGTTGGTGTTGGTGTTGTATGATTTCGGCTATATCGCGCGCATGACCCGTGCGTCGATGATTGACGTGATAGCGACGCCGTATATTCGCACGGCCATTTTGAAAGGCTTGCCGCGCCGTCAGGTAATCTTACGCCATGCATTTCGCAATGCATTGATTGCGCCTTTCACGGTGATCATGCTGCAAATCAATTGGCTGCTGTCCGGCGTCATCGTCGTGGAATTTTTCTTCGCCTATAAAGGTTTTGGGGCGTTGTTGTTGGAAGCCGCCCTCAACCGCGATGTTTTCGTCATCGAAGCCTGCGCCATGATCGCCGTATTCGTTGCCGTTGCCACCCAGGCGTTAGCGGATATCGGTTATGCGTTTCTGAACCCTCGTATCCGGTTTGGGAGTGCTGATTAATGGGCGCGCTCACCAATATTGGCGCGGGGGTTGTGGCGCTTTGGATTTTTGTCGCGTTGGCGGCACCGGTTTTGGCACCGTTTGAACCTAACGCGCTTCTGTCGCCGTTCGCTGCGCCCGGCGCGCCAGGGCCAGATGACGGGACATTTTGGTTGGGAACCGATCACTTAGGACGGGATATCCTGTCGCGTATCATATGGGGCGCACGATCGGTGCTGACCTATGCGCCTGTTGCTGCCTTCTGCGCTTATGTGCTGGGCGTAACAATGGGATTGGCGGCGGGGTATTTCAAAGGTTGGGTGGACGCGGGTTTGTCATTTGTATCAAACGCAGTGCTCGCCTTCCCAGTGTTGGTTCTCTATATCCTGGTGATTACTACGATTGGTGCCTCCGCCCTCAATATCGTGCTCGCGGTGACATTCGCCAGCGCGCCGGGGATAATGCGGATTGTGAGGAGCCTGGTGTTGGATTTGCGCAATCGAGGCTATGTGGCGGCGGCGGAAACGCGTGGCGAGGCGTTGTGGTGGATTTTATTCGTGGAAATTTTGCCCAACGCGCGTGGTCCACTTATCGTCGACGCCTGCCTGCGGTTGGGATATCTCATCATTACCATTGGCGTTCTGGGTTTTCTGGGATTGGGGTTACCGCCGCCCGACCCCGATTGGGGTGGTATGATCAATGAATCCCGTGCTTTGACGTTGGCGTTTCCGCATATGACGCTGTTTCCGTGTCTTGCCATTTCCTCGCTGGTGCTCGGGCTTAATTTAATGGCGGACGGTCTTCGCAAAGGCGAGGTTAGATCGTGACCCCAGTCCTC
>JBLHZD010000301.1:0-4899 GCA_047631095.1 Alphaproteobacteria bacterium
CTGCACCATGCGCGTGCACCCGCTTTTTCCCAGCAGCCCCTTCACGGCGATGGTGATGTCGAGATCGGGGTTGGCTTTGTGCGCATGAAGCGCGGCAAACAACCCCGCGCCCCCGGAACCGAGAATTAGAATATCGGTTTCGCGATGTTCAATGTCGACCATGCCTAGACCGCCCTCAACAGAAACAAAACACCCACGCCCAACGCAAACGCCGCCACTACCGCCACCAGCGTCTTTTGCCAATCGCGCCACGGCAAAAATTCAACCACCAGAATACGCAAACCGCCCGCAAGATGCGCCGCCAACAAAACGACCAGCCCAACCTCGCCCGCCTTCACCAACGGCTGCTCCGCCCATTGCAGAAAACCGTCCAATCGCGCCGCGCCTTCGATGGACATCGACAGCACATAAAGATGGGCGGGTAGAAACAGCGCCAGCGAAAGACCGGAAATACGATGGAGCACAAAAGCCCAATACGTCGGGTGATTGCGATGCGGCGCCGCCCTCATACCAAGCCCCCCCCAATCAAAGCGTCCACGGCGCGGTAGCCCAGGCACAGAACGCCCAGACAAAACACCAGCGCAACGCCGTTCAGCGCCGCGCCGCGCCATTGCAGGGCCTCGCGCGCAATCTGGCGCAACCCGATGGCGCCATGGGTCGCCGCTGCGACGACAAACAATCCGTAGATGACGCCCCATACGAGGCTGCCTTGGGTGCGGCCCATAATTTCCGCCGCCGACAAGCCGCCCTGTATGGCGTAGATCATCGTCGCCAGATGGATGATGACGAGCGGCCCCAGGATCATCGCGGTTAAACGCTGGATGATGAAGAGCCAGACTTCCAGGCGCGTATCGTTCACAACCGCCCCTTCAACGCCGCGCCGAATACCTTGCGTTTCAACCCGGCGATGGCCGCTGTGGGGTTCAGGCTCGCGGGGCAATATCGCGTGCAATTCTGATGACTGTGACAGGCATGACAGCCCGCATCCGTCGCAACAGCGCGCAAATGCCCGTCCGGATCGCCGTCACGAACATCATTCACCAAAGTCCAGGCGCGGTTCAGCGCCGCCGGTCCCAAATAATCCGGGTTCCATTGGACCACATCGCAGGCGGCGTAACAGACCCCGCAACCGAGGCATTCGATCCCGGCGTTCGCGGCCTTGCGTTCGCTGCTTTCCGGATCGACCGTGGCGAATTCCGACGCGTCGCCATCGACGGGCACAAACTGCGCCTTGGCCTGTTTCCATTTGTCGAAGAACACCGTCATGTCGGTGGCTAGGTCTTTAATGACCGGCATATTGCGCAACGGCGCCACCTGAATCAGACCATCCTCGGCCACATCATCCACATGGCTGCGGCATGTCCAGCGGGGCTTACCATTCACGGTCATGGCGCAGGATCCGCACATGCCGACCCGGCAAGAGAACCGGTAGGAAACGCTTGGGTCCAGTTTGCGCTGCACATAAGTGACGACGTCCAGCACCGTCTGGCTTTCCATATGCGGCACGTCATAGGCCTGAAACGCACCTGCTTCGCCTTCGCCGTCACTACGCCAAATCTCGACCGTCAGCGTCTTTGTCGGCGCACTCGCGGTATGTTTACTTTCACTCAACGCATAATCCCCGCCCCTGTGTCCGGCGACGCCTATTGTCCATTTTAAAACGCTTGAGACAAATCAAATCGTAAGAACGTCAGAACGCATGGTCCGGCGTTCCCCATTCCGCCCGCACCGCCGGAGCGGTCTCGCTTGAAAGGTGTCCCGTGCGTATTACGTCAAACGACGCCGCGTCCAAAAGTCGCCCCAGCGCCCAGACCGCCATGGCGCGCACCAGCTCCGATTCGTCGCGCAAAAGTTCTGTCGCACAGGGCGCAAGCGATGGGGCGGCGCTATTGCCGATCGCGATCAGGACATTGCGCACAAAGCGGTCGCGTCCGGTGCGTTTAACCGGCGACCCCGAGAACAGACTGCGAAACGCCGCATCGTCCAGCGCCGCAAGGTCCGCCAGAACCGGCGCGCTTAAGTCATCGCGCCCTTGCAGGGCCGGTTGCGTCGCCGCTTGCGCGAATTTATTCCAGGGGCAGACCGCCAGACAATCGTCGCACCCGTAGATCCGGTTGCCCATGGCACGTCGAAACTCGCGGTCGATATGCCCCTTATGCTCAATCGTCAGATAGGAGATGCAGCGCCGTGCATCAAGCGTATAGGGCGCGGGGATGGCGCGCGTCGGGCAAATATCCATACATTGCTGACAGGTCCCGCAGCGATCCTCCCCCGGCGCATCGGGGGGAAGGTCGAGCGTTGTGTATATTTCACCCAGAAACGACCAGGAACCAAGGTCCTTTGAGACGATATTTGTGTGTTTCCCCTGCCAGCCGAGACCGCCGCGCTGCGCCAGCGGTTTTTCAGCGACAGGCGCAGTATCCACGAAGACCTTCACACCGCAATCCAACTCCGAATGCATCCAGCGCGCGACGCGCTTCAGGCGCTTTTTGACCAGATCATGATAATCCCGCCCACGCGCATAAACCGAAATGGCGCCGCGTTCCCGCTGCTCCAGTATGTCCAACGGAGATTCCGCCGGGCCGTAATTCATGGCCAGAACAACGACGGAGCGGACCTCGGGCCACAAGACGCGCGGGTCACTGCGGCGCGCGGCCTTGTCGGCGAACCAACCCATATCGCCGTACCAGCCCTTCTCCACAAAGTCGGACAGCCCCTGCTGCGCCCGCGCGCCGATGGCGGGCGCGGCGAATCCAATTGTATCGAACCCGGCGTCGCGCGCCTGCGCGCGGATTGCGTCGCGCGCGTCAACCTTATCGCCGGAGAGGCTACCCTCGGCCACGGTAGGACCGCACACCCTGATCGGGAATCCAGACGCCGTCCGGCGCCGTCCCGGTCTGGTAAAAAATGTCGATGGGGATGCCGCCCCGTGGGTACCAGTATCCACCGATGCGCAGCCATTGCGGCGCAAGTTCACCCACCAGCCGCCGCGCAATCCCCACGGTGCAATCTTCGTGAAACGCGGCGTGGTTCCGGAACGAGCCCATGAACAATTTCAGCGACTTGCTTTCGACCAACACATCGCCCGGCACGTAGTCGATCATGATATGCGCAAAATCGGGCTGCCCCGTCACCGGACACAAGGAGGTGAATTCCGGACACGTGAACCGAACCAGATAGGACTCACTCGGATGTGGATTGGGCACCGTTTCCAACACCGCCGCTTCGGGCGATTCCGGTAATTTTGTAGCGCCGCCAAGCTGGCTGAGGCCGTCGCTCGCATCTCCGCTCATCGTGTGTCCCATCAATTACAGCGCCTTAATTAGAGCGCCTCGATATCGCCCAAACGCCAGTTCGGGTCGAATTCCGTGACGAACGCGCCAAAGGCGCCCGCGTCAATCGCATCACGCATGCCCTGCATGAGCGTTTGATAATAGTGCAGATTATGCCACGTCAACAGCATCCCGCCCAACATCTCTCCCGCACGGTGTAAATGATGCAGGTAGGCGCGGCTATAATCGGCGCAGGCCGGGCAGGCGCAACCTTCCTCCAGTGGTCGGGGATCATCGGAATGGCGCGCATTGCGAATGTTCAACATGCCCCGCGCGGTAAAGGCGCGGCCTGTTCGACCCGAGCGCGTCGGCAAAACGCAATCGAACATATCAATCCCGCGCGCCACGGCGCCGACAATATCATCCGGCCGACCGACGCCCATCAAATAGCGGGGCCGGTTTTCGGGTAAGTGCGGCGCGGTCGCCGCCACGGTCTCAAACATCGCGGATTGGCCCTCGCCCACCGCCAGCCCGCCGATGGCGTATCCTTCAAAACCAATATCGCCCAAGGCCTTCGCCGATTCTTCGCGTAAATCGGGAAACACGTTTCCCTGCACGATACCGAACAAGGCGTATCCGGGGCGGTCCAGAAACGCTTCCTTCGAGCGCGCCGCCCAACGCATGGATCGGCGCATGGAATCCGCTGCGACCTCCTTCGTCACCGGATGCGGCGTGCATTCATCGAGAACCATCGTGATATCCGCATCCAGCATGCGTTGAATATCGACAGCGCGTTCCGGGGACAAATCATGATAGCTGCCGTCAATATGGGAACGAAAGCGCAGGCCTTTTTCCGTCAATTCGCGAAGGTCGCTCAACGACATTGCCTGAAATCCGCCGGAATCCGTCAGGATTGGGCCCTTCCAGTTCATGAACTGATGGAGCCCGCCCAATCGTTCAATCCGTTCCGCGCCGGGCCGTAACATCAAATGATAGGTGTTGGATAAAACCACCTCCGCGCCCGTCGCCGCGACCGCATCCACCGTCATCGCCTTGACCGTGGCGGCGGTGCCCACCGGCATAAAGGCGGGCGTCTCAAAACTACCATGGGCAGTATGGGCGCGCCCGCGCCGCGCAGCGCCTTCTTGCGCCAGAACATCAAAGGAAAATGCGCTCATCAAGCTGTCTCCGGATAAATCAAACAAGCGTCCCCGTATGAATAGAAACGATACTTTTGCGCAATTGCATACGCATAGGCGTCGCGCATCCGCTCCAGACCGCCGAGCGCGGACACCAGCATGAACAAGGTTGATCGCGGTAAATGAAAATTCGTCATCAGGATATCCACGGCGCGAAACCGGTACCCCGGCGTAATGAATATATCGGTCTCGCCTTGAAAAGGGTGAAGGACGCCGTTCTCGTCAACCGCGCTCTCCAGTAACCGGGCGCAGGTCGTGCCCACCGCCACCACACGCCCACCGCGCGCGCGCGTCGTATTCACCGCCGCCGCGACGCTCGCATCAACAACGCCATACTCCGCGTGCATTTTGTGATCCGCGATACTGTCCACCTTCACCGGCAGAAAGGTCCCCGCGCCAACATGCAAGGTCAGCCGCGCGATCTCAAC
>JBLHZD010000302.1:0-4870 GCA_047631095.1 Alphaproteobacteria bacterium
GCGGGGGCGGTTCTCGGCAGTCCACATGGCGCACCTCACGAAACGATTCGGTTCCGCAAAGGGAATCACAATCAATTCCGAAATTCAAGAAAGCGCACCGGACAACCAATTCATCCGACTCATTAAGTCTTCGGACGGACACTTAGCATCGTCGCAACGGATGACGTCTGGATTCAGGCGAACCTCAAGGAAACAGACCTCACCCATATCCGCGCCGGACAACAGGCCACGGTCGAGGTCGACGCCTATCCGGACCACCAATGGACGGCGATCGTATCCAGCATCAGCCCCGCGACTGGGGCGGAATTCGCCTTGTTGCCGCCGCAAAACACCAGCGGCAACTGGGTCAAGGTCGTGCAACGCATTCCCCTGCGTCTCGACGTGGTTCAAAAAACCACCGACCCGCCCTTGCGCGCGGGCATGAGCGTCGTTGTGGAAATCGACACCTTGCATGAGCGCAAAACGCCCGATTTTATCACCAACACCCTGGCGCTGATTTATGGCGATGAATGACCACTAAGGTCACGGTCAAAAATCGAGGCCTGCTCACCTTCGCCGTCGCGCTCGGCGCGGTCATGCAGGTGCTCGACACCTCTATGATCAGCGTCGCCCTGCCCCATTTAATGGGCAGTCTGTCGGCGACACAGGATCAGGTGTCCTGGGTATTGACCTTTTATGTCATCGCCGTGGCCATCACGACGCCGGCCAGCGGGTTTCTCAGCCTGCGGATCGGTCAAAAGCGCTTCTTCCTGATCTGCGTCATTGGGTTCACCGTGACATCCGTTTTTTGCGGCATGTCGGAATCGCTTGGCGAAATCGTGGCGTTCCGCACCCTGCAAGGCGTCTTCGCAGCGCCCCTTGGCCCCATGTCTCAAGCGATATTATTGAATAATTACAATACTGAAGAGCGGGGAACCGCCATGGGGTGATGGACCATTGGCATGATGTTCGGGCCAATTTTCGGTCCAACATTGGGCGGTGCAATCACCGAATATTTCAGCTGGTCCTGGGTGTTTTACGTTAATGTCCCCATCGCGATCGCAACCGTCACGATGGTCATTCTGTTCGTTCCGGAATCAAAGGCAGGCGCGCGGCGTCCCTTCGATATATTCGGGTTTGTCGTATTGGGCATAGCGCTGGCGTCGCTGCAATTTATGCTGGACCGGGGCGAGCGAGCGGATTGGTTTTCCTCACGGGAAATCCTGATCCTGGCGGGTCTTTCCGTGGCCGCATTTTACACCTTTATCGTACACAGCCTGACGGCCCGCAATCCGTTCATCAATCCCACCATCTTCAGAAGCCGCAATTTTTCCCTTGGGCTGGTGCTGATGTTCCTGCTTGGCGTCATCATGTTAGCCGTGCTGGCCCTGCTGCCGCCCTATTTGCAAAACCTCAGTGGATATCCGGTCCTCGCCATCGGGTTGGTTCTGGCACCGCGCGGCGCCGGCACGCTCGTCGCCTCTTATATCACGGGCCGATTGCTGAAATATATCGAACCACGCCCCATCATCGCCTTTGGCATGGCGTTATGCGCCCTGTCGACATGGCAATTCGCGCATATTACGCCCGATATTGGCGCCGCCCAGATTATCGTCATCAGCACTATTCAGGGCGTCGGCATGGGATTTTTCTTCGTACCGCTGAGCATCGTCACGTTTTCCGACCTCACCGCGGCGCAAATGCCAACGGGCACCGCCCTTTTCGCACTATCTCGAAACCTGGGCAGCAGCATCGGCGTCGCAATTATCGTGGGCGCCCTGATTCGCAACACGCAGCGAAATTTCGCCGACTTAACGCCCGGCATTTCACCCTTTAACGAAATCTACCGACATGTCCCTCTCCCCGCGATCTGGGACATCGACACCCGAAGCGGATTGGCCTCCATCGGCCACGAAATCACCCTGCAAGCCAGCGCTTCAGCCTATATCACCGACTTCCTGATACTCACCATCGCGTCCGTTGTCTGTATCCCACTGGTTTTCCTGTGCCGGAACCCCCGTGTGAAAAAGGCAGTGGAACCGCGTTAAGCGTCAGCCATTCATCTTTGACTCCTTCCCAGGTCCCCACACCAACGGTACGATGGGTAATTCGGTACTTAAAGGAGAAGTTTCGTGAGTGATGGCATTAGCGTTGCGGGTGGTGGGATTGGGCAATCGGTTCCCCGGATTGAAGATGACGCTTTGCTGCGCGGCGACGGGCAGTTTATCGACGACATCAATGTCGCGGGTCAGGTTCATGCGCATTTCCTTCGCTCCCCTCACGCGCACGCCATGATCGTGCGCATCGATACCGAAGCGGCTGTGGCGGCGCCGGGCGTTGTCGCGGTATTGACGGGCGCTGACCTGGCCAGTGATGGCGTCGGGATTATGAAGTCTGGCTATCCGGTCAAAAACCGGGATGGGTCGCCGATTGCGCCGCCGCTGTGGCGCGCCATGGCGACCGATTGTGTCCGATACGTCGGCGACACCATCGCCGTGATTTTGGCCGAAACTACCGCGCAGGCGGCCGATGCGGCGGCGTTGATCGAAATCGATTATGACGAACGACCCTGCGTAACGGATTTGACCCAGGCCAGCGGCGCCAACGCCCCGGTCCTTTGGGAATCGCTCGGCTCAAACATAGTTCTGGATTGGGAAACCGGCGACAAGGCGGGATCGGACGCGGCGTTCCAACGCGCCGCCCATGTGACGCGGCTGGAACTGGTCAACAACCGCATCATGGTGAATTCGCTGGAACCGCGCGGCGCGTTGGCGCAATACGATCCTCTGGAGGATCGCTATACGCTGTACACCACGACACAGGGCAGCAATGAAATTCGCACGGCCCTCGCCAATGGCGCGCTGGGCGTTCCACTGGAGAAAATTCGTGTGGTGACGCCGCCTGATGTCGGCGGCGGTTTCGGCATCAAGAACGGATTATATCCTGAACAGATCGTCACCTGCTGGGCGGCCAAACGCATCGGCCGGGCGGTGAAGTGGTATCCCGAACGCACCGACGGGTTTCTGACCGATTACCACGCCCGAGACCACAAAATGCGGGGCGAACTGGCGCTGGACGCCGATGGTAAATTCCTCGCCCTGCAATGCCATACCCAATCCAATATGGGCGCTTATCTGACCGGCGGCGCGCCGATTATTCCCACCGCGGGCGGCACGCGCATGTTGAGCAATGTGTACGACATTCCCACCATCTACGCGGAGACCCAATGCGTCTTCACCAACACCGTCCCCATCGCGGCCTTTCGCGGCGCGGGCAAACCGGAATTCTGCTATGTGGTGGAGCGGTTGGTGGACGCCGCCGCGCGCGAAATGAACATCGACCCGGCGGAACTGCGCCGTCGAAACATGATCGCGCCCACGGCCTTTCCCTACAAAACCGCCACCGGCCTGACCTATGACAGCGGTGAATTCGCCGCCAATATGGACGAAGCGCTGGAGCGCGCCGATCACGCCGCCCTGGCCGCCCGGCGCGCGGACGCAGAATCGCGCGGTAAATTGCTGGGCTTCGGTTTCGCCGCCTATACCGAGCCCGACGGGTTCAAGGACAACCGCGTCTCCATGCAATTCGACCCCTCCGGGCAATTGAGCGTCACGCTGACGGGCCACACCAATGGCCAGGGCCACAAAACGGTGTTCAGCCAGATCGTCGCGGAAAAACTGGGCCTGTCTTTTGAGAATATCGTCGTCCATCAGGGCGACACCGACCGGATCGGGCCGGGCTCCGGCACGGGCGGGTCGCGCACCACGACCGTGGCGGGCGGCGCCATCCACCATGGCGCGCTGGAAATCATCGCCAAAGGCAAACGCATCGCCGCCCAGATGCTGGAAGCCAGCGAGGAAGACATCTCGTTTGACGACGGGCGCTTCGTCATCAGCGGCACCGACCGCGCGCTCGATTTGACCACAATCGCCAAAGCGTCGTTCAGCAACGCCAATTTACCCGCCGATATGGGTCTGGGACTAGAGGCCGCCTATCATTATGACGCGCGCACCTACAGCTTCCCAAGCGGCTGCCATACCTGCGAGTTGGAGATCGACCGGGACACGGGGCAGGTCGACATCACCCGCTATCAAATGGTCAGTGATTTTGGCGTCGTTATTAATCCGATGCTGGTCGAGGGCCAATTGCATGGCGGCGTCGTTCAGGGCATCGGTCAGGCGCTGAATGAAGAGAGCCTGTACGATTCCGAAACCGGGCAATTGATCACCGGGTCCGGCATGGATTACTGGACGCCGCGCGCCCGGGAGCTGCCAAATTTCGATTGGGCGGTGAACGAAACCCGTTGCGAGACCAACCCGCTGGGGGTCAAAGGTTGCGGCGAATCCGGCCCGACCGCCGCCCTGCCCGCCGTCATCAACGCGGTGGTGGACGCGCTGGCACCGTTTGGCGTCACCCATATCGACATGCCCGCGACGCCGGAGAAAATCTGGCGCGCGATCCGTGGGGAGGCGGCCTGAGTTATGTAGGTGAGTTGAACCAATCGACTACTAGAAAATTGTCTAATGGACATTTTTTTAGTGTAAGGTTTTCCGCCAGATTTACAGTGAAAATTATCATAGCTTTTTATAAGATAAATTTTAATACGTTAATTCAGCAACATATGCGGTTTCTTCCTATTGGCGCTTTTATTGCTTAATTACTGTTTTTAGGTTGCATTTTATCATATGTCTAAACTTTTACGACAGGATACGTCATCATGATCAAGCATACATGCTGTAAATTTTTTCGCCGAGCCCTAAAACTTTGGGAGCGTTAGAAATTCCGTGTCATTTCTTTAAACTGAAGAAAAGGAATGACACATGCGAAATGACTTTGATTTTGAGGCCGCCCTTTCTGCCCTGCAAGACGGCCAGAACCTGACGGGCAAGGA
>JBLHZD010000303.1:0-4857 GCA_047631095.1 Alphaproteobacteria bacterium
GACATGCCTGTAATCGCCTGATAGTTAGTTTGTTTTCTCTGATCTTGCTAAATTACTTTGTAAAAGATGTCCAGCATTCAAGCCCAGCGCCATTTGTGGTCAGAACCTAGGGAAGGAGGCTGGTGGTTGTATATTCAACCGTTCGTCCGAGATCATCCACCTGATGGTGACGCTTTGCATCTGATGTCCCGTAATCTTGCCCCCAAAGTTCGATCGGCCTGAGGTCTATTCTAGACGTGCCTTGAAATTGTATAGTCTTCAACAAATCCTGTCCCCGCAACCATCAAATTCAACGCCTTACCGATTAATCCGGGTGAGGCGTATTTGTGTTCTGGAAGTACAATGGAAGCCCCTTAAGGGAAATAAAGCCTTAAGGGTCGCGAACGGTTTATACCCTAATTGCATTGCAACTGAAGCCGCATGTTACCCATAACGGAATTCGATTTTCATTTGGACAATATTCCTCCAGGTGGCAATTGACAGCGCCATGACGTGCCGAGACGGAAAGAAAACGACCCGTTATTGTATTATTTTTTATTCATTTTGTTCTTCGTATGCCGCGTCGGCGCCGCCGTCAGGGGGTTGTCGGGCCAGGGGTGTTTGGGATAGCGCCCTTTCATCTCGGCCTTTACCTGAGGATAGACGTTACGCCAAAAGGCCTGAAGGTCCTGAGTAACTTGCAACGGCCGTCCTGCCGGGGACAGCAGGTGTATGCTCAGCGCAATCATGCCATCAATAATACTGGGCGTCTCGATTGCGCCAAACATTTCCTGTAGCTTTACCGGCAACACCGGCGTTGCCGGATCGGTGTAATCTATTCGGATGCTGGATCCGCTGGGAACAGTGAAGTGGCTGGGCGCTTGTTTGTCCATAATTTGCAGGGCTGACCAGTCCAACTGAGCTTTCAGGATGGCCAGCATGTCCAGTGATTTCAGATGCTGCAAACGGCTCATGCCTGTTAGATAGGGCAGCAACCATTCTTCAAGTGTCTCCTGTAAGGCGTTATCCGACAAGTCGGGCCCGTTACCGGTGGCCTGATGAAAACACAGCGCCCGCCGCCGCCATCCTGTGGCTTCCTGGCTCCAGGGCAGGCAATCCAGCCCTATGTCGCGTATGCCCTCAACGAGGGCGTCCGTAATTTGATCGGCAGGAATGTTCTTGGCCGGAATATCGTTAAGCACCAGGGCATTGAGACGTTTTTGCCTGCGGGCGATCACAGAACGGCTTTGGCTATCCCAGGTCGCAGTTTCTCCCTCCCGTATCTCGGTCTCAAACAGGTGTTCGATGGTTGCGGCCGATATGGGAGCGGCTATTCGGATGTGAGCGTCCCGGGTCTCTCCGCTGACCAAGGCAATCGCCAGATAAGGAACATCACGCAACGCATCCTCAGCCGGCAGGACAGCCCCTTTGCCGTTGCTCAAGCGGTAACGGGATTTTCCGCCGGGGCGACGTTCTGCAATTCGGTCCGGATAGGCGAGGGCGACCAAGGCGCCAATCTGCTCATCAGGGGATAAATCCCGATCCGGGGATAAACCCCGACCTGAGGATAAATCCAAGGCGTGATCGGGACGGGTTTTCTTTGGCGCCCGTCTCAGCCATTGCGTTGCGAGCGCCTTGGTTCGACGGAGGGC
Organism: Alphaproteobacteria bacterium; assembly: GCA_047631095.1. Taxonomy (GTDB): domain Bacteria; phylum Pseudomonadota; class Alphaproteobacteria; order UBA8366; genus JABJJH01. The sequence continues at coordinate 1,632 of JBLHZD010000303.1, forward strand.
GTTGCGGTTTATGGGCAGGCTTGTTTGTTCCCCCTTCAAGGCGCTTACCCGTACGGTCAAATCTACCGCGACAGGATTGCGGCCAACCCGCTGGGCAATATCCCTGTCTGTGAGCAGGGCGGCGACATTACAGGCAATATCAGCCCATCCTGATTTTGCGCCTTTGATGACCATATGCGCCAACCGTGGGTGCATGGGCAGCTTGGCCATCTCCCGTCCATGGGCGGTGATCCTGCCCCGATCGTCGATGGCTTGCAACAATCTCAGCAGGTCCTGTCCCTGGTTCAAGGGGGATTTAGGGGGCGGCGTCAGCCAGTTTAAGGCGTCAGGGTCATGAATACCCCAGTTCGCCAAATCCAGGGCCAGCGGCGCCAGATCGGCATTGAGAATTTCAGGTTGAGAGAATTGTCTGAACGCGCCTTCCCCCGCCTTGTCCCAGAGCCGGTAACAGATGCCAGGTTCCAGTCGACCGGCGCGGCCTTGACGTTGCGTTGCGCCCGCCAATGAAACCGGTTCCGTAAACAGTCGGGTCATGCCGCTTTGCGGATCAAATCTGGGAATGCGGGACTGACCACCATCGACCACCACCCGAATGCCTTCGATGGTCAGGCTGGTCTCGGCAATAGCTGTCGCGAGAACAATCTTCCGCCGTCCCAAAGGTGAGGGGGATATGGCCTGGTCCTGTTGGTTCTGGGGAAGCGCCCCGTAGAGTGGCGACACGTCTACATCACCGGGCAACGATGATTGGTTCAGCAGTTTCTCAACTCGCCGGATTTCGCCTTCACCGGGCAGGAAAACCAGTATGCTGCCGGACTCGTCTCTCAAAACTTGTTTCACAGCCGAAGACACCGCCGGGCAGAGATTGTCCCGGAAACGGTTAGACCGGTCGGCCAATGGTTTGCCCAGATAGCGGGTCTCGACGGGAAAGGCGCGGCCTGCGCTTGCAATAACCGCGGCATCGCCCAGTAGTTCAGCAATCGGGGTCACGTCCAATGTGGCCGACATCACCAAAATACGCAGGTTTTCGCGCAGGCCCGCCTGACAATCCAGGCACAACGCCAGACCCAAATCAGCCTGCAAATTACGTTCATGAAATTCATCAAAAATAACGGCCGCCACACCTTCCAGAGAGGGATCGCGTTGCAGGCGGCGGGTCAGAATACCTTCGGTGACGACCTCGATCAGGGTGTCTGGCCCTGTCTTGTTGTCCAGTTGGATTCGGTAACCCACGGTTTTGCCGACGGGCTCGCCCAAGGTTTGCGCCATACGCCGGGCCGCCGCCCTCGCCGCCAGACGACGCGGTTCCAGCATGATAATCTTGCCGCCCTCTCGCCAAGGTGTATCCAAAAGCCTCAGAGGAATCCGCGTGGTTTTTCCCGCGCCTGGCGCGGCCTGTACTACGGCGTTAGGGGCGCGCTCAAGGCTTGCACAGAGTTCCGGTAATATGGCGTCGATTGGCAGTTTGATCATGGTTGCGGATCGTGTCGATTAAGCCCGACTTTATCAAGCGTCGATAACTTAAGCGGCGGATTACTTGGTGAGGGCAGGTCATGGGCTCTAGAAGATCTGATACTACCGCCGTTCCTGAGCCCTAAAACGGTTCCACACAGATTTGGCCGTTTCCCCCCATGGGGGGTGCGGCAACAATTTCTTTTGAGACGCTGATCGGCGCCGGGCTCATGACTGAGTGAAAAGGACTCTGCGCGCCGGTTTGGCCAAGTCGAATTTAATTCCGGTTTTTCCAACGATAACGGTCGTTGTCTCTTGCACAATGATCGGACGGGTTCACTTAAAATACACGCTTTTCGATTACGCGTTCGTGACGAATTCCTCGATATGGGTAACGATTGATGATATCGCACCGGAAGGAATATAGTGCCCCAAGCCATCAATAACGATCATTGTCGAGCCGGGCACAGATTTCTGAACATCCTCTGCGCAGGCCAACGGCACCAATGGGTCGTCTCGCCCATGAATGACAAGAGTCGGGGCGGAGATTTCGCCAAGGTGTTCCACGCGGCGGTCGGCTGATGCGATGCTCGCGAGGAGATGCCGGCTATTGCCCGCCGGATAGAAGCTTCGGTCGAATAGTCGGGCCGCTTTATCGCGGATCGCTGTTTCGTCTCTAGGAAAGCCTGGACTGCCAATGATTTTCGATGTCGCCACGGCTTCATCCATGGCGCCGTCACGTGTGCCAGCCGGGTTCCTCGGGCTAGACAGCCATTCCGCGACAGCGCCTTCCGGCCTCGGGAGTCCACGTCGTCCGGATGTCGCCATCATAGAAATCAAACATCCGGTTTTTTCTTGGTGGCGTATCGCCAATGTTTGCGCGATTGCGCCACCGTTTGAATTGCCGACGATAACGGCAGAGTTGATGTCCAGAAAATCAAGCAACCCCGCAGCGTCATCGGCCATATCTTCCAAGGTATATGGGGCGTCGACTTTTTGTTTGGCGCGCGCTTGGGTAAACGCTGTCTTTATATCTGCAGGGCCCCAGGAGTCGAATTTTGTGGAAAGCCCTATATCCCGGTTATCATACGCAATTACGTAAAAACCTTTTTCCACAAGGGTTTGAATAAAGTCTTCAGGCCAACTCAAGATTTGAACGCCCAATCCACCAATGAGCATTAGGGGCCGTGCTGTCTTATCGCCCCAAGTTTGATACTCGAGCTCAATTCCGTTTGTCGACGCTTTAGGCATGGTGTTCTCCACTACAATGTCGAGGTATGAGGCCTGTATAATAGCGGTTCGGTCAAGGTGCGTTTAAAATTGTTTTCGCAAATGATACTATGCCCTGCATCATTTGCGAATAAAGTGGACTGGCCCCCATTTGAACCGGACACGCTGACATAGGAAAGGAGGCTCAAGGATATCCTTGAGCATATGCCTATGTCTTATTTTGAAGAGTATGTTGACATCATCACCGATGGTGGCCGCCGTCGTCGCTGGCCTGCAGCCGAGAAGCTTCGTATCGTGGCGGAGAGTTTTGAGCCGGGGGAGACGGTGTCGAGTGTGGCGCGCCGCAACAGGGTCGCCCCGAACCTTCTATTCCGTTGGCGCAAATTGATGAGTGAAGGAGGCGCAATCGCGGTGAGCAGTGACGAAAGCGTTGTCGGCAATTCCGAAGTCAAGCACCTAAAGCGCCAGGTTCAGGAACTCGAACGTCTTCTGGGTCGCAAGACCATGGAGACCGAGATTCTAAAAGAGGCGCTGGATAAAGCTTCAC
>JBLHZD010000304.1:0-4852 GCA_047631095.1 Alphaproteobacteria bacterium
GACCCATTTCGATTCACATTTACAACAGTGTTAATTCTCGCCTAAGGGGGATGCAAATTTAATTCAGTTTAGTATGTTGACGGAATATTTTTGAAAGGGCGACAGGAATGGCGCTGAAGTACACGGCGGTACAGCGCAAACTTTACCTTGGCATGACCGATAACATCGGCGCCAATTGGGTCGAAGTGTTTCAAGGCGACAGCGAATTCTACAGCGCCGCCTACTGGGACTTGCTGACCAATATCTGGTGCCAGGACGAAGCAGTTTGCAAAACCGGCGCTCTACAGTTTATGATCAGACTCAAAAGCGCCCATACTGCCGGAAAAGATAACGAGTCGGCGTTGCAGCGCGGGTTTCTTCTGGAATCCGACCCTCCCCCGTGACGCACGCTCTAAATTGCTCACACTTTTAACGGGTATGCGGGCCAGCCTGGACCAGTTTTTCGACCACGCGGTCGACGATGTTCAACAAATGAGCGCCGCCCCCCTCCACCAGTCTGATTAAATTTCGCCACCGATAAGGGTACCGTTTCCATGAGTAATATTGTCAAAGGCCTCCGCGTTGTCGAAGTTTCCGCCTTCATCGCAGCCCCCTACGCCGGCTTGACCCTCGCGCAAATGGGTGCAGACGTTATCCGTATTGATCCTGTTGGCGGCGGCCTGGATCATGGCCGATGGCCGGTCACGAAAGACGGCGTCAGCCTTTACTGGGCCGGATTAAACAAAGGCAAGAGATCAATCATGTTGAACGTCCGAACTGATGAAGGGCGCGAATTGGCGCATGGGATTATGACCGCCAGTGATCCCGATAATGGACATCCAAACGGCGGTATCGTCATCACCAATCTGCCCGCGCGCGGTTGGCTCGACTTCGAGGGATTGAGGGCGCAGCGCGAAGACTTGATCATGCTGGCGATTACCGGCAACCGGGACGGCTCTGTCGCACTCGATTACACCGTCAACGCCGCCGCCGGTTTTCCGACCGTCACCGGCCCTGCGGATTATGACGGCCCGGTTAACCACGTCATGCCGGTCTGGGACCTTATCGCGGGAATGACGGGTGCCAATGGGATTCTCGCCGCCGACCGTCACCGAACGACGACCGGCGATGGCCAGCTCATCAAACTCGCATTGTCTGACACAGCGTTTTCCACGCTCAGCCACTTAGGATACGTGGCGGAAGTTCAGATCAACGGCGATGAACGCCCCGCCATGGGCAATCATGTTTATGGCACTTTTGGTTGTGATTTTGAAACCAAAGGAAATCGCCGAGTCATGATTACTGCCTTCACCCCCCGCCATTGGTCCGCCCTTATTGACGCCACGGGCACCGGTGAGCGGATCAAAAAACTGGAACAGGCGCTTGATGTTGATCTGGGCCGAGAAGATGCCCGGTTCGACGCCCGCGACGCCATCTTCACTATCCTGAAGCCCTGGTTCCTCGCGCGAACCATCGACGAAATCCGCATCGCGTTGGACGCCGTCGGCGCGTGCTGGGGGCCCTATCAATCCTTCGCACAAGCGGTCCACGATGACCCGCGCCTGTCCACGGACAACCCAATGTTCCAAACCATCAACCAGCCCGGCGTTGGCCCATATCTAGCGTCGGGTGAAATGCTGGATTTCAGCGCCTTGCCCCGCGGCGAAACCAAACCAGCGCCACGCATAGGCGATAATACAGACGAAGTTCTAGCCTCCGTCTTAGGGCTTTCCGACGGTGAAATTGGAAAACTGCACGACAAGAAAATTGTTAGCGGCGTAATTTAACAGACTGATGCACGAATCGATAGAAAACCATCCGGTTCGGTTGCAACATAAAACTCTATAAATTCTGAATTTTTCGGACCAACCCTATAGAGTTGGCTCGAAAAATATATTCTGCCCGTGTTAACGGACAGGTAAGGTAATCTCGTTTATGCGTGCTAGTTTGTTAGGTGAAATACCTTACTGAACAGAAAATTTCTTAAACAAAGTAGCAATAAATTATGCTCTAGAGACCTCTGCGTAAGTCGTTTTGAATAAATTTTATTACTGACTATATTCGTAATTAATAGTTCTGATTTTAGTCTCCAGCTAAAATTAAATTTTTTATGAATGCTATTTATTGATGATGATAAATCAAAGTACACATTTTTAGTCTTTACTTTCAATACGCTAAATATTTTTATGTTAACTAAATGTCACCCACTTAGACTAAGACATTAAGACTGCATTATTTTCAACCTTGGAGCCTCCATGCTCACCGGTCTCAGCCAGATTAATCTGCAAATCATGTGGCACCGTTTGATTTCGGTGGTCGAGGAACAGGCGCAGACATTGCTGCGCACAGCGTTCAGCTCCATGGTGCGCGAATGCGGCGATCTCTCCGCCGGTGTGTTCGACATGAATGGGCGGATGCTGGCTCAGGCCGTCACCGGAACGCCGGGCCATGTGAATTCCATGGCGGAATCAGTGAAGCATTTCCTGCGCTACTTTCCCGCTGATACGATGAAACCAGGCGATATATACATCACCAACGACCCGTGGATGGGCACCGGACACCTCAATGATTTTGTGTTGACGACGCCGGCCTTTCACAAGGGGCGCATGATCGCGCTGTTTTCCTGTACCAGCCATTTGATCGACATCGGCGGCATCGGGTTTGGCCCAGACGCCACCGATGTTCATATGGAAGGCATCTATATCCCATTTTTGAAACTGGCCGATCAGGGCGAGATGAACGATACGCTTTTGGCGATGATCCGCGCCAATACGCGCCAACCGGTGGAATCCGAAGGTGACGTTTACTCGTTGGCCGCCTGTAATGACATTGGTTGTCAGCGCCTGTCGGAGATGATGGGTGAGTTCGAGCTTGATGACCTGGTGGAATTGGGTGGGTATATCGAAGAGAGTTCCCGCGCCGCGGGGCTGGCAGAATTGGCGAAACTGCCGAATGGTGTGTATCGGAACACGATGCAGATCGACGGGTACGACGCGCCTCTGGACCTTTGCGCGGCGGTGACGGTTTCCGACGCGGGTATCCATGTGGATTTCGACGGCACGTCGCCTGAATCCCGGTATGGAATTAACGTCCCCCTCTCCTACACTACCGCCTACACCTGTTTCGGGTTGTCTTGCATCGTGGCACCCAAGGTGCCCAACAATGCCGGGTCGCTGGGCTTGATGAGCGTGTCCGCTCCATCAGGGTGTATTTTGAATGCGCAAAAACCGGCCGCCGTATCCTCCCGTCATATCATCGGCCAATTGCTGCCCGACGTGGTATTCGGGTGCCTGCGTCAGGCGGCGTCGGAACGTACACCAGCAGAGGGCACTTCGTGCCTGTACAACATCAACATGCGCGGTCGCACCCTGGGTGCCAATGAAGCGGGCGCGGGGTATGTGGTGACCGCCGTCACCAATGGCGGCACCGGCGCACGGCCCACCAAGGATGGTTTGTCCGCCACCGCCTACCCAAGCGGCGTGCGCGCGTCTCCCATTGAAATACTAGAATCTATTGCGCCGTTGGTGTTTTGGCGCAAGGAACTGCGGCCCGATTCCGGCGGCGCAGGTCAATTTCGCGGCGGTCACGGGCAGTATCTGGAGATCGAAAACCGGGATTTGCAGAACTTTGAACTGCTCGCCGCCTTTGATCGTATCGATAACCCGCCACGCGGCCACGACGGGGGTGCAGACGGTGCCAAGGGCCGAATCAGCCTGTCTTCAGGCACCGTATTGAAAGGCAAAGGGTTTCAGGATATTCCCGCCGGCCAGCGCTTGATGGTGGAAACCCCCGGCGGCGCGGGCATTGGAAACCCAAATAACCGCGCGCCGGAAGCAATCGTCGCCGATATTCGCAACGGGTTGGTCACACCCGATGCCGCCGAACGAGATTACGCATACGCCGCTTCGAAAGGCGGCGCTTAATATTTGCCGTAATTTTCCGCAGCACGCAGCATCGCCAACGGATAGCAAGGCCCAGCATCACAATCTATCGTGCCGGTATCCGGCGCACCGTTATTACGCGAATTGCCGCAGAAATCATTGGTAATATTAGATAATTGTACGGCTTCATCTACGACTTTTCGGTCCTTTAGAGGCGATAAACTGCGCTTTTAGGATCTTTAAAAATGCTGTTTCGTCCAGAAAAATTACGTATATTTAAATTTTGGACGCCCGTATGAACACCCCTATTACGGTTTCGGACAGCGCCTGAAATAATATTGTTACTGATATCTGTCCGGCTGGTGTTAAAGCATACATCAACGCCAGAACCCGTGTTAAACGACATATTATTGTATATTTTGCGTCACTGGCCCCACTTAGGTGGATCCCCACATCGCGGGGACAGTTAAGAATTGTGTTATTACGGATGACCCTGTTGGTGAGTTCAACCCGGCAATCCTGATTGACGCAAAACCTTTTACCCATGCCGCCGCCCAAAGACAAACCCAAGCGGTCACCACCGAATTCTGTTTGATCATGCCATAACGGTGATTTATTTTTAAATATAACCGAAAATTTTATTGCCGTCCGCCTTTTCAAAGTCGGCGATCAGATTGCGGTGGCGAATTCGGCCTTTCCCACCGACAACGTCAATCAAGGTAACCATGCAGCTAGCAGGATCCGCCTAACACGTATCGGTTAAATATAGTCAATACGAGCGCGGCAATTCCAGAACGCGTTCAGAAATATAGTTGAGAATCATTTGTGGACTAACCGGCGCAATGCGCGGTAACAGAGATTCCCGCAACAACCGCTCGACATGGAATTCTTTGGCATACCCCATGCCGCCATGGGTCATGACGGCGTTCGTCGCAGCTTTGAATCCCGCCTCAGCACCCAGATACTTTGCCGCATTGGACTCGGCGCCACAT
>JBLHZD010000305.1:0-4820 GCA_047631095.1 Alphaproteobacteria bacterium
TGGAGCCAGATCGCATCACCGCATTGGAGCAAGATATGAACGCCGCGTTGGAAAAACGCACTCAAGTCGCCGTCGCGGCTGAATGATATCGACTAAATGCCGATATCACGCAAATTATAGTCTCGGATGTTCGCCTTGGCCTCGGGGCTCCATTCATAGTCAGCGTTGTTTTCGGCCAGAGGCGCGTAATGATAGGGTGCCTCGTCGGGGAAGCGTTCGCGACGGGCGTTGATGCCATACATGATGAGCCGCGAGCGGTCTTTGATATAGGCGTCGTCATAGGTCGAGATCTCGTTATGAACGCCGCCGCTGCGAACGCCCAGAACCGATTTGCGTCGATGAAAACCCGCATTCAGCGTGACGCGGATGTTGGGGCTGGTGTTTGCAAATGACCCATGCACCGCCTGACGGTTGGTGATCGCCACATCGCCGGGACCGCAGATAAACGGCACTGCATCCGGCAAGCGGTCGGTGCCATCCTCGTCCCGCAGGGTTTTGACGTCGAGTTTGCCATGACGGTGCGAACCCGGCACGACCCACAACCCATTGGCGGCGTCGCACCCGTAAAGCTGCACCATGAAATTGACCCCATGGGTGCCTTCGTCCAGTTCCGGGCTCTCCCAATGGGTCCAGCCATCCTGATGCCAGGCTACCGAACCGCCAAGGCGGGGCTGTTTAACCCACAGCGCCTCATTGAAGGGTGTGAAATCCGGCCCGTTAATGGCGGCGGCGACGGCCAGTAATTGCGGATGGCCGTAGAGTCGCAGGCAGGCGTCGGAATGTTGCAAGGTGCCCAGCAGGACATGCATGACATAATCCGGCGCGTCGCTTGGCGCATCGGGTTCCAGCATTTTCACCGGATGTCGGCCGTAATTTGAGTCCGTGCCGCCATAGGGATCGGAAAGCGGTTTCACCATGCGCACGGACCGACCTTTGAGATCGGAACCGAGCGCGGGGCGCCCGTGTTTATCGAGGGCTGCACCCTTGGTCGCGGGGATGCGCTCCAGAATATCGGCGACATCGCGTTCGATATCGCTGCGCTCGTCTGCGCCGATGACATTCTGGAAAATATAAAATCCGTGGCGCCAGTATGACGCCAGGATCGCCGGGTCCAGATTGCCGTCATCGTCAAGTTTCAGCGGCCCCCGATTGTCCATGGCCAGCGCCCGGGCTGTGCCTTCTTCCATGTAGCGCGCCATTGCGGCTTCATCATCGCTAAAACTCACATCGGATTTAGTATCGAGGGGTAATTTTGCAGCGGTCATGTCAGTCTCGCATTCTGGTTAAGGCGCAGGGTATCGCGACAGGGCTTATGTCCAGTCTAATTTGATACCAACAAATTTGATTTGTCGAACCTAAAATTTCATATCTGGTCGCGTTTGGTCGCGTTTGGTCGCGTTCCTGAAATATTTAGGTCTCGTTGCGGCTACGCAAGGTTAGGGCCGCCACCGCGCCGCCACAGACCAGAAATCCGCCAATCATCACGGCGATTGTTGGCCATTCGTTAAATATCGCAACGCCAATAAGGGCGGCGAACACAACGCCGCTGTAGCGAATGGCGACAAGGTCGACCGACGCGGCAAGCTGAAACCCGCGTATATTGCAGTATTGGCCGACGATTGCGATTGGTCCCATCGCCGCCAGAAGGGCGATGGCGGTTCCGCTAATGGGGGTCCAGTAAAAGGGCGTCGCGCAGAGCAAACAAAATACGGCGGCGTAATTGACCACCATCAGGATGCGAACCGGATCATCGCGCGACGCGCTGAATTTCAAAATGATGGAATCAACGCCCCATGCGAAGGCGCTGATGAAGGCGGCGATGGCGCCAGCGGAAAACCAAAGCTCAGCGCCGCCGCCGATCGCATCAAACCGGGGTTCCGCCACGATAATAGCGCCGGACAGGCTGACCAGAATCGCCAGAATACCGCGCCAGTCGATGCGTTCGCGCAGGAAAATGACCGCGAGGCCGATCCCGATAACGCCGCTTGTGGCGCTGATCGCCTGGGCGTTCGCAAGGGGAATTCGCAGAACCGCATAGGCGCCCGCCGCGACGCTCATGACGCCCATTAAGGCGCGCAACACATGGAACCCATCGATCAGACGAAAGGGTTGGCGGCGTCGATCCGCGGCGCCGGGACCCAGAAAAAACACGGGCGTGATGGTTAAAACACCGCCCAGATATCGAAAAAGCGCGACATGCAGCGCTGTAATCGCAACGCTGTCCTGGAATTCGCTGGCGGGGTACGCCGCCGCGAGTTTTGGAAAGACATACATCAGCGCAAACAAAAATGAGGCCAGCGCCACCCAACCGAATGCAGCGGTTTTTCGGTTGTTGCTCACCTTGCCGCTTTACCCGTAATCGGTTCCAACAGGTGCGGCGCACTTGGGATTGTTCCCCGATACCCGGCCATCGGCGTTGTTGCTTATCGCGCCAATATCGGCGGGACGCCAATCCGGGCCTTGGCGGTTCCCAATGTTGTCTCGAAGGCGAGGGACGCGGCCAGCGCCCGTTCGTCGGCGTTAAGCGGCGCCATCACCATCATGCCTACGGGCATCTGCGCGGCGTCCAAGCCGACCGGCAATGTTACGGCGCATAGCTTTAACAAATTGGCGATCATGGTGTTGTTGAGGATTTGCATGTTCGCGCGCCGGTAATCATCGGCGTTGGCGACGGCGGCCAGCGTCGGCGGTGTAATCCGCAATGTTGGGCCGACAACGACATCGACAGCGTTCATGCGGTCGGCGACGGCGTGGGCGAGGTTATTAAGCGTGGTTTGTCGGGTCAGGTATTCCGTGGCGGGAATAGTCTCCATGGCTTCAAAGCGGGCGGCGACGTTTGGGTCGAGCGTCGCCTTGTGCGCCTTCATTTCGGAATTGATGAAGGTTGCAAACTCCGACGCGGCCAATCCGCCGACGCTGAATATCTCAGCGGCTTGGGGAAGTTCAGGCAGTTTGATGGGGGTCAAACGCGCGCCCGCCGCGTCCAGCTCGTCCAGGGCGGTTTTCACCGCCTCCGCCACGCCGGGGTCGCAATCTTCAAAAAACCAGTCGCACACGCCAATCTGGATGTCTGTTAAATCAACATCGCGCAGCGCGGACAGGAATGCAGAGGCAGGTTTGGGCGCTGTGGGATCCAGCGCGGCGAAGCCGATGACGGCGTCGGCCACGGTGCGGGCCAGAAACCCTGTGGTATCCAGACTGTGACTCAAGGGGACCACTCCGTCCACGGACCAGCGTCCCATGCTGGTTTTGACGCCAACGGCGCCGGTCGCGCTGGCGGGAATGCGAATAGACCCGGCGGTGTCGCTGCCGAGCGCTAATACAGCGGATCCTTCCCCCAGACTGACGCCAGCGCCGGCGCTTGACCCACCGGGAACCCGATCTTGATTCCAGGGGTTTCGCGGGGCGCCCCAGTGGGGATTGGTGCCGACGCCGCCAAACGCGAACTCAACCATATGCGTTTTCCCGGATACGGGCGCCAGATTGCCGCGCAGCGCGCGCATCAGCGGGCCTTCGGATTCCCATTTCGCCGACAGTTGCGACGCAGCGCCCGCGAAGGTCGGGTACCCGGGCACGCCGTAGAGATCTTTTACGGAAACGGGAATGCCCTGTAAGGGACCAAAATCGATACCAGCGGTGAAAGCGGCGTCTGCGGCCTTCGCTTCCAAGCGGAAACGCTCTGGAACCCAGGTTTTATAGGCGCCTAAATCATGCTGGTTCTGGTTGTCGATCGCTTCTTCGGCCAAAGCCTCGGCAGTAATGGCGCCGGATCGCAAATTATTCGCCAGGGTTTCGATTGGCTGAAAAATATTACTCGGCATGATGTCATCGCCTTTCGTTGCTAGTATACTTCTGGTGCCGCGTGTTGGTGGTTTTACTTTCCACCGCCGTTTGCTCAGAGGTGCTATTTTTAACGTCTGTCATGCATCCGGCAAGGGCGGTCGTCGGCTGGTCCATTCCGATGCCTGCTCGAAGGCGTGTGCGACTTGATAAATCAGCGCTTCCTCGAACGGTTTCCCGATAATCTGCATGGATAACGGCAGGCCGGATTGGGCGAATCCGGTGGGAATCGCCAGCGCCGGACTGCCGGTTAAATTGAACGCCGCGCGCGCTTGGCGCCCATAGGTGTATTCGTTGGCGTCCCGGTCTTCAATCTCACAGGCGGGTTCCATGCTGGACGCGGTGATCACCACGTCAAAGTCTTCGATCGCGGCGTAAAATTCCCGGGTCAGTTTCGCGCGCATTCGCACCGCGTTTACATAATCCGCCGCTCTGATAAACGCGCCGCCCATGATGCGCATCCGCGCCAGTTCACCATAATCGCCGGGACGTTCCTGCAGCCATTTTTCGTGAATGGCGTAGGCTTCCGGTAGCAAAATCACACGATTCGCCGCAGCGTAATCGGATAAGGGGGCGACGGTGGCTTCGCGGACATCGGCGCCCAATGTCGCCAAAACCGCTGCCGCGGCTTCGATGCCGTCCGCCATTTCGGGATCCGCGATCATATCCTTGGTGTAAAAATGCCGGATGACGCCAATTCGCAATCCCTCGACACCGTTGCGCAGACGCGCTGTATAATCTGATGTCGGGACCTTGGCGCTGCCGGGGTCGAGGGGATCGTGTCCGGCCAGGACATTCAGAAGGATTGCGTTATCCTCCACAGTCCGCGTCATTGGACCCACATGGTCCAGCGAATAGGACAGGGGAAAGACGCCCCGTCGGCTCACGCGCCCATAGGTCGCCTTCATACCAACGATTCCGCACATCGACGCCGGGTTCCGAACCGAACCGCCTGTATCCGAACCCAGCGCGGCGGGAAC
>JBLHZD010000306.1:0-4811 GCA_047631095.1 Alphaproteobacteria bacterium
AGCCACGTCGAATTCCGAGGCAAGCGAATTACAACGACACGATAAAGATAAACCGCCCCTCGCCTTCAGGCGCCCAGCCTATCGCCGGCACCAATCAGAATCGAGATTGCGCACCCGATCAATCAGGCCTGAACCAAACAATGCGGACACGCGCCCTGTTTCAGCGTTGTCCTTGATTGATTTCTTATAGGCGGCGTCTTCAACAAGAATATGATTGGTAAGCCATTCCTTCAGGTATTCCGCAAGCGCGGTCGCCTTCGATTCAGAAATGGCGGGATGCAGGGATTTTCGGAAATCATGAATCCGAGCAGTGAAACGGTCATGCGCCCCCTTGTGTTCCGACAAGGCCGGATAGTCGCAAACGCGCATTAATTGTTCTTCGCGACTAAAATGAAACGCGGTGTAGTCAATCAATCGATCTACAATTTCACGGATCTTGTCGTATTGCCCCTCGACCCCTGCATTTTCATGCAATCGATTGATGAGATGGATAAGGCCCTTGTGATCACCGTCGATAAACCTGTCGCCAACAGACATCGACGTATTCCAAACGCAAAAACTCATCGCCCTTCTCCTTATGAGAACTTCGCCCCGGATGAGAGCTTCGCCCCGGCGGCATACTTTTAGTCGGGGCGGACTTTTAGTCGAAGTCGTACAGGGACGCTGGATTCGTGACCAATATCTGCTGAATTATATCATCATCCGGCGCCCAGTCATACAAAGCGTCGATTAAATCACAATCATTGGGCACGGGACTGGCGCCCAGGCTTGGATGCGGCCAATCCGTTCCCCAGACCAGGCGCTCCGGCGCTACGTCGATCAAGGCTTTGGCGATTGGCGCCGCCGCCGCCCAGGGCGCGCCAGTATCGACGACACGATAGGCGCCCGACAATTTGGCCCAGCCGCCACTGGAAACGTGATCCTGCAACGCCCGTACGGCGTCTTGATCAAGGCCCGCGCGGGCGTCTATTTTACCTACATGGTCGATCACGACAGGAGTCGGCAGCGTTTTAATGCGCGTCACCAAATCCGGTAAAATGTCGGGCGTGGTGAAAATTTGCACATGCCAGTTCCACTTCGCGACCCGCGCCGCCAGTTTTTCCAACACACGCGGATCGGACACGCCGCGATTGACGATATTTAACCGGGCGCCACGAAACCCAACCGCATTCATCTCGTCAATTTCAGCGTCGCTCACCCTGTCATCGATAACCGCCACGCCCCGGCCATCGGCGCCAAATTGACGTACCGCATCGATTGAACAGGCATTGAACACGCCATACACGCTGGGTTGCACAACGACCGTCCGCTGGAAACCAATCGCGCCGCGCATCGCGAGATAGTCCGCCATCAAGGCGTCTGGCGGCGTATAGTCGCGATCCCCCGCATAGGGAAATTGTTCGGCAGGCCCGAAAATGTGCATATGCGCGTCACACGCCTTGGGCGGGGCGGTTCGCGTGGGTGTGCGGGTGACTTTTTCGGGACCGGGAATATCAGGAGTCCCAGAAACATTAACAGTCATAGTGCATTCCTCGATTTGACGGGTCTCGGTAGAATAGAGGATCCTCCGGGAGGATCCAGAATGTTCGATCCAATTTTTCGAGGGTCTTTCGTCCGTCAACCGAATGCACTATATGGATGCAATGATTGAAAATCGTCCCTCCTGGTTAAAACCAGCTATCGATTACGGGCCTTTGGCCGCTTTTGGCGTGGCGTACTTTATGGGCGGATTTATGGCCGCCACCGGCGCCTTGATGGCGACGACGCTCGTGGCCATCGCCGTATCCTATTGGACGGAGCGGCGGATCCCGATTGTCCTCGTCGTTACAGCCGTCGTTGTGATGATCTTTGGCGGGTTGACGCTGTATTTCGACGATGACCGTTTCCTCAAAATGAAACCCACAATTGTTCAAGCCCTGTTCTCAGTCGTGCTTTTAGGGGGACTGGCGTTTGGCAAACCCTTGCTGAAACCAGTCATGAGCGCCGCCTGGGAATTAACTGACCGTGGCTGGACGCTATTAACAATGCGGTTTGGGTTATTCTTCGCCGGCATGGCGGTGCTGAACGAAATCGTCTGGCGCACGCAATCGACCGATTTTTGGGTAAATTTCAAGCTGTTTGGCGCTATTGGGCTGACCCTGGTGTTCACCATGGCGCAGTTGCCGTTCATTACACGCTATCAAATTATCCCCAAGAACGACGGCGACGATTAACGCTTTTTTCGAACCGGAAATTTTGGATGGTGGTTTCGACTCCAGGCGCGTTGTTACGCCGCCAGGTTACAGCCCGTTATATCACTGAAGAACGCTAAACCGTAATATCGACGATCGAACCGCGGAACCCGCCGCCTGACGTCGATTGAACCGCTTCCACCGCGCCACTGGACTCCGTCACCGCAACCGCGGTCTGTTCCGTCTGAGCCTCATTTCCCGCGCTCGTGGATTGCCCTTGCACATCCGTCCGGTTCGCCCGTTGCCCGCCTTGATTGGCGTTCACGGAGGTCGTCGCGGCAGGCGTCGCCAGGGTCGAAATATCGTTGATCGCCATTTGTATTCCTTCTTACCTTACGCGCGCTGACAGTCCGCTATTGCGCCTAACCTAAGCGTTCGCGGATAAAATTTCAAATCTGGACTTAAAAAAACCTAACGATCAACGCCGCGCCGGTCTATGTGCAGCACCGTCCTTTTGCACGCTCCAGATAACATTGGCGACCGGATCGGCAATCAGAAGGCCGCGGTCGCCCCAGATCGTCAACCCCGCGGGGCGCCCGATAACCGTCGCACGGTGATGGCCCCAAAATGAATTTTCAACGCCGACTTGAAACCCGGTGATGAAATTTTCATACCATCCCAACGGCTTTCCATCCCTGAAAGGCACGCGAACCACCTTGTATCCTGTTGGCGCGGCGGCGTTCCAGGACCCCTTTAGCGCGACGAACGCCCCGCCGCGCCAGGCTTCGGGAAAAGCGGTCCCCGTGATAAAAGCCAAACCAATTGGCGCGGAATGAGACTGAAAAAGGACATCGGGAACGAGCGCGGCTTTAACAAGGTCCGGCCGGCGCTGCGCGTATTCCGGCATCGGGTTAGCCCCGATATACGAATACGGCCAGCCATAAAATCCACCGTCGCGAACAGCGGTGAAATAATCCGGGACAAGTCCGTCTCCCAATCCATCGCGCTCATTTACAACCGTATAAAGCGCGCGCGTATCCGGGTGAAACGCCAGACCAACCGGGTTCCGGAGCCCGCTCGCAAAAATTCGCCCGCCAGAACCGTCGGCGCGAAATTCCTTGATCGTCGCGCGCGGCGCTGCTTCCTCGCCAATATTATCCCGGCTGCCAATCGCCACATAAAAATGTTTCCCGTCCGGCGCGAAAGTCAGGGTTCGGGTCCAGTGCCCCCCACTCCCGCCAAGGGACCCCGCCGCTGTGACGGGCTCCTTTTCCGCCGCCGCAGGACCATCCGGCCGCCAACGCATGCGCCAAACACGAGACAAATCAGCGGCATATAAATAACCGTCGCGCAAGGCGAGGCCATGGGGTGAATTGAAACCCTCCGCAATGACCTGCACATCATCCGCGCGCCCGTCGTTATCCCGGTCCGCGAGACGGGTCACAACCCCGGCGCGCGATTGCGCCAGAATCACTTCCCCACTGGGCGCGGCGATGATCCATCGCGCATGGGTCAACCCCTCCGCAAAGACGCCAACGTTATATCCCGGCGGCGCGATTGGTTGTTGGCCCGCACCGCGAGAAACCGCTTTTGGACCGTTGGAAACGCTCTCCGAGGCGAACGGAGGCGGCAAATCCTTGGGTTGCACATGAAAGCGCGCGCCGGGTCCCGTCGTTAATGTCTCAGCAAAAGCGTGGGACACGGGCATCACATTCAGCATTAGAAGGAGTGTAGAGATCCACCAAATCCGACGTGATAATTTGCTTTTAACAATATTAATCATATGGTTAAATTTTATCTTGTAATGGTCCAAAAAATAAATGAGGTATTATAGTACGCAATGCGAAATCATAACTTTATACACTTTTTTGTGCGTCTATATCGAATTGTATACGAAGTTTAAACCTTTCCAGAGTATGCTGTCACCATGTCGATGAGTTGGCGCAATAGACCGAAACTGGAAAATTTGGACGCGTTGCTTGATCTTGCGCGCGACAAATCCAACACCAGCCGTGAGATTCTCATGGCGACGATCACGGACCTGTTCGCCGATACAGGACGCGTCATGAGCGAAAGCGAACGCATCTTGTCGGAGGATATTCTTCGACGACTCATTGACGATGTTGAGATCTCTGTTCGCGAGGCGCTGTCGGAGCGACTATCCGCCTTACCCAATGCGCCAAAGTCATTACTGATCAAGCTCGCCGACGATGAGATCAGCGTCGCCTTACCAATTCTTAAACAATCAACCGTCCTTCAAGACGTCGATCTGATCGAAATCGTTCGGCAAAAATCAATGGAGCATCGGCTGGCGGTCGCCATGCGCAAATCCGTCAGCGAAGAAGTTACGGATACACTTGTCGCGTATGAAGAAGACAATGTCGTCGTTACGCTACTGCGCAATAACGGCGCAATATTTCACCCCGTAACAATGTCGCGACTGGTCGACGAATCCCAAAACAAGGAAGCCTATCGAGAGCCGTTGGTGAACCGCCGCGACCTGGACCCGGTTTTGGCCCGGCGAATGTATTGGTGGGTGTCGGCGGCGTTACGTTCGCATATCCTTGAAAATTTCAAGGTGGATTCAGCGACCCTCGACGATGCAATGGAGGCTGCGGTTCATGACATTGTGGGCGATGA
>JBLHZD010000307.1:0-4800 GCA_047631095.1 Alphaproteobacteria bacterium
TGTCGCTGATGGAAAAGACCCCGCGGAGTCACGCGACGATATCAAAAAAGATATTCCTGTCTCGGCTTTGTGCGATTTGTATTTAAATGAGGGTGTGGCGACGAAGAAACCCTCCACGATCGCGACAGATAACGGTCGTATAGAGCGCCATATAAAACCTCTCATCGGAAAGAAGCTCTCCTGCAGCCTTACCCGCGCCGATGTCGAGCGTATGATGCAAGACATCGCAAATGGAAAAACGGCGGTAGATATAAAAACTGGCCTTCGTGGACGCGCCATCGTTAAGGGCGGCAAGGGTACGGCGACAAAGGCCGTGACGCTGTTGGGGGCCATTTTTACATTCGCTGTAAATCGCAGCATCCGTCCTGATAACCCTGTTCATGGCATCAAGGTATTTAAAACGAAAAGGCTTGAACGTTTCTTATCTCCTGCAGAACTGAGTCGATTAGGTGAAGCTCTGTCGGAATCAGAAATTGAAGGAATTAATAAATCTGCAATCAACGCCATTCGTTTGTTGGTGATGACCGGTTGCCGGAAATCGGAAATTCTATCGTTAAAGTGGGAATACGTGGATTTTGAACGGTCCTGTTTCCGTCTCCCAGACAGTAAGACTGGCGCAAAGGTGGTTCCGGTTGGGGCATCTGTCCTCAAGATTCTCGAAGGACTGCTACATTTGAAAGGTAATCCTTATGTTTTGGCGGGCGATAAGATTGGCGAATATTTCGTCGGTTTGCCAAAAGTATGGAGCGTTATTCGTGCACGAGCTGGATTAGATGACGTTCGTCTTCACGATTTGCGTCACTCGTTCGCCAGCGTCGGCGCTGCTGGTGGTGACAGTCTGTTCATGATCGGCAAGTTACTAGGGCATCAACAAAGTGGAACAACACAACGATACGCCCATCTCGCAGATGATCCGTTGAAGGCGGTCGCTGATCGTATCTCCGGCACAATTTCCGGTGCCTTAATGGGGGAGGGCGGTGATGTTGTTCCCATGCCGAAGCGTGGCGCATGAAATTCACATATCCCACAGCTTTACACATTTTTATCCAGAAGAGGCGGGCACAGTAAATGGCGATTCCTCCGGGTGTTATTGGCGTTAAAAAACTTGTGGAAATGTATGTTGCAGCAAAGCATGGCCTAGGATCAATTGCGGCACCAACCATCAAAAATGATAAAATTATTACTTTCGAAATGGACAATGCATCTTTTAGGCAGATGAGTAAGCTTGTCGTTCGTGCAGGCGTGGCAATTCCCAAAATCGAAGATGACAAATGCTGGGATGACGCTCGGGAGTACATTCATAAAGCGTTTCGAAATAGTGAAATCATCGCATACACCATGTTGTCAAAAGGCCAATATGATGCGTCTGGGAAAAGGGTGAACTTCGAGGAGTCAGACTAGAATCATGGCACCGCATGGCGCACGTTTGTTACCGGAAAATTTGAAGGTCCATTAGGGGGCGGGGCGACTGATGTAAAGGCGTTGATCCATGAAAAGGACGCAAACGCTTGGATCAAGTCGGTAACCGGGGGAGGGGGAGCCCGTAACGCTATGATGAAGGGTGAAACCGATTGTAAAAATTGGCTTGTCGGCATGATGTCGGATGGCAGTCCTGCGAGGCTCAAGGCGGGGTGTTGCGCAGAGGCTCTGGACATATTTCCAATCAGTGGACGCGGCTTTGGTCGGGCATGGGCTGAAGCTATTAGAAATACCTCGAACAGTGCATGGGCAAAACCTGGACCTAAATCATAACACCTAATTCATTACACCAATAATTCGTGTCACGTATTTAAATTACACCACATCCACTACGTCTAATCCGAAGCATGTACGGCAATCACGCTGTATCCAAACGAAGTAGATGGAATGGCAGAAAACAAATACCTCACTCAACCCGAAGCCGCCGAAGTGTTGCGGCTCTCCGAGCGTACTCTTGAAAAACAACGCCTCGAAGGCAACGGCCCAAAGTTCGTGAAAGCTGGCCGCCGTGTTCTTTATCGCGATTCCGACTTGGAAGCGTGGCTTGAAGAGCGAACCTTTCAAAGCACCACCGAAGCTGAAGCGGCATCGTCCGCCGCCTAAACCCACCGCACAAACTGAACGCACCCCAAGGCTGTGGAGGCCGAGGGGCGCTAATGGTTCCGTTTCAGCGACGAATAGGAAACCATCAAAAATGAATCCCTACAGCAAAAAACTTCCCAAATCAACTTTAACCACGCTCGATTCTATCGAAACGACAGTGCGCGAAAAGCGTAATAGCTTCGCCAACAACATGACGCGAACAGCTTTCGGTCGACGATACCCTAGTGAGGGACACGATGGCTTTGTCGACCTGACCTCGGATGAAGTTGCGTTACGTCGTGAAGACGCAGAATTACGCAAATCGGGGGTTGCAATATGACAAACATCCTCCGTCTTCCTATTGAGCGGAACCTCGAATTTCTGGGCCAGCAAGACAAACGCGAATTCTGGTTGATGTGCATTAACGGGCAACCAGCGGCGCGGCAAAAACACATTCTCATGGAGGCGCGCGCCATCGGGTTTTTGTCCGACCAGGACACTCGCACCTTTATCGATGCCTGCGGATTGAGGAGTTCATGATGACGGACATTAATTTTGGCGTGGTGAACGCTGCGGCGCTGGCGGTGTTGCCGTCATTGCTGCGGCGCTGGCTTCCCGATGGAAAACTGGTGGGCCGTGAGTTTGAGGCCCGTAACCCGACGCGCGCAGACAATCGGCGTGGCTCGTTCAGGATCAACATCGAAACGGGGAAATGGTCTGACTTCGCAATTGGCGACAAAGGCGGTGATCCTGTTTCGCTTGCAGCCTATATCGCCGGAACAGGGCAGGTTGAGGCGGCCCAAAACCTTACCGTTATGTTGGGAGTGACCAATGTCTGAAATGTTCGCCCCTTTATCTGAGCAAGAAGTATCAGCCACACCACCGCCGGACGGCAAGCCAAAGAAACAGGCTATCGTTCCCGTTCCCGATGACGCGCCGCTGATGCAATTCCGGCATCCGAAACACGGCGCTCCGTCGGTGTCCTGGGCCTACCATGACGCTCAGTCACTGCTTGTCGGGCATATCTGCCGATGGGATATCCGAGACGCAAATGGCAACCCGGACAAGATTATTTTGCCTGTTACGTATTGCGAATTGGACAACGGTCAGCGCGCATGGCGTTCCGCCGGTTTCCCCGATCCACGCCCGCTTTATCGATTGCCGAACATATTAGCTAAATCCGGCGCGCGGGTTTTGGTCGTCGAAGGCGAAAAGGCGTGTGACGCCGCCGTGACACTGTTTCCTGACGCCGTTGCGACGACACCGGCGCACGGGGCAAAGTCACCCGCCAAGACGGATTGGGGGCCTGTACAAGGCCGTAGCGTCGTTATCTGGCCTGACCACGACACGGTGGGCCGGGAGTATGCGAGAACCGTTCTGGAACTGGTGAAAGACGCTGGTGCGGTTGATGTTCGCATTGTCGAGATACCGTCCGAGTTTCCAGAAAAATGGGACTTGGCGGATGCGTTGCCTGACGGTTGGACAGAGGATCGGCTTCGAGGGTTATTGGACGCCCCTAACAATGATAACGGTGTTTCCACCGCACGAACGCCGTTTCGTTTAAAGCCGGATGGCGTTTATCGCTTGGTGGAGAAAGAAGACAAAACCACCCACGAGATTTCAAAGGAATGGAAAAGGTTTTGTTCTTCGTTGGAAGTTGCGGCGGAAACCCGTGACGTGGACGGCGAAAACTGGGGCAGGTTGTTGGTCGTAAAAGATCGTGACGGCGTGGAACATGAATGGGCGCTGCCAATGGAACTTTTGGCGGGGTCCGGAGAAGAATATCGCCGTCACTTGTTATCGATGGGCCTCGTTATGGCCCCTGGCAAGTTCGCCCGTGATTCCCTGCACGAATACCTATCGACGGCGCGGCCTAATTGTCGGGCGCGATGCGTGACGCGAGTTGGCTGGCACAATCAAGCGTTCGTGCTGCCGGATGAAGCCTTCGGGAATACACAAGGCGAGCGCGTTTTATTGCAAAGCATCCGCACGCTCGATCATGCGTTTAAGGTGCGCGGTTCGCCTGATGATTGGCAACAAAACGTTGCCCAGTACGCCGAGGGTAATTCCCGATTAGCTTTTTCCCTGGCGGCGGCATTCGCGGCGGCGCTGTTGGGACCCTGCGGCGCCGAAAGCGGCGGTTTTCATTTTCGCGGCGCGTCCAGCATCGGTAAATCGACGGCTATGATTGTCGCAGGGTCGGTGTGGGGCGGTGGAACCGTGAAAGGGTACACTCGAACTTGGCGCGCCACGGACAACGGTTTGGAGGCGGTCGCCCAGGCTCATTGCGACGCACTTTTGTGTTTGGATGAAATGAGCCAAGTCGATGGTAAGGCGGCTGCCGCCGCAGCGTATATGCTGGCGAACGGGGCTGGAAAATCCCGCGCTGGTCGCGGCGGCGAAGGTCGTAAACCGGCTGAATGGCGAGTGTTGTTTCTCTCCAATGGCGAAATCAGCTTATCGGACAAGTTGGCCGAAGATAGACGTGTGCGAAAGATCGCGGCGGGTCAAGAAGTCCGGGTAATTGATATGCCTGCCGCCGCTGGGGTTGGGTTGGGGGCTTTTGAGAATATACATCGGTTTGACAGTCCGGACGCCTTTGCCCGTCATATCAAGCGCGCCGCAAGCGAGTATTACGGAACGTCAATTCGCGCCTTTTTAAAATTAATTTCTTCAGACTTGGACGCTGTACGGAAATCGGTCGTCGGGTTCAAAGTCGACTTTATTGACGCGCATTGT
>JBLHZD010000308.1:0-4791 GCA_047631095.1 Alphaproteobacteria bacterium
AGTGTCCACTAACGATGGTGGACACCATCGTCCTCCATCAGGCGTAAATTTTCGCAGAAAAAGACGCTCTAAAATAGGGCGGGTTCACCAAGCGCTTACGATGGAAGTGTCTCTATTTCGATAGCGGGGCGCAAACCTTAAGAAAGCTTCCCAATCGACACCCATGAACGCAGGGCGGTGCAACGGAGCTTATCCAATTTTGGTGATGTTACGGCGTAAATCGTCCAAATCTTCCCACATCAAGCATTCAGGGCCCAATTGATCCAGGCTTTGGACGCCCATTTGGCGCATGTTTATTTTTATTTCGTTGTGTAAAATTTGTGCGGCGCGGCTGGCGCCGATGCGTCCGCCCGCAGCGGCTCCATATAGCGTTGGGCGTCCCATAAAAAGGAACTCCACGCCGAGGCATAACGCGACGATGATATCGGCGCCCCGTCGGACGCCACCATCCATCATAAGTGTCATGCGGTCGTCCACGGCGGCTTTGATGGCGGGAAATACATCCAAGGGCGCTGGGGCCCGGTCGAGTTGGCGCGCGCCATGGTTGGAGACCATAATCCCGTCGACGCCGAGTTCGGCGGCGCGAAACGCGTCGTCCGGGTGCATGACGCCTTTAAGAACGAAGTTTCTGGGCCATAAGCGCCGAAAACGCTCAATGTCGTCCCAGGTGAGCGACGCCGTTGTCTGTGTGGTTACAAAATTGGCGACTTCATCGGCGGTGGCGCCGGCTGGGGCGTATTGGGCCCAATTGGAGAGGATCGGGCGTCCATGTTTGTAATAATCCATCAACCAGCCTGGATGTCTCAATGCCTCAAGCTTTGTTGCGAGGGTCATTTTTAAAGGCCGCGTAAATCCATTTCGGATATTGCGTTCCCGGCGTGGACGAACGGGGACGTCAACCGTGACGACGAGGGTGGATAACCCTGCGTCGGCGGCGCGCCGGATCATGTCTTCGGAAATAGGTTTATCGTTTGCGGTGTATAGCTGATACCAGCCATGTTCAGGCGCGACCTTCGCCAGGTTTTCGATCGAGTCGGTTGCAGCGCCGGACATGATGAAGGGAATGTTCGCCGCCACCGCCGCTTCCGCCAGCATCATATCGGCGCCAGGCCGGAATAAAGCAGCGGCGCCCGTCGGCGCAATGCCAAAGGGGCTGTCATACTCGCGACCGAACAATGTCGTTTTTTGATCGGGATTCATGTTATCGACCATGTATTTCGGGACGATACGGTGTTGGCTGTACGCGCTCTCATTGCGTTGCAGACCGCTTTCGTCTTCGACGCCGCCCTCGATAAAATCAAAGGCAATTTTTGGTAAACGGCGTTTGGCCATTTTTCTCAAATCATCGATATTAACCGCGTTCGTCACACTCATGGCATTCTCACTGGATGTAATTTGTTATGAAGGCAGAGTACGCCCGACAGCTTTATCCCACTATCGGGCGCGCAAAGATCAATCGTCGCCGAATACTTCCTGGGCGACTCGTCCGGCATTAACCGCTGTTGGCCAACCTGCGTAGAACGCCAAATGCGTAATCATGCCGCCGATTTCCTCCTTTGTGACGCCGTTATCCAGCGCACGCCGCAAATGCCCGCGCAGCTCATCGGTGCGATACATCGCCGTCAGAACGGAGATGGTGACGAGACTACGGTCGCGTTTTGAGAGATCGGTTTGTTCCCAGACATCGCCGAACAGGACTTCGTCCCGTAACTTGCCCAATTTTGGAAACGATTCGTATACGGTTTTCTTCGCCATGATTTTCCCTTTAGGTGAATGTTTTGAATGTGAATTCATGACGAATTAGCAAAACGCCACATCGTGGATTATTCGCGCATATTTTGCCCTGCGCAAGACTTAGCGATTGAATTGTCGCTTGGGTTTATCCTGGGTGTGATTGGGTGTAGAGTGTTTGGTCACAAAACGGTCATTGTCCCACGTTAGTTAATTGATTTTATCGATTTGAGTGGAAGCAGTTATGCAAGACACGCCCTTGGAGTCAGATATTCCGACCCTGGACGAGACTCATGGTTCTAATATTGTTGAGATTACCCCGATTGGGGACAAGTCGCAGGATCGGTTTATCAACCGTGAGCTCTCCTGGTTGGCGTTTAATGAACGTGTGTTGAACGAGGCCGATAATACGGGAATCCCACTTTTTGAACGGCTTCGGTTTTTATCTATTTCGGCGAATAACCTGAACGAGTTCTTTATGGTTCGGGTTGCGGGTTTAAAGGGGCAGGTGGGCGCGGGCGTTGGAATTCCCAGTCAGGAGGGCCTTTCGCCGTGGCGCCAGTTGGAATTGATAAACGCGCGTTGCGCCATCATCATGCAGCAACAACAGGAAACATGGGCCCGCTTGCGTATTGAAATGCAAAATGAAGGCATTTCCGTCGTTTTGAATACGGATGAACTAAGGCCTGAAGATCAGGAATGGGTTGAAACTCATTTTCTGAACAAGTTGTTTCCGGTTCTGACGCCCATCGCCATCGACCCTGCGCACCCCTTTCCCTTTATCCCCAATTTAGGGTTTGCGATGGTTCTGGCGCTGAAACGGCAGGACAAGTCTGACGTTCTGAATGCGCTGGTTCCCTTGCCTCAACTGATGGAGCGGTTTACGCGGATACCGGGTCCCACTGCGCAATTCATTACATTTGAAACATTGGTGGAATTGTTTGCGGATCGCTTGTTTCCAGGGTTCGAGTTGTTGGAAATTGGTCAATGCCGGGTCCTTCGGGACAGTGATATTGAAGTCGAGGAAGAAGCGGAAGATCTGGTTCGGCTGTATGAAAGCGCTTTGAAGCGGCGCCGGCGGGGCTCAATTATTCGCCTCACGATCAATGAAGGCATGTCTGACAGCATGAAATCATTTTTGGTCGGGCAAATGGATATTTCGCCGCGCGATGTTTTTCCGTTGGGAGGGCTGATTGGCTTGGCGGAAACCGGTCAACTTATCGCCGATGATCGTCCTGAACTGTTGTTTGAACCGTATGTCGCCCGCTTTCCGGAACGAATTGCGGATTTCGATGGTGATCATTTTGAAGCGATCCGATCCAAGGATATTCTGGTTCACCACCCCTTTGAAACGTTTGATGTCGTCGTTCAGTTTTTGCGCCAGGCGGCGCGAGACCCGAATGTCGTGGCGATCAAGCAAACCCTCTATAGAACCAGTGCGGATTCGCCAATTGTCGAAGCGTTGATCGAGGCGGCGGAGGCGGGTAAATCTGTTACGGCGCTGGTTGAACTTAAAGCACGTTTCGATGAGGAGCAGAATATTCGCTGGGCGCGAAATCTTGAGCGCGCCGGCGTGTATGTCGTCTATGGTTTCGTTCAGTTAAAAACCCATGCAAAACTGTCTCTCGTTGTCCGTGAAGAGGGTGATCGATTGCAATCCTACTGCCATTTTGGCACTGGTAATTATCACCCCATCACCGCTCGCGTTTATACGGATTTGTCGTATTTTACCTGCAATCCGAAAATGTGCCGGGATGCAGCCTACCTGTTTAACTATATGACAGGCACCGCTGAACCGGAAAAAATGGAAAAAATCGCATACTCGCCGGTCAATCTCCGCCAGACGATCCTGGCGCTGATTGATGACGAAATTGAACATGTTAAAGCGGGTAGGCCTGGTGAAATGTGGGTCAAATTGAACTCCCTTGTCGACGGCGAAATTATCGACGCCTTATATCGAGCGTCCAAGGCGGGGGTGATCTGCAAATTGGTTATTCGGGGTATCTGCTGTCTTAAACCGGGCGTTCCTGAGCTGTCGGAAAATATTTATGTAAAGTCGATTATTGGCCGGTTTCTGGAGCACAGTCGAATTGCGTGTTTCGGCGCCGGGCACGGGCTGCCGTCGGACAAGGCGAAAGTATTTATTTCGTCGGCGGACTGGATGCCACGAAATCTGGATCGTCGGGTTGAAAGTTTTGTGCCGATTGCAAATGAAACGGTGCATGCGCAAATCCTGGAAGAAATTATGAAAACTAATTTCAAGGACCGCGCGCAGTCCTGGGTCATGCAGCCTGACGGCGCCTATCTTAAGGAAAGCGACGATCCGGACGCGTTTAGCGCCCATACCTATTTCATGACCAATCCTAGTTTGTCGGGACGCGGACGGGCGCGTCAGAACAAACAGGCGCGATCTCGGCGGTGACGCAATCGATAGGCGCGACCGCCTTCTCAAAAGTGGGAGGGGGCCGGGAACTGCTTATTTTGCGACACGGGAAATCAAGCTGGCCGTCGGGTGTGTCGGATATGGACCGACCTTTAAAAAAACGGGGCGAACGCAACGCGACACAAATTGGCGCGTGGTTGGCGTCCAGAAACCTGGTTCCCACTTGCTGCTACAGTTCGCCAGCTTTGCGCGCCAGGGACACCGCCAGACGCGTTTGCGATGCGATGGGCGTTGAGGAATGTCGTCGTGCTGTCGAGCCGCAGCTTTACCATTCCGGCAGCGCGACACTCTTGCAATTGGTTCGTTCTTTCTCATCGGATGACCACCGGGTTATGATCGTCGGGCATAATCCAGGGTTAGAGCAATTTTCGTTGGACATGGCCGCGCCGCAGAGTCCCGTTTCGGGCGAGTCTGACTATATGGCGACCGCGACACTGGTCGTTATGCAGTGGGGTGGGGAATGGCGCGACGCCGCTCTGGGCGCCGCGTCCATCCTACATTGGATTTATCCACGCGACTTGCCTTAGAGTCCGTCCGGAAAGTTCATGCGTTTAAACAAATCTTTCTCATCATCAGACGAATTGACGCCAAGAGAAGGAAGGCTCGGGCGGTTCTGT
>JBLHZD010000309.1:0-4784 GCA_047631095.1 Alphaproteobacteria bacterium
TCGGAGCACAAGGTCAATCGTATTGATGAGCTGTTGCCGTGGCGTTACGCTGAAGCGTCAGCGTAACAGGGCCATCCGTCGTGTGATAGGGCGGTCACGCCGAACGGTTACTGAAAGTCCACTGGTTTAACAATTGTTATTTGGGCGGCGACGCCGTTAATAAAACTGAAACTTCGTTCGACGATGATAATGTCGCAGTTGGGCAGCGTCGCGGCGCCCGTGGGGCGAAATCCAGCGGTCGTTTTGTAGCTAAAAGACGCCCATTCGTCGCCGGACATTATCCAGCCCTGAACAAACGGATCGCGGGTTTTATTTTTTTCCGCAATCGCCAAAAGCCGCCCGTCGCAAAGATAGGTGATCGCTTCGACGCCGCCGTTATTGGCGAGGTTTGCATAGCCCGCCGGCGCCGCAAGTGCGCCGGACGGGGTGCGTTGGGTTGAATACTGGGAAATTCGATGACGTCGCTCAAATGAAACGAACATGGTCTTTCCGTCAAGCGTCGCTATGGATTCAGCGTCTGTGTCCGGCTTCGTGAGGAAATTTCCGTTTTTGTCGATCATCGGGAAGAAGCCGGGCTTGTCGATGCCGACCAGCATGCCATCGCGATAGCGAAGCGACGCATTGAACCAGTGGCCATGATCGCTTACGGCGCTTAAATGTTGGCCGTTCGGGCTGATATAAAGCCCTGAGAGCCCGCCAAAATTACCGTCCTCACTTAGAATTTCCACACCACCGCGCCACTCAAGCGCGCCAACGCTTTCCCGGTCTGAATTATCGATATCGAGGATAACTGGTTTTGTGGTGTACTCCGCAGAAATTGCAGCGCCGCTCAGGCACAGGCAGCTCAAGACAAGGCCAGTAATAAAAATCGGTATTCTAGGCATTATTGGAAGCTCTGTTCGTGTTCTGTAATGACTAATTATCGCCGACTCGCGGCGTCAGGGACAATGATTCCTGTATTGACCAAGTGAACGGTTGACGTAGATATCAATTTGACGCGAAACATATGCCTTCTCGCCGTGTATCTGAAGGTCGGTTTGCGTGATGGTATTGAGGAGCGATCATCCAGTGTTGTATCTCATGACGGTCGTGGCGCTTTATGGCGTCTTCATCGCCGCTTTGTATTTTGGCCAACGCCATTTGCTCTACAACCCCAACCAGGAAATCTCGACGCCTGGGGATTATGGCGTTGCGGATATGATGGTCGTGCAAGCGCCGACATCGGATGGATTGACGCTTCACGCCTGGTGGCGTCCGCCGACCGATACGGCGAAACCCGTTATCGTGTATTTTCACGGCAATGCGGGGCAAATTGGCGACCGCGCTGATAAGATCAGATCCTATCTCGACGCCGGATATGGGCTTTTGATGATGTCCTACCGCTACAATGCAGGTTCCGGTGGAACGCCCAGCGAGGCTGGATTGTTTTTGGATGGCGAGGCCGCAATCACCTTCGCGTCCCAGGCCGGGTATGGCGCGGAACGTCTCGTGATGTACGGCGAGTCTCTGGGCACGGGCGTGGCGGTGGAGATGGCGGCGCGCCACCGGGTTGCGGCGCTGGTGCTGGAGGCGCCGTATACTGATATGGGAGCCTTGGCGCAGCATCATTACTGGTATGCGCCGGCGAAATGGTTGTTAAAGGACCGCTTGGCGTCGATAAAACGGATTGGGCGCAACAACGCGCCGGTCTTTATATTCCATGGGGGCCGCGATAGGCTTATTCCCATCCGGTTTGGGCGCGCGCTCTTTGACGCGGCGTCCGCACCCAAGGATTTTCATGAATTTGACGATGCGGCGCATAACGATCTTTACGATCATGGCGCGGCCAAAGCGGTGCTGGATTTTTTGGGTCGGCGCCGAACGCCCTAGAGGACGAGTTGAGCGAGCGATTCCGGGGTGTCGACGTCGATGAGGACCGAATCGTCGGACATCTCGACTTCGCAAACCAGCTCAGGATAAGAATCGAGCAAGGAGCGGGCGCCTCTATCGCCGGTTAGCCCTTTGATTTCTTCAATAAACCGTCGCTCAAACAAGATTGGATTTCCCCATTTTCCCTTGAATGTGGGTACGCAGATCGCCCTGTTTTCAACAGGGTCAAAGGCCGCAATCAGCCGGTCGATCTGGCTGGCGGATATACGCGGCATATCGCCGAGGCAGACCAGAAAAGCATTGGCGTCATCGGGCAGGGCGTTAACGCCGTGAATGACCGATGTGCTAAGCCCTTTGGCGAAGTCCGTGTTCTCCACGAACGTTACGGCGCGGTCCGCCAGTATATTGCGCACCACGTCGGGATCATGCCCGACCACAACAATGACCGGATCGGCTTTTGAGGCGAGCACCGCATCAACGGCGTGGGACACCATGGGCGCTCCCTCGACGTCGACGGACATTTTGTTGGCGGCGCCCATGCGCCGCGATTGACCCGCGGCCAGAATGATTGCTGCGACATTGGGCGCGCGGCCCATGGCGGCGGGCGCATCGGTCGCGGTTGCGCGGGGAAGGGGGCGGCTTGAAATTTCCTTCAACAATCCGCCCGCGCCCATGCGCATGATGTCGCGCCGCGTCACCGGAACGCGCGCGGCCAATCGTTGCAATACCCAGTCGAATCCGTTGAGTTTTGGCGACCGCGCGCAGCTGGGTAATCCAACGACCGGAACGTCGGAAAGCGCGCCAAACAAAAGCAGGTTGCCGGGATCCACCGGCATACCGAAATGTTCAACCATCCCGCCCGCCTTCTCCAGGGCCGCCGGGATAACGTCGCGACGATCCGTAATCGCGGAGGCGCCGGCGATAAAAATAAAATCACAGCCGTGTTGCTGAACGTCGACAATAGCGGCGCTTAACGCCTCTGTGTTATGTGCGCATCGTTGCTCTACCGTGATGTCACCGCCAAGGGGCTTCAAACGGTGGTCCAGCACCTGAATGGATTTTTCGAGGATGGAGGGTTTTGTCTTTGGCAGCGTTGTCTGGATCAGCGCAACGCGAAAGGGCTTGAAGGGCGCGACCCGCACCAGGCCATCGCCAAGGGTGGCACCTTGTACGCAAGCCGTCGCTGTGGCCTCGGTGATAGCGAAGGGGATAATCTTGATTGTCGCGACCATCTGTTTTGGCCGAACTTGCTGAAATGCCGGCAAGGTCGCGATGGTGGCGGATTCATCGACCAGATTAACCCCGTCCAGTTGATCCCGATCATACACCAGTAGGCCATGTGCTTTGGCGTACAGGTTAACGCGGCCGGTAAACGCGCTGGAGATATCAATGTCGTTTCCGGCGGCGGCGTTGGCGATCCTGGCGGCGGCGGTGTCCTCGTCGACATCCCCGTCTTCATAGCGGATGGCGGTCACGGTCTCGAACCCAGCCTCGCTCAGCGCGGTAACGTCCTCAGCGTTGAGCCTGCGGCCTTTCTTGAATGTGCGCGAACCCACCCGCAGCGTGTGCACCAGCAGCGCGCCTTCGACCTTGGAAAGGGGAAAGTCGTCGAAAATCACGCGGCGACGGCCAGTTTTGGTTTGTGCAACACCTCGGTGATCTGGCCCATAATGGAAAGGGCGATTTCCGCTGGAGAAATCGCGCCGATATCAAGGCCAACGGGACCGTGGATGCGGGCGAAATCCGCCTCGCCAAATCCTTCTTCGGACAGTCGATCTCGCCGTTTACCAGCGGATTTTTGCCCACCCAACGCGCCAATATAAAAAGCGTTGGACCGCAATGCGACACAAAGCCCTGGATCGTCCAGTTTGGGGTCGTGGGTGAGCGCGACGACTGCGGTGCGGGCGTCAGGGTCCAACGCCTCCAGGGCCTCGTCGGGCCACCTTACGTCAAATTCAACGCCGGGAAACCGTTCTGGCGTCGCCCAGGCGCTTCTGGGGTCGACGACGATGACGTCAAATCCGGACAGCCGCGCGATGGGGACAAGCGGCTGGGCGATGTGAACTGCGCCGATAATGATCAACCGTTTTGGCGGGTTGAATATCTGAAGGAACAGACGTTTGCCGTCGATATCAACGGTCTTGCCACGATCCTCCACCAGGACCCGTTCGACAATCGCTGCAATATCAGTCGTGAATGCGATGTCGCCGGTGGCGTCCCCATCAACAACGAGCGATTGCGCCCCGGAGGCGAGGTCGGTGATCAATACCGTGGCGGCTTTAGCGCTTCGCGCGGTCAGAAGTTTGTCGAGGATTTGGTTTTGCATAACTGGTTTCCCTTACACAACGTCGCAAATATGGCGGTCTCTACTGGACGGGTTCAACGAACACTTCGACCTTGCCGCCGCAGGATAAGCCAACTTCCCAGGCCATTTCATCCGTCACGCCAAAATCAAGCAGACGGGTTTCCCCGTCCTTGATGGCCGCAAGGGCTTCGGAAACGACGGCGCCTTCGATGCAGCCGCCGGATACGGACCCGATGAACGCGCCGTCATCCTTAATCGCCAATTGGCTCCCTACGGGGCGGGGCGATGACCCCCAGGTGGTGACGACTGTCGCCAGCGCGACGCCATGGCGCGCCTTTTTCCAGGCGGCGGCTTGTTGCAGAACGTCGTCATGATCGTAGGAACTTTCCATAGGTACATTTTGATCGCTCATCATGCTGCTCTTTCCCGCCATTGGCTCATGGCGCTACTGGTTCTGGGGCCTTCATCCCCCAACACAGCGACAAGCTGCGTCAGGCTGTTCAAATTGTGGACTGGTTTGAAGTCATCGACAAAAGGCATAAGCGCTCTGACCCCTAATGACTTGGGTTCAAACATATCGTATCTCAAGAGGGGGTTCAGCCAAATTAAT
>JBLHZD010000310.1:0-4782 GCA_047631095.1 Alphaproteobacteria bacterium
GAAGAACGAAGGTGAATTTCTACATGAATTCAATATCGGATTTTCCACCATGCACGCGTCGCATCAAAAAGAAATGATGGCGATGATGGAAGGCGGCGCTAAATCGGGTATGCGTCATGACGACCCAAATGCGGTGCTTGTGAAGCCCGGAGAAACAGCGGAGCTGATCTGGACATTTAACAGAGCCGGGTCTCTCCAGTTCGCTTGTAATGTCCCCGGCCACTACGAGAGTGGAATGGTCGGTGAGATTCGGTTTCCCGCGCACAACTAACGTTCGGCGCCTGCTGCGTGTATCCACAGCGCGTTTTCGGTGCGTGTATCAACTGAGGGCGAAATACCTTTCAAGCCACGATTGGTCGCTTATGATCTTGGTGGAGCTTTTCCCGGAACAGAGGGTTACTAATCGTGTCTTATCCTTACGACGACGCCTTGCGGTGCCAGATGCAGGCCAATGTTACCGGCTTTACGGATCGCCGGGCGGATCCGGATGGGTTGACCCATGCGGCGGTGGCGCTGACCGTGGTCGATTCCGAGGACGGCGCCTCTTTCATCCTGACGCGGCGCACCAGCAAGCTGCGCGCCCATGCCGGGCAATTCGCGTTGCCGGGCGGACGGGTGGAGCCGGGCGAGACATCCATTCAGGCCGCGTTGCGTGAAATGCACGAAGAAGTCGGCGTCGAACTGGGGGAGGAACATGTTCTGGGTCTTCTGGATGATTATCCCACCCGGTCCGGCTATCGCATCACGCCCGTCGTCGTGTGGGCCGGTTCAGAGGTCGCGGTCAAAGCTGATCCCGGTGAGGTCGCCAAAGTGCACATCGTGCCGCTGGCGCAGCTCGCCCGTGACGATACGCCGGAATTCGCGTCAATTCCCGAGAGCGACCGCCCGTTGATCCGCCTGAATATCGCCGGCGCGAAGGTGCATGCGCCCACGGCGGCGGTGATTTACCAGTTTCGAGAAGTCGCCATCTTTGGACGGAACGCCCGAGTCGAGCATCTGGAGCAACCGGTCTGGGCCTGGCGCTGACCCGGCTGCCGCCGTGTGCCGCCCCTAAATTACGCCGCCGTTAAAAAAGGCCGGTCCCCGGTGATGGTCGTGCGGTGCATCAGACGCCGCGCATTGGTTTCATCAAAGGGGCAGGCCTTGTGAAGCGTTGAACGATTGTCCCAGATCAGGATATCGCCGGGACGCCAGCTATGGCGATAGGTGAAATCCGCTCCGGTCGCAAAATCGGTCAATTCCTTCAGGATGGGTTGGCTATCTTCTTCGCTCATGCCTTCGAAGTTTCGCACCCAGACCGGTGACAAAAACAGCGTGCGTCGCCCTGTTTCGGGATGGCTGCGCACGCACGGATGAGTTACGGGCGGCATTTTGCGAATTTGTTCGTCGCTCAAGGGCGGGCGATGGCTTTGGCGGCGCCCGTAATCCCAGACATAATCGTAAACCGCATTTTGCTGCGCCAGCCAGTCGCGCTTTTCCGCGGGCAGGGCGTCATGGGCGGCGAAGAGACTGGCGAATTCCGTCTCGCCTTCGCTTTCGGGGCATTCCAGACACCGGAAAATGGATCCCATGCTGGGTTCGGGAATATAGGCGAGGTCCGAATGAAACGATTTCGATCCCCCAAAAGCGCCGATATGTTTGCCGTCTTCGATGATGTTGGACACGACGAAAATCTCCGGGTGCCCGTCGAGGCAAAAATCCTGCAGCACGTGATCTTCCAGCGCGCCGAAGCGGCGACTGAAGGCGATGTGGCTTTCCGGCGTCATGTTTTGATCGCGGAACAGCAGCACGGAATTTTCAGCCAGCGCGCGCCGGACCGACGCAAAGGTGGCATCGTTCATGTCGGCGCCGAGATCGAGGTCCTGAACTTCCGCGCCCATGAAAGATGTAAGGGGGGAGAGATGGAGATCAGTACGCGTCATGGGTCTTTGTATCCTGATTAATTCGAGTGTTGTGATTAAGCGGCGATGGGTTTTTCACGGCCCAATTGGGTGCGATGCATGATGCGGCGATGTACGCCTGCATGGGGATCGCGATGATGCATGACGCAGCGATTGTCCCACAGCACCATATCACCGACCGCCCACGGGCCATGCGCCCATTCAAACTGCGCCTGCGTTGCGTGATCCCATAGGAAATCGAGCAATTCTTCGCTTTCCGCGCGCTCCCAACCAATCACAAATTGCGAGGGGTAAAGGCGCCGTCGACCCAGATATAGCGCTTTGCGGCCGGTGACGGGGTGGACGCGCACGAGCGGATGGCTTGGGCCGGGCACGTCGGCGAGGCTCTCGGGCGCGACAACGCCGGGCCGCAGGACGCCTGCGGAATTTCGGCTGGAATCCTGCTTTGTGAACAGCCCGGCGATTTTCACCTTCATGGCCTCGGGAAGGGTGTCATAGGCCAGATACTGATTTGTGAAGGATGTATTGCCGCCAGAAGGCGGGACTTCCAGCGCGCGCAGAAAACTACCGGCGGGCGGCGTCTCGATATAGGAATTGTCGCTATGCCAGACCACTTCGCCGCTGCCCAATCCTTCATTCTCCATGACTGGATCGCCATCGGGGCCGAGATTGGAAATGACGGCGATTTCTGGATGGTCGGCCACCGCGTCTCCCGGCGCGCGGCCCTGCTTTTCAAAATACGACCGACTGGCGCCGATTGCGGGTTCGCCAAATATCGCGGTTGCGGAAATATGCTGGGCGTCGCTAATCAATTGATCGCGAAACAGGAGAACCTGATGGACGGCCCAGGCCTCGTTCAGCGCGGCGATTGCGCGGGAGCCGACCGGCTGGGAAAAATCCACACCACGAACTTCCGCGCCAACGGGGCCGCCTGTCGGGATAACTTCAAAATCATCAACCGTATTCATTGAGCATGCCTCCGCACATCGCAACCTGGGCGGCGGATTATAGGGGAATCGGACCGAGAAGGCCATGAGACGTGTATCTGTAAGGAGCTTGCTCAAATTAGGGACGCAAAGCGGCCTTAACGATTTAACAATATTTTTTCGTGTATACTCTCGTTTGAGTTGGTTTTTTACGGGACGCACTATTTTAGTCTGTGTTTAGGCGAAAAAGGTTAATGGAGTTCCCTGATAGGTATTGCTATGAAGCCGCAGGTAACAGCCTTGGGCATTGCGCCTCGCTTTTGTCATTTACGTCTAGAGCGCCACATTGAGTCGACTCATGCCTGACACGGCTGACATTGAATTATTCATCGAACGCTGGTGTTCTGCA
Organism: Alphaproteobacteria bacterium; assembly: GCA_047631095.1. GTDB lineage: Bacteria > Pseudomonadota > Alphaproteobacteria > UBA8366 > JABJJH01. The sequence goes on from JBLHZD010000310.1 coordinate 3,237, forward strand.
GGCGGTGGCGAACGCTTGAATTATCAACTGTTTCTGAGCGAACTCTGCGTGCTTCTCGAGGCGCCGGGCCCAGACCCCGCGGTGGAGGACGAAAGCCAGAACGCTTATGTGTTCGAGCGCAAGGTCCTGTCATTACGGATGGATGGCGCCGCCACCACCAATTTCATTGATTTGTACAAACGCGGTTGTTTCGTCCTGGAGGCCAAACAAAGCGCGAAGCGGTTGCGGCAGTTTGAGTCGCTCAAACGCGTGGATGGCGAACCGCCGGTTTTACGGGTGGGGTCCGGGCGTCGCGGCGGCGCGCAGTGGGATACGCTCATGCGCAACGCCCGCCAGCAGGCGGAGACATACGCCCGCAATCTGCCTCCGGAAGACGGTTGGCCGCCCTTTCTCATCGTTGTCGATGTAGGGCATGTGATTGAGCTTTACGCTGATTTTTCGCTTCAGGGAAAACACTACGCGCAATTCCCGGACCGGGGCTCTTATCGGGTTTATCTGGATGATTTGCGCCAGCCGGAGACCCGCGCCCTTCTGGCGGATATCTGGATGGACCCCATGTCCCGGAATCCGGCGCGGCGCACGGCGGAGGTCACGCGGGACATCGCCGATTTACTGGCGCAACTATCGAAGATGCTGGAAACCCGCATGTTGGGCGGGCTGGATAAAAATGCGCCGCCGGGAAAACAAATCGAAGCGCAGCGCGATATGGTTGAAAAGGTTGCGCTGTATTTGATGCGCTGCCTGTTCACGATGTTCGCCGAAGATGTGGGTCTGTTGAAAAAGGATAGTTTCGTCGGTCTGCTGCGCGATTACGAAGGGCAGGCGGAAAACCTGCACATCGCGTTGTCGCGGTTATGGCGGGATATGGACAAGGGCGGATTTGCGCCGGATCTGCGCATGGACGTTCTGCGGTTCAATGGCGGTTTATTCAAAGATGCGGACGCGCTGCCGATTACCGAAGAGGATTTGCGCCTGCTGACCATCGCCGCATCCCGGGATTGGAAGGATGTCGAGCCCGCCATATTCGGAACCTTGCTGGAGCGCGCCCTGGACCCGCGTGAGCGTCATCAACTGGGCGCCCATTACACGCCGCGCGCCTATGTGGAGCGTTTGGTGGCGCCGACGATCATCGAACCGTTAAGCGAAGACTGGCGCAATGTGCAGATTGTCGCCGCGCAATTTATGGAGAATGACGAGGCGCAAAAAGCGCAAACGGTGGTGCGGGAATTTCATCGCGCCTTGTCCGAAGTGCGGGTGCTGGACCCGGCCTGCGGCACCGGAAATTTTCTGTATGTCGCCATGGAATTAATGAAGCGCCTGGAAGGCGAAGTGCTGGAGACTCTGGCCGATTTGGGCGAGGCGCAATATTTTCTGGAACTGGACCGGCACACGGTCGATCCACATCAGTTTCTGGGGCTGGAGATAAATCCACGCGCCGTCGCCATCGCGGAGCTAGTGAATAGGCCGGAACAAAAGAGTCCAAAAGGGATTCCTTGTAAGATTATTATGTGCGAATCTGATGGATGCGCACAGGAATATCTTTCGT
>JBLHZD010000311.1:0-4770 GCA_047631095.1 Alphaproteobacteria bacterium
AGCGGCGGGATGACTTGAGGTCGGTTGATCGTGTGGAAAAAACGTAGTCCGATTAGAATTACCTTCAGTCTCGTCAGCGTGATTACGCTGGGGCTGGCAGTTTTTGTTTTTTCCTCGTTAGGGCCTTTTGGTAGTGGTGTTGATTTTCTGGTTGTCGGCGCCATCGCCGCTTCTAGCGTTATGGTTTTCTATGCAAATTTCTGGCGCTCGACAACACAATGGCTGCTCTTGGTGAATGGGATTGCGGTCGTTGTCGCTATATTTTCTGCAGAGTTATTTTTGTCGCATACCATAGAAACGCAAAACTATGCACGGGGCGCGCAGCCGGAACTGGCTCGAGATCGATTGAGTGAGATGCGTGGGGCTGGTGAAAGGGTTTTTGTCTCGTTGCTGCACGAAGACATTACAAAGCGAGACAAGAGCGGTGAACGGCAATCTGTTCTTCAAATAAAAAATGTACGCGTTTTGCCAATGGGCGGCGTTGGAAATGAAAATACCTTGCTCTGCAAGGAAGGCGCGGGATGGGTGACATATCATTCGGATCCTTTTGGATTCCGAAACCCAAAGGCGGCATGGCGAAACCCAGTAAAAATTATCGCTATTGGGGACAGCTTCACCCAAGGGAACTGCGTTCAGGACGGTGACCATTTCATTGACCGTTTGCGGGCCGACGATCCAAAAATATTAAATTTGGGTCAGCGTGGTGATGGACCGCTTGCCGGGTTGGCGACAATTCGCGAATACGCTGCAAAACTCGAACCGAAACTGGTCGTATGGTTTTATTTTGAAGGCAATGACATGCCCGGAGATTTCGTTCGGGAAATTCGGACGCCTCTGTTGCGGCGATATTTAAATCCAAATTTCACTCAAAATTTAATGGCCCGTCCCGAACAGTTATCCTTACTTTTTGAGCGATATATTGATGGACGTTTGCAGTCGCCAAATCGGCCTATACCGTCAGATGTTGCGCCAGAAATCTCCGTCTGGTCAATAGGGCGACGCACGGCGTCTATTTACCGTTTGAGGTCCGCATTGGGTTTCGCTGACTTTCCAGATACCCGAATCGTGAATGCTTATAGTCAGGTGTTGCGCCTGGCAAAAGATAAGGTCGCCGCCTGGAATGGTCGATTGGCGTTGGTGTACCTGCCGGCGCGCCGTCGGTTTGAGGCGTTTGGCGCTCGCCGGATTTTGGACCGATACCGACGCGCAGTAGCGAGCGTTGCGCACCGTAACGATATCCCGGTATTGGATCTGACCGAAAGCTTTGACGCTTTTGAAAATCCCCTTCAGTTGTTTGACGAGCATTACAATGTCGAGGGTCACGCGTTCGTTTATGAGAAGGTCGCGCCTTTTGTTCGAAGTTTACAGTAGAAGCGAATGCGAGCGATATTAATGCAGCATTGTGAAATATCTTGTGACGTTTGCGACAGGCCTAGATTTATGGCAACTAGAACGCACAAAAATTCGTTTCTTTTAGTTCAAATAATCGTGGAATAGATGATGCCGACTGAATCGACTGCTGCATTGATCCTAGCCGCCGGAAAAGGCACCCGGATGAAGTCGTCATTGCCTAAAGTATTGCACAAGATCGCGGACCGTTCTTTGCTGGGGCATGTCATAGATACGGTGGAATCCTTGAAGTGCGAGCGTATCGTTGTTGTTGTTGGACCGGATATGGAAAATGTCGCTGAGGAGGCTTTGCCACACGCCACTGCGATACAGCAATCCCAAAACGGCACCGCCGACGCCGTTAAGCCAGCACGGGCGGCGCTCTCAGGACAGGGCGGCGGCACAATTTTTATTCTTTACGGAGACACGCCCTTTATACGGCCCGAAACCCTTGCTGAGATGCAGGACCGTCGGGATGAAGGGGCCGCAATCGTGGTGTTAGGCTTTCGTCCAGACGACCCAGGCGCATACGGGCGGCTCATTTTATCCGATGAAGGTGGGTTGGAGGAAATTGTGGAATTTCAAGAAGCCACGCCTGAACAACGCGCGGTTGATCTTTGTAATTCCGGCGTTTTGGCTGTTGATGCGGAAAGGCTGTTTGGCTGGGTTGATCGGGTAAAAGACGATAACGCCAAGGGTGAGTTTTATTTGACGGATATTGTTGCTATCGCCCGTGGCGAAGGCGCGGTCGCAGCGGTTGTTGAGGCCGATGAATCTGAGCTGATGGGAATCAATAGTCGCGCTGACCTTGCGGATGCTGAGGCCTATTGGCAGCGGGCGCGCCGGGCGAAAGCGACGGATAATGGGGTCAGTTTGACAGATCCCGATTCTGTATTCTTTTCCTACGATACCAAAATTTCATCGGATGTGGAAATTGGTCCCAACGTGTTTTTTGGCCCGGGCGTAACCGTTGGACAAAATGTCCAAATTAAGCCGTTTTGCCATATTGAGGGCGCTGAGATCGGCGATGGCGCAACCATCGGTCCTTTTGCCCGTCTGAGACCGGGCGCTGTTCTGGAACAGGATGTTCATATCGGAAATTTTGTAGAAGTTAAAAACACGAAGATGGGGCGCGGTGCAAAAGCGAACCATTTGACGTATTTAGGGGATGCGACTGTCGGTTCGAGATCAAATATTGGCGCTGGTACGATTACCTGCAACTACGATGGATTTTTCAAATACCGAACCGTCATTGGCCGCGACGCCTTTATTGGATCGAACACCGCCCTCGTCGCGCCCGTGACGGTCGGCGATGGCGCAATCGTCGGCGCCGGTAGCGTTGTGACACGCGAGGTGCCGGGAAACGCGCTTGCTGTGGCGCGCGGACGACAGGAAGAAAGAGCAGGCTGGGCCCTTGATTTCAAGGAAACCCAGCAATTGAAAAAAGATCAACTTTCCCAAGAGAAGGATTGAAGAGTAGATGTGTGGAATTATCGGAATTATTGGCGTAAGCTCCGCAGCGGCGCCGCTTCTTGTCGATGGATTGAAGCGCCTTGAGTATCGGGGGTACGATTCCGCCGGAATAGCGACGATCGTGGACGGTAAGATTGAGCGCCGTCGCGCCGAGGGAAAAATTGTCAATTTGCAAGCAGTGTTAAAAGACCAACCTTTGGCGGGGGCAATCGGTATTGGCCACACCCGTTGGGCGACACATGGCGTGCCCAATGAGGCAAATGCGCATCCCCATGCCACGAAACGAGTCGCTGTGGTTCACAATGGCATCATCGAAAATTTTCTGGAGCTACGCGAAGAACTGGCGAGCGACGAAAGCCCGTTTGAAACGGAAACAGACACGGAAGTTGTCGTTCATCTGGTGACCCATTTTCTCGACCAAGGCATGTCCCCTCGGGAGGCCGTATCGGCGACGTTGCCGCGTTTGGAAGGCGCATTTGCGTTGGTTATGATCTTCAGCGGTGAAGAAGATTTAATGATTGGCGCGCGGCGCGGTAGCCCCCTTGCTGTCGGCTATGGAGATGGGGCGATGTATTTTGGTTCGGACGCTTTGGCGTTGGCGCCCCTGACGCAACGTATTTGCTATCTGGAAGAGGGCGATTGGGCGGTTGTAAACCGGAATGGCGCTGAAGTTTTTGATTCCGAAAATGATAACGTCGACCGTCCGGTCGTCGAAACGGGATTGTCAGGGGCTTTGATCGGTAAGGGGAATTACCGACACTTCATGTTGAAGGAAATTCACGAGCAACCAGCCGTAATCGGGGATACGCTCCATACAGTGCTCAATCCTGCGACGCGAACCATCAAGATGCCGCCGATGTCACTGGATCTGGCCAAGGTTTCACGGGTCACGATCAGCGCGTGCGGCACCGCCTACTATGCGGGATTGGTCGCAAAATATTGGTTTGAGCAACTCGCACGCGTGCCGGTCGAGATTGATGTTGCTTCGGAATTTCGGTATCGGGAAGCGCCCATGCCAGAAGGTGGGATTGCAATTTTCGTTAGTCAATCTGGCGAAACGATGGATACGTTATCCGCCTTGCGGTATGCGAAATCTCAAGGCCAATATATTATCTCCGTGGTTAACGTGCCTGAATCCAGTATCGCACGCGAAAGCGACGCGGTGTTGCAAACTCATGCCGGGCCGGAAATTGGGGTTGCGTCAACGAAGGCGTTTACGACGCAATTGACGATGCTGGCGTGCCTCGCCATTGAAATGGCGCGTGCGCGCGGTAGTATTTCGGCGGAACGAGAGGCCGAACTTTCCAATGCTCTGGCGGAAGTTCCGGGGCGCGCGACAGAGGTATTGCAGAACGACAAACGAATTTCAAAATTGGCGCCTTTGATCGGCGCCGCTCGCGATGTCTTGTATCTCGGTCGCGGGATGTCATTTCCCATCGCGATGGAAGGGGCTTTGAAACTTAAGGAAATATCTTACATTCATGCAGAAGGTTACGCTGCGGGCGAAATGAAACATGGTCCGATTGCACTTATTGATAAAAAGGTGCCCGTAATCGTTATTGCGCCTGGCAACGATCCTTTGTTTGAAAAAACGGCAGGGAATGTACAGGAAGTCATCGCGCGTGGCGGGAATGTGATTTTTCTTTCGGACAAATCCGGCATAGATCGCCTGACTCGTCAGACAACGCCAACCGCGACGATTGAGTTGCCCGTTGTTGATCCGTTCGTGACGCCAATCCTCTATTCGATTCCAGTGCAATTACTCGCCTACCATGTTGGCGTTTTTAAAGGAACGGATGTCGATCAACCTCGAAATTTGGCGAAAAGTGTCACCGTGGAATGATTTTCAACGGGGGTATTTATCCTCACAAAATGTTGATGTTTTCATAACCTTCAAGGTGGTGGTTC
>JBLHZD010000312.1:0-4762 GCA_047631095.1 Alphaproteobacteria bacterium
ATAGGTGGATTTAGCCGTTCCCGGGAATCGGCGTCGAATCTCTTCAAACGCGATATCGCTAACGCGGCCTTCGTTCAAAATTCGCTCCTGCGCGTCTAACGGGATATGTCCGCCGCCACGTCGGATATCCGCGATTTCAACGCTTCCATACCGCGATCTTTGCGGATGTAATCCTTGGCGCCGGCCAAAATACAATCATCAGCGACGCTGGGGCCATCGACATTCGTCAACATGACGACTGCCGCGTCGGCGTCTATTTTAAGAATTTCACGTAGCGCCGTTACGCCATTCATAACGGGCATCCGAATGTCGAGAAGCACTAAATCCGGACGCGTTTCTTTAAATAGCGCAACCCCGCTTTCGCCGCTATTCGCCGTCCCGACAACCTCGAAATCCAAAGATTCCAAAATTGCGCCAAAAAGTTCACGAACATCATCGTCATCATCGACAACAAGAACCCGTGGTCTTGAATCTACCGTCATGACTTCCCCTTATTTGGGTACTGTAAGGGAAACCCATAATTATTGAAAAAAATATTACCTGCCGCCGGTTTCGAACCGGTTCAGAGCACCCAAATCCACACGATCACCCTCGTTTGAACGAATCGCGATACGCCCGGATACGGTCCGATAAACCGGGGACGCTGGCGGAATGCGCCAGATCCGCCATATCGCTAGCGTTTGTGTCAATCGATGTCGCGCGGAACAATCCCGCTGTCGCCGCAACGGATATCGCCCCGGCGTCCGCAATCGCAGTTGTCTCAATATCAGACCACGCCTCCGGCACCGCCGCCTGACTGGCGAAATTATTGTGCGCCGCGTCATCACCGCTGAATGTCCGGCCCGCATTTTGAATATCCCGCGCGGTGTCCTGCCCAACGCGCAGCAACAAACGCCGCGCCCCCAGCACAACGCCGAAGGCGAGGCCCGGCATTCTGAATTGCGCATCCGGCGCCGCGACCCGTTGACTGCACGCGCAAAACAAATCCGCCCCGGCGCCAAAGTTACGACCATGCGCAAAGGCGAGCGTCGGCAAGGACATGTGGTGCAATGTCTGCAACATAGCCTCGATGCGCAATAAGCGCATCACAAGGTCGCCGTCGCTCAAGTCGTCAAAATTCGTCAAATCAAAACCCGAACACAACGATTTTCCCGCGCCCTGTAGGACCACAATGCGGGTCCCATCCGTCGTGGCCTCGCCAAGCGCATCAATCAGCGCCTCAGTCAGCGCCGGGTTCAACGCGTTGCCGCGATCCGGACGGTTTAATGTGAGCAGCGTCGCAGGCCCTTCTTTCGTTACGGTCAGTTCGGCGGCCATAAAGCATTCCTTGAGAAGTTTACATTCTGAAATCATGATGTGACGTAACGGCAATGTATCCGTCCTCAGCGCACACCGCCAGCATCAGAGGCCCCTATGCTTCCATTAAGCGACGTGAAAGTTATCGAATTTTGTCAATTCGCCGCCGGACCTTATTGCGGTATGCTGTTGGGCGACATGGGCGCGGACGTCATCAAGGTGGAGCCTCCGGAAACCGGTGATAGTTTGCGCCAATGGCCGCCGATATCCGGCGAATTCAGCAGCCTTTTTGTCTCCCTGAACCGTAACAAACGCTCGGTCGCGCTCGATTTAAAAAACGCGAAGGATCGCGACATCGCGCGGCGCCTGTGTCTGTCCGCCGATGTTGTGCTGGAGAATTTCCGGCCAGGCGTGATGGCGAAATTCGGCCTCGATTACGACAGTCTGTCGGCGGAAAATTCCGACCTCATTTATTGCTCGGTCTCCGCCTATGGCCAAAGCGGGCCCCGCGCGCGCGAAGGTGGGTTCGATTTGACCGTACAAGCCATCGCGGGCGTCATGAGCGTCACAGGCGAGGCCGAGGGCGCGCCCGTGAAATGCGGCGTGCCCATCGCGGATTTCGGAACCTCGCTGCACGCCGCCTTTGCCATCGCCGCCGCCCTGCGCAAGGTCGATCACGGCGGCGGCGGCGATCATATCGATGTCTCCATGATGGGAGTCACGCTGGGCATGGCGGCGCTTCAGACCCATGCGTGGTTTGGCAGTGGTGAAAACCCAGGCCGTATCGGGTCCGCCCATCATCGAAACGCACCGTATCAGGCCTTCCGCGCCAAGGACGATTATTTCGCCATGGCGGCGGGCAATGACCGGCTCTGGGCCAGCGTTTGCGATATTCTGGCGCGACCGGACCTCTTGGCCGATCCTCGCTTCAACTCCGTCGCCAACCGCGCCGAAAATCAGGTCGCGCTCTGTGAGATCATGAAAATCGAATTCGCGCAATTCACCGCCGACGAAATACTCACCCGTCTCAACGAACGCGGCGTCCCTTGCGCGCCGATCAATACGTATTCTGACGCACTATCGGACAAACAAAGCGTTCATATGGAATGGGTGGAGGATATTTCTCTACCGGACGGCCAGACGACCCGGACGTTTATCTCGCCCTTGCGCCTGTCCGGTGAAAAAATCGGAATCCGTCGGGCGCCGCCGCTGTTAGGCGCCCATAACGAGGAAGTCATCGCCGAGTTGGCGGCGAAGGAACGCCCGACCGGCGAATAGGTTCAGCCCCGCCAGGACGTGGCGAATTCCGTGAACGTCGATTCAATTTTTTGAATATCCTGAATCAAATCCGGCGTCAGGTCCGGCGCGGCGTCCGGCGCGGCGATCGCTGACACCGTATCGCTGACCCCACCGAAGCGACGTTCAATGGCGGATGCGATTTCATCATGACGCCCGACGGCGGCGAATAGATGCACCACATCGTCGGACACCTCCGCCGCCAATTCGCCCCACTTTCCCGCCTTGACCATACTGTGCAGCTTGGCGCCAAGATCCATCAATCCATGAAGTTCGAAGACCGGCCAGTAGGCCCGGGTCGATCCGTAAAATGCGACACGGTAGCGCACATACTCAAATATCTTGTCCACGGTCTCCTGATCCGGGCCGGTGACAATGAAACCACCGCCGGAAATTTCAAAATTCTCGCGCGTCAGGTTTGAATGCGCCATGCCCTCTGCGATCCGCGCCATGACCACTTCCTCGACATATCGCCGCGTACAAAACGGATGCAACTGCGCCCCGTCGCAATAGCGCCCCGCCACGCGCAACATCGCCGGTCCGACCGCTGCAATGGTGATGGGCGTCATGGGAAGGTTAGTTTTCTCCGGAACAAAATGCGGCGTCATCAAGGTGAAGTTATAGTGGTCCCCGGTAAAATTAAGCGGCTCGCCCGTCTCCCAACTTCGCCAGATGGCGCGCAGGGATTGCACATATTCCTTCAAGCGCGGCGCCGGCGGCGTCCAGGGCGCGCTGAACCGGCGCTCATTATGTCCTTTTACCTGGCTGCCCAGCCCCAGTTTGAACCGACCCCCGGACGCCAGTTGAAGATCATGGGCAATATTCGCCACCGTCATGGGCGAACGCGCAAAGGCGATGGCGATGCCGGTCATCAACTGGACCCGTTCCGTCGTGGTCGCGGCGATAGCGAGCGGCAAAAACGGGTTGTTCGAATTCTCCATCGTCGCCACACCATCAAACCCCGCGGCCTCCGCCGCATGCGATGCCGGCGCCGCCTGATTGAGGTTCGCCACGGGCATTGATGTCGTCACCTGCATCGCTATTTTCTCCACGTTGATTATGATCCGAATTCGCGACGCGAAGTTTGCCGCCTACGGGTCGGCCAATCAACCAGGGGAAGGGAATAAACATTATGGCGAAAATGAAATATGGCCTGTTCGTTCGCAGTCAATACCCGGATGGCGATGACATGGCCCTTCGTTTCGATGAGTTGATGGAGCAGGCACGGCTGGCGGAAAAACTTGGCTTTTCCAGTATTCTGAAAGGACAGCATTACGCTGGGTATCCCTTGCAGGAGCTGCAGCAAGTCCCGTTTCTGGCGCGCGTCATGGCGGAGTGCCCGTCGCTCAGTCTGATTACCGGTATCGTACTGTTGTCCCTGCACAAGCCACTCGATATCGCCGAACAGCTGGCCACGCTGGATATCATGTCGAAAGGAAAACTGATTTTCGGCGCGGGTCTTGGCTACCGCGATGTCGAGTTGAAGGCGTTCGGCACCAATATGTCAGAACGCGCGTCGCGGTTTGAAGAAAATCTCGACGCCATTATTCGTCTTTGGACCGACACGCCCGTCACGATGAAGGGCTCGCATTTCGAACTGGATAACGTCACGCCGTCCAGCCGCCCGGTGCAAAAACCGCATCCACCAATCTGGATCGGCGCCAATGCCGATGTGGCGGTCAAACGCGCGGCGCGCCTGGCGGACGCCTGGTTCATTAATCCGCATCAACGGCTCGACACTATCGAACGTCAAATGGATGTCTACAAAGCGGCGCTGGATGACGCTGGCAAACCGTTCCCGGCCGAGCTGCCCATGATGCGGGAACTCTTCGTGGCGCCAACGCGGGCGGAAGCCAAACGCCTCGCCCAGCCTTATCTGGAAGAAAAATATAAAATCTACGCCGCCTGGGGACAGGACAAGGCGATGCCCAAGGGCGACGATAACCTATCCATGGCGTTTGATGAACTGGCCGATGGCCGTTTCATCTTTGGCTCCCCAGATGAAGTCACGGAACAAATCATTCACTTTAATAAAACCCTGGGGACAAACCATTTTGTGTTCAGTCCCCATTGGGTCGGCATGCCGAACAACCTCGTCCTCGACATGATGAATTTGATGGCCGAGGAAGTTCTGCCGAATGTCGAACAGGGCTTATAAGATCGCGAGCGC
>JBLHZD010000313.1:0-4646 GCA_047631095.1 Alphaproteobacteria bacterium
TTGGCGTCAATTCGTCTGATGATGAGAAAGATTTGTTTAAACGCATGAACTTTCCGGACGGACTCTAAGAAGACCAAGCGCGTATACGGCGCCGCCAAGGATAGCGACCCGACTGGCGCCGTATTTGTCAGCGATGGCGCCCGCAATCGGCGCGCCCAGCCCCCAGAACAGATTCATCAGCCCCATGGCGAAGGCGAAGCTCTCCCGACCGAGACTTAAATCCGTCGTCATTGGCGTTAGGAAAAGCCCCAGCACCTGACGAAAGCCAACCGAAAGTCCCAAAATTGTCCCCGCGCACAGGACAAGCACCCAAAGCGAACGATTCATCACAAAATACCTGACATAAATTTCGGTTCGCCGGTGTTCTAGCGCTAAATTAATAATCAATAAAATGAATTTAATTAATTAATTAATCACGTATACTGATCATGATGAAACAACATGCCTTTAATTTGGATTTGCTACCCGCCTTTGTCGCGGTCTCTGAGACGCGCCATTTCACGCGCGCCGCCGAACGCCTGAATTGCGTTCAATCGGCCGTCAGCATGCAAATCCAGCGCCTGGAAGACGCGCTGGAAGTGCGTTTGTTCGAGCGGAATAACCGGCAGGTCCGGCTTACCGCTGAAGGCGAAATCCTGCTGCAATACGCCGAACGAATATTGAGCCTCAAGGAACAGGCCGTCGCGGAAATTGAAAACCAAAACATGTTTGGCAAGGTCCGGGTCGGCGCCAGCGATTGGTCCATGTCATATCTTCCCGATGTGCTGAAAACATTCGGTGAAAAATACCCGAAAGTTGAAGTTGAGTTGCAATGCGCGCGAAGCTGGGAAGCTCTGGACGACATGGAGGCGGGCAAACTTGACCTGGCCTTCGTAACGCAAAAATGCGGCCGCAAGAGCGGGCGACCGATCAGCCGTTCGCAATTGGTCTGGGCGGTGAAATCATCCAGCAACATCGACGCACAAAACCCCACGCCACTGGCGCTGTTTGGACCCGGCTGCATCTATCGCAAGGCGGCGACCGACGCGCTTGAGGCGCGCGGCAAAGCCTTTCGATACGCCTATGAAAGTCCTGGCCGCGCCGGCCTTGAATGCGCTGTCATGGCGGGGCTGGCGGTGACGGTCGTGCCCCAGGACGACATGATGGACGGACTCCGGGCCCTGCCGGTTTCAAAGAACGGCTTTCCGCCTCTGCCGTTTTTCAACACCTATTTATTTCGCGCGTCGTCAAAACAGTCGGCCTCGGTGCGCGCCTTCGCCGACCTGCTGATCGAAACCATCGCCACGCGTTAGGGCAACGGTTCTGAAAAAACGAATTCGAAAATTCTGGTCGCGGCTTTACCTCTCCACCCTCTGTCCGTATTGTCCAGACAAGACGCTGCGCAAGCCAAAGGGCGTCTCTTAGATATGATCAGAAGGAATGCGACGATGGCGGAAAGCGTAGTGGAGTTATCAGGCGTCGAAGACTTACCGCCACCTCGGGACGACGCTTCCATCTGGTATGGCAAGGACATGAGCGCGCGCACCGACTGGCTGCATGTGCTGACGCCAGCGGACAATGCAGAAATTGAGGCGGCGATCCGGCCGCTGGTGGACGCGGAGGCCAATATCGCCCGCATCACCAAGGCGGATTTCCCCCTGCCCAATTTGGGGCCGAGGCTCGCTGGTATTTGCAGCGAAGTCATGGACGGGCGCGGTTTCGCCCTGTTGCGCGGCCTGCCGGTCGAGAATTGGTCGATGCGCGAATCCGCGACGGCGTATTTCGGCATCGGCGCGCATTTCGGTCACGCCCGCTCGCAAAACGGCAAAGGCCATGTATTGGGCCATGTCCGCGACCTGGGCCGCGATGCGGTCAACGACCCCAGCGCGCGCATCTATCAAACCACCGAACGCCAGACCTATCACACCGATTCCAGCGATATCGTCGCTTTGTTATGCCTGAAAACCGCGCAATCGGGCGGTGCATCAGCGCTGGTCAGTTCGATGACCATCTACAAGGAGATGTATGACCGCCGCCCGGACCTGCTGCCCAGTCTGTTTGAGGCCTTGCACACGGATCGACGCGGCGAAATTCCCGCAGGTGAGAAACCATGGCACGACATCCCCGTCTATAACTGGCACGAGGGATATTTATCGGCGCTCTACGCGCGCCGCTACATCGATAGCGCTCGACGTTTTCCGGAAGTCGACGCGTTAACGCCCTTGCAGACGGAAGCGCTCGACCTGTTTGATTTGCTGGCGGAAGACCCCGACATCAACATGCAAATGACGTTTCAGCCCGGCGACATGCAATGGGTACACAACCACACCATGCTGCATGACCGCACGTCGTTTGTGGATTGGCCGGAAGATGATCGCAAACGCCACCTTCTGCGCCTGTGGCTGGCCGTCCCCGGCGCGCGTCCGCTGCCGCAAATTTATACGCAACGATACGGTTCGGTTGAAATCGGCGACCGGGGTGGGATCATCGTGCCGGGCGCGTCACTTAACGCGCCGCTGGAGCCCGTATAAGCGCCGCCATATTCGTCATTCCCGCGAAGACGGGAATCTAGACACACCGTTAACCGAATGCCGTCTCATGGATTCCCGCCTTCGCGGGAATGACGGCTCATTCTGTCTGCCGCGACGCCCTAGACCCGAAGCCGCCGCACCAACCAGATCGACAGGAACGCCAGCGCGATTCCAAACGGTAAATCCACGATGTAGTGCCATCGGGTCGCCAGCGATTCCACCAAAATAAAGGCGAGCAGCGGAAACAACGCAATGGCCAGCCCGTGCGAATGGCGCAGCGCATAAAGGAAAAACAACACCGCCCCACCCACATGCAAAGACGGCATCGCGGCGACGCCCGCCGTCAGATGATCGCTGGCATGGGTCGCCAACCACGCGGGACCTTCCGCACTGACCGAACGATGAACGCCGAGCATCGTCTGTTGTACGCCGCTCACAACCGCATTGGCGCCACGCTCCCGCACAAACGGCCCCAGCGCCGGCGCCAGTAAATACGCCAACGCGCCAAGGCCTGAAACAGCAGGGCGCCGAGGAACACTTCCTCGAAGGCTTTGCGCCGCCGGACGGCGAAATACAGGAAGCTGGCGTAAAAGATTCCGATAAAGCCCAGCAGGTAGACATGATCGAGCCCGGGAATGATCGGCGCGAGCTTTACATGGAACTACAAACTGGCGTCGATGATTGGCCGCATGGCGTCGTCCAACGCCTGGAATTCAACATCGAAGAGGCGATTATTGATCAACGGCGCCCAGAGCTTGATGTTGAAGTGCAGAATAAGGACGCCTGCGTAGACACCCAGCATATAAACCAGCCGCGCGCTCTTGGCCGGGTCCCGAAGCAGAATCAAACAACCGGCCAGAATTGTGACGAGCGGCAATAGATAGTGCAGCCCGACAAAGGCGAACGCCGCTGTGGAGGGCGCGGCGATGGGCGCACCGACATACAAGGATAGCCCGAGCGTCACAACGCCGAACACGGCGCCAATCTGGGTTTCCGGCAAGGCCGCGACGCGACGTAAAACCGCCGCCACTTGCGCGACGCCCCGTGGTTTCCCGATGTCGGTTTCACGTTTCAAGCCTGATCGTCCCGTTTAAGATTCCATATTCGTGAAACCTGTCCTATCCGCCTTCCCCACGCAACAGATCAGCGCTATTTTTAAAATAGACATTGAGCGCGCGTGGGAAAAATTCTCTTTTGTGGCGCTTAAATGCGTCCGGACAAATCGGGCGCCAACACAATGATGGAGAACATCCCATGCGATTTGGCGTCTTTTATGAATTACAGTTGCCGCGCCCCTGGAACGAGGGCGATGAGCATAAACTGTTCAAGGAAGCGTTGGAGCAGGTCGAACTGGCCGACCGGTTAGGGTTCGATTACGCGTGGGAAGTCGAGCATCATTTCCTGGATGAATATTCACACGCCTCTGCGCCCGAAGTTTTTCTGGCCGCCGCCGCCGCCAAGACGAAGAATATACGCATTGGCCACGGCATCCGGCAGGTCATCCCCAATTACAACCATCCCGCCCGCACTGCCGAGGCATTGGCGACGCTGGATCTGATTTCCGATGGGCGGGTCGAGTTTGGCATTGGCGAGGGCGCGACGCGGCTGGAGCTCGGCGCGTTCAACATTCCCGCCCGGCGCAAACGCGCCTTGGCGCTGGAGGCGGCCGAGCAGATTTGCAACATGATGGCGCTGACCCCCTATCCGGGGTTCGACGGCGAAGGATTTTCCATGCCGTGCCGCAACGTGCTGCCCAAGCCGCTGCAAAAACCGCATCCCAAATTGTGGATGGCCTGCACCAATCGCGACACAATCAAGATCGCCGCGCAAAACGGTATTGGCGCGCTGGCGTTTTCGTTTCTGGACCCGGAGGAAGCCAAAACCTGGTCGCAAATTTATTACGACATCATCAAAAGCGATGAATGCGTGCCGCTGGGCTGGAACGTCAACGCCAATCTGGCGATGGTGTCCGCGTTCTCCATGCATGAAGACCGGGCGGAAGCCATCCGGCGCGGCCAGGACAACTTTGAATTCTTTCGCTATTCCCAGCAAAAGCTTGTCGCGGAGGATTTCGTCCCCGGCTATAGCAATATGTGGGCGGATTTTCGCGAAAATCGCGGCGACGCCTCGGACAAA
>JBLHZD010000314.1:0-4643 GCA_047631095.1 Alphaproteobacteria bacterium
TACTTTGGCCATACGGGCTTTCAGCATTTTGATGGTATCAAAATCATCAAGGGCATTTATCGCGCCCGGTGTGCTCATTAACATCGGTCCAACCACGACGTTCATGAACGGGTCGATTTGCGCAGATTTACCGAACTGACCCCAAGCCATTTCTAAATTACCCTCGGTCATCGCTTCGACCGCCTGGGGAATATTGTACAAGGCGCCAGCGAAGTAGGTGCGAACCTTACTGCCGGGGATTTTCTTTTCGACGACTTCTCGGAAGTACTCTTTGGCGATAGCCGCAGGATGCGGCGGCCCTGTCAGATCACTGGCGAAGCGAATGTTCACCGGTTTCACTTCTGCAGCGACTGCGGGCGCTGCTGCGCCAACCGCCGCGACACCCAGAATCGCAGCAGCGATTCCGTAGCGTCTAAACTCACGTTGATTCAAAAAAAGCATTTAATCCTCCCAAATTTTCTACGTGTATTGAGGCACCTGCTAACCAATTCCCTACACAGGATCACCTGCTGGAATTCTTAGTCATTTTTAGCACTAGTCGCAAGCTGACATGCCCTGCCAAACGCCGCCAATTTACCAAAACGGGTCACTATTTATACGCGACGCCCGCATAGAGGGCATCGCCCCGCTTGCGTCGGAAACAGGCGTCAATCATGATACCCGACCAATCCGCAATGGCGGCGCCCCACAACGACAAGATACGCCGCTGCGTCGCGACGGCGTATTTTTACCCCTTTACCGAAAGTTTTTTGAATGACCCCTTCGCCCGACGCCGGACGGAACGATACGCTTGTTATCGGACTCGTTGGATTGGCCCATTTGCTCTCTCACTTTTTTCAAGTCGCGCTTGGTCCCCTGTTTCCATTACTGCGGCTGGAATTTGGCGTCAGTTATACCGCGCTCGGGCTCATCATTTCGCTTTTCTATGGGGTTTCCGGCGTCTGTCAGGCCTTCGCCGGTATTATTGTGGATAAATATGGCGCTGATCGACTCTTAATCTTCGGGCTTTCGACCATGGCGACGGCGGTGTTTCTGATGGGATTGGCGCCGACCTATTGGTGGTTGTTGCCACTCGCCGTTGTCTCAGCGCTGGGAAACTGTTTTTTCCATCCCGCGGATTTGTCGATTTTATCCGAGAAAATTAGCCCCAGCCGAATGGGCCGAGCGTTCGCCGCCCACGGATTGGGCGGAACGTGTGGATATTTCCTGTCGCCGATCATAATTTATTATTTTGTCGCGAGCTCATTCGGGTGGCGCGCCGGGTTAATGGTGGGCGGGCTGCTCGGCTGGTTGGCGGTTCTTTGGATCATTCGAAACCGAAGCGTGTTGCGCATGCCGCGAAGCGCGCCCGTCACGTCTGACGCCGCGAAACCCGGCATCCAATTCTACAAAAAACTACTAACCAATGGCGGGCTTATGTCCGCTTTCGCCTATTTCGCCCTCATTGCGGCGGCTGGCGTTGGAATGCAGGCGTTTTCCATTACAGCTTTCGTCGAAATTTACGACACCCCCCTGTATCTCGCCACAGCCGGTCTGACGGCGTTCCTGGGCGCGACGGCGATGGGCATCATCGCTGGTGGTGAAATGGCGGACCGGTTTCCCCATCATGCGCTTATCGCAACAACGGGTTTGATAATAGGCGCGTCCTTAATGGGGATGGTCGCCGCGTTCTCGATGCATATGTACGTGGTGATTGGCCTTTTGGCCTGTGCAGGGTTCTTTATCGGAATGACAGGGCCGTCTCGAGACATCCTTGTTCGCGCGGCGACCCCGACAGGCGCGACCGGAAAGGTGTTCGGGTTTGTCTATTCCGGATTGGATCTCGGCAGCTCATCGGCCCCGTTACTTTTTGGAGCGCTCATGGATGGCGGTCATTTTCGGTACGTTTTCGTCGCAATCGCAATCATGTACGCATTGGGAATCTTGAGCGTCCTTCGTTTGAAAAAAAGTGCGCTGGAATCCAAGGTGGTCAACGCTTAAGCGCCAATATGCTATAATCCCCGTATGGAAATCTTTCGAAGGTCGATGATCATCATTCTGTTTTTTGTTCTGTCAGCCTGTGCAACGCCAACAGAGGATGATCCTCATGCGCCGCCCGAAGACGATCCTTATTGTGAGGATAAATCCGCACCTGATCGTTTATCTAGCGCGATTGACGCCGTATTGTTCGGCATATTCTGTTTTCCGAAATAGGCGTTAAGGATCAAGAGCATGTTCAGAGACAAGGTTGCAATCATCACCGGCGCCAGCCGGGGCATCGGGGCCGCCGCCGCGCAGGCGCTAGCCGCTGGAAGCGCCTCCATCGTCGTCACTGCCCGGGACGCGCAATCCTGTGAAGCGGTTGCGGCGGGCATTCGCCATCATGGCGGAAAGGCTCTCGCCGTTGCTTGCGATGTCTCAAAATTCGATCAGGTCGACGCCTTGTTTCAAAAAACAATCGAGGCGTATGGCAGCCTGCATATTCTTGTGAACAACGCGGGCGTGATTGACCCCATCGCCAGCCTTCGTGACGGCGACGCCGAGGAATGGGCGCAATCAATTTCCATAAACTTGGTCGGCGGATACTATGTCGCAAAATCAGCGATCAACGCATTCTCTGCGCCAGGCGTCATTGTGAATGTCAGTTCCGGCGCGGCTCATGGTCCGCGGGAGGGTTGGAGCGCCTATTGCGCCGGGAAAGCCGGGTTCGCGATGGTGACCCAATCCATAGCGCACGAAATCCCAGCAGAAGAAGTTCGTGTCTATGGCTATGCGCCAGGCACCGTCGATACGGACATGCAGGGCCGCATTCGAGACTCAGGCGTGAATCCCATCAGCCAGATGAAACGGGAAGATCATTGGGACCCGGCGGAGCCTGCAAAAGTGATCGCGTGGCTCTGCAGTCCGGATGCGGTGGATTTAGCGGGCCAAGAGCTGAGCATGAGCGACGTCGATTTGCGCCGCCGCGCCGGGTTATCCCGCTAAGCGGCCTTTCAGGACCTGACCTGCATAGTCGCCGGTCGATTCACCGTTTTCAAAAGCGAGCCGTCCATTGACGACAGTCGCAGCGATTCCGTCCGCCTTTTGTACCAATCGACGGGCGCCGCCCGGCAAGTCACTTTCGACGGTCGCCATTTGTGGTTTTACCGTATCGGCGTCAAAGACGACGATATCGGCCGCATAACCCGCACGAATGAGGCCCCGGTCGTTGAGTTCCCAAGCAGAGGCGTTATCGAAGGTCAGCATTCGAACTGCTTCCTCTAGCGTAAACGCGCCGACTTTGCGCACCCAATAACTCAACAAATGAGTTTGTAGCGACGATCCCATTTCCTGGCACACATGCGCGCCGGAATCCGAAAACGTTGCAAGGGTGCGTGGATGCCGCAGCATACCCAGCACATCTTCCTTTTCAGTATTTACGATCGGCTGCACGAAAAGCTGGTCTTCGTTTTCCAGCATGAGGTCGAGCATGGTTTCGACCGGGCCGATATTTCGACGCCTGGCGATCTCTTCAACCGTTGGATCATTCCAGTCCACGTCCTTCATTGCATACAAATTGCCATAATCAGGCTGCATCGGATTGGTTGTCGCATCACCGCCACCCTGAAATTCTGCGCCCCTCGGCCGCATGGATTTTTCCGCGGCAATCAATCTCGCCCGCACATCCTGATCGGCGATTTTCCGTTTCTGCTCCGAAAGTGGCAGCGCGCGAATGGCTTTCCACTCCGGCAAAATGTCAAATGGAAGGTTGGATTTCAGTGAAAATATGACGCTGATCGGGCGCGTTGAGGATTGGCCATACATACGGCCACCCTTGGCGACCGTGTCGTCGATAACGTCGGTCTGAAATTGCCAGGATGTCGGATCATTTTCCATGCGTGTGGCGATGGTGCCGAACATCAACGGGCGACCGCTGTTTAACGCGATACGCTGAAGCTCCTTGAAAAAACCACGTTGCGCCGATCCACTTGAAACATCCGGACCGACCTGAAAAATACCAGCATTGAGATCACTCATCGCGCCGACGAGGCGGTCGATCTCCGGCCAATCCGCCAGTCGGCTGGCGACGGGAGACTGATTCGGAGTTGAATGGGTGGTCGATAGCGATGTCGAGAACCCAACCGCGCCCGCTTTTATCGCCTCGGTGACGGCGGCGGTCATTTTGGCCAGATCATCTTCGGTCGCGCGTTCCGACAAGGCGCGCTCGCCCATCACGTACATGCGCAATGCGGAATGACCGATATAGGCGCCGTAATTCAATCCCTTCGGCGCCCGCTCGACGGCCTCCAGATATTCGGGGAAAGTTTCCCAGGACCAATCCACACCGGACATAATTGCGTCTGCGGGAATATCCTCCACGGCTTCAAGACAGCGCGCGAACCACTCGCGCTCCTCCGGTTTGCACGGCGCCAGCGCAAAACCGCAATTGCCCATCATGACGCTGGTCACCCCATGCCAGCACGAACAGCTGCCTATCGGGTCCCATGTAACTTGCGCGTCCATATGGGTATGGCCATCGATAAACCCGGGCGACACGATCATTCCATCGGCGTCGATAACGCGGTCCGCAGGGGACCGGATGCGTCCGATTTCAACGATGCGGCCGTCCGTGACGCCGACATCCGCCTGGTAGCGGGCGCCGCCAGAACCATCGATAACCGTTC
>JBLHZD010000315.1:0-4640 GCA_047631095.1 Alphaproteobacteria bacterium
ACTGTGAAAGATATTCCTGTGCGCATACTCCAGATTTGCACATAATAACCTTACAAGGAATCCCGCTTCGGACTCCTTTGTTCCGGCCTATCCACTAGAGGATATACGACTTCATTTTCAGCATGGGGGTCATTGTAAGAAAATTCGGGGCGTCGACTGCAGGCTTGCTTCTCAGACGTAAAACAATTGCTCTTGCAATACGCCTTCGTCCCCAAACGTGATCAATCCAGCCCCAACAATGTCGCCCACTTGCCACTTGCCACTTGCACCAAGCCAAGTTGCCATCGACCATGACATCGAAAACAATTTCGGACCCTGGGCTTTAACGGACCAAATCAGCGGAAAAGAAGACATCGCGCTACCGCCATCCTGATGCTTTTCATAATGCCGCAACGACAAGATATGATACGCTCGATGCCCGCAATGTGAGTGTGGCGGTGCGGTCGTGTGATGCGGCTCAGCTTTCAACGACGATCTTGGTGGGTGTCCATAGGGAGAGCCAGCGGGTGCGTTTTTCTTCTGCTGAAAGTTTCTTTGGTGAAACAATCTGGGAGGCGGGCAATCGGTTAACCTCATCCAGAAAGGCCCCATTCACGACACCAATGATCTGGCCGTCATTTTCCAGACTGGCGCCGAGCATATTTCCGCAACTGGGGCAGAATAGCATCCGGGCCTGGCCTGATCCCTGGGTTTCTTTTGTGACCGCTTGGCTGCTGGTAACAATCAGCTGGCCCGCTGGATCGCTCAATAAAATAGGCTTGCCGTGGGAGGCGCAATAATCGCAATCACATTGCCTTGGCGATTGCTCGGGAAGATCTTTGGAGGAATGAAACTCGAGACCGACCTGTCCGCAGCTGCAACGACCTTTATGGTGATATGTCATTCCATAACCCCTCTTAGTGAATTCCATAAAATCATTGGCATAAGAGCGCTAATCATCATTCCCTCCACATTTGGCGAATACCGTCTTTAACAACGCTTCGCGTTTAAAGCGGCGGGTGCGCCCGGATGGCGTCTTCGTTCAGCTCAACGCCCCATCCCGGTCCCGAGGGTAGTAGCAAATGGCCGTCCTCGATCACCGGTGGGCTGGTGACGAGGTCGTCTTTCCAGGGCACGTCATCGCCTTCGATTTCCATAATACGGAAGTTCGGGACGGCGGCGCAGAGATGGGCGCTCATGATGGTTGATAGATGACCGTAGAAATTATGCGGCGCGACGTTGATTTCATAGGCTTCCGCCATCGCGGCGATTTTCATCGACAGCCAGACGCCGTTCCACGGAAGGTCGATAATTGCGACATCCATGGAGTGGTTCTCGAAATAAGGCCGGAATTCGCGAAGCCCGTACAAGGATTCACACGACGCGATGGGCGTTTGCACGGAGTTGCGGATGTGGCGCAGGGCGGGCGGGTCGAACAGGTCGATTTCAAACCACGTCAGGCCCAGATCATCGAGCGCGCGCGTTACCTGCAAATAACCCTCGGTCTTGAGATTGAAATTCAAATCCAGATGGATGCCGATATCGGGCCCGGCGCCCTCGCGAAACGCTTCCAGCTGGGCGCGTAAATCGGTGATCACCTTCCGGTCTATATTAAGCTCTGGCCCGCCGGGCGAGCGGCCAAATCCCGGCATATACATATGCGGGTCGCCATCAAGACGAAAAATATTCGTCTTCAGCGCCGTGAAACCGCTGTCCTTTACCCGGCGTCCCAGTTCGACGACCTGATCCAGTGATTCCAGCCGGGGTTTGCCAATCGCTTTGGCGGCGGCTTCGTGAACCAGATAGGAGCCGCAATGGGACCAGTATAATTTCAACCGGTCGCGCATGGCGCCGCCCAACAACGCGTAGACCGGGACGTCATAGGCCTTGCCCACGATATCCATCATCGCATTTTCGATGGCGGCCATGGCCTGTTGATTGACGCCGCCGGGCGCCTGGCGGGTTATGGCGTAGAGCGTTTGGCTGATCGCATGGTGATTGCGCGGGTCCAGCCCCTTGATGGTCTCAACCAGCGCCTCGATGACGCCGGTTAATCCGCGGCTGCCGTAGCTCTCGTTATATTCCGCAATGCCGGTCAGGCCGCTATCGGTCTGGAGTTTCAGGAACGAAAAGTTCCGCCATCCCGCGCCGCAATGGAGCGTTTCGCAGCCTGTTATTTTCATTGCGCTGTATCCTGATTGATTGGGTTGAAGACGCCGAGCGGCGGAAGGTTGTCCCGAGAGTGTCGCGATCCTGCGCCGAAGAATCAAGGCGCCTTGCATGGGATGGGGGAGGGCGCCACAGTGCCGCAAAACGCACAATCCGGACCTTGTGGAGTAAGAAATATGGCTGAATCATTCGACGTCGTTGTCGTGGGCACGGGCGCAGCGGGCTTGAGCGCGGCCCTTAGCGCGGTGGTGGATGGCGCCCGCGTGCTGGTCCTGGAAAAAGCGCCCGTCGCTGGCGGCACCACGGCCATGTCGGGCGGGTGCATCTGGGCGCCGAATAATCATCGCATGGCGGCGCTGGGTGTTTCGGATTCTCGCGAAGCCGCGCTGGAATACATTCGCGCCGTGTCGCCTGACGGGTGGCACAATGCGGAGGAATCGCTCTGGGCGGCCTTTGTCGATGCGGCGCCGGTGATGCTGAAATTTCTGGAAGCCCACTCCCCTTTGCGTTTCATCGCAAACCGGGACCCGGACCCCTATGCGGAAACGCCGGGCGGCATGGCGCTTGGGCGTAATGTAAACGCCGCCCCGATCCGGATCGCCCAGCTCGGCGAATGGCGCGAGAAAGTTCGCCGGCCCACGATGGACATTCGCCTCAACTATCATGAGGTGATAGACACGCATTTTTTCTTCAACCCGAAAAAAGGCATGTTGCGCATTTTTCACAAACTGGCGTGGCGCAAATGGGTCGATGCGCGGGTGCGCGGCAATGCGCTGACGGTTGGCCTGCTGAAGGGGTGTCTGGATCAAGGGGTCGAAATCCGCTTGAGCGCGCCCGTGTCGCGACTGTTGACGGACGACGACGCGGAAGGCGCTGTGAACGGGGTCGAATACGAGGCGGACGGCGAAACCCATCGCGTACAGGTCGCCGGTGGAGTTGTCCTCGCCAGCGGCGGGTTTGAGTGGAACGACGAGATGATGGCCGAACATTTCCCCGGCCCGCTGGACTGGCGCGCCAGCCCGTCAACGAATACCGGCGATGGTCAACGCATGGCGGCGGAAGCAGGGGCGCGACTTGATTATATGGATCAGGCGCTTCTCATGGGCACGACGCCGGTGATGTATGAAGGGCGCCTGCAAGGCCAGCCGGCAGCGGATTATTTTCTGCCCCATTCGATGATCGTCAATAAACACGGTCAGCGCTTCGTGAATGAAAAGCAGATGAATATCGGCTTGCCGTTTGCGGAAATAGACCCGGAAACGGGGACGCCGCTGCATTTGCCCGCCTGGCGGATTTATGATGGCCAATATGCGGCGAAATATCCCCACGCGCTGCCCAGCAAGGCGTTCGAGGGCAATCACTTTCGCGCCGAGACGCTGGCGGAACTAGCCCGGCAAATCGACGTGGATCCGGACGGGCTGGTCGCGACCGCCGAGCGCTTTAGCGGATTTGCGCGGGCGGGCGTTGACGACGATTTCGGGCGTGGCGGGTCGATCTGGGACACCACGCGCGGCGCCGATCCGACAAACAAGCCAAACCCAACCCTGGGCGCGATTGAAAAATCGCCCTTCTACGCCATGCCGTTCAAGGCGAGCTTTCTGGGCACCAAGGGCGGCGCGCGCACCAATGAAAAGGCGCAGGCGCTGCGTGATGATGGCACGGCGATCCCCGGTCTTTACGCGGCGGGAAACGTCATGGCGAACGCGTTTGGGTCGAAAGGCGTCGGCGCCGGCACGACGCTTGGGCCGTGCCTGACCTGGGGATATATCGCAGGACGGGACGCGGCGCGCGCGGCGGTTTGACCGCGTCCGGTTTCGGTTCGTCTAGTCGCGACGCGCCGCCAGGGATTGGCGTTGCTTTCCCTCGGCGTCAAAATTGCCGGGGTCGAGCCATGCCTCAAACGCCGCTTTCAAATCCGGCCATTCGGAATCCAGGATCGAAAACCAGTCGGTGTCCCGATTGCGCGCCTTGTATACGGTCGCCTGTCGGAACTGCCCTTCATAGGTAAAGCCCAACCGTTTCGCCGCCTGTCGGGAAGGCTCGTTCAGCGAATCGCATTTCCATTCGTATCGCCGATAGCCGAGTTCCTCAAAAGCGCGGCGCATCATCAGATACATCGCTTCCGTCGCGGCGGGGGTGCGTTGCAGGGCCGGGCTATAGTGAATGCCGCCGACTTCAATCGACCCCACGGCGGGCGCCATGCGCATGAGGCAAGCGACGCCGAGCAGGGCGCCGGATTTGGCGTCCATGATCGTATGCGCTAGCGGATCGTCAAGCTTCGCTGCGCCTTCACACCAAACGTTGAAGGATTGGAAATTATCAAACGGGCCATAGGGCAGATAGGTCCAGTTGTGTCCGGATTCATCGGCGCTAAAGGCTTTGAACAGTCCTTCGGCGTGGGCGTTGGCGTCCAATGGCTCCAACCGGCACCACTGACCGACGATGGGACTGCGCGGCGGCAGGGAAACGGGCGTCCAATCCGGCAAGGGGAC
>JBLHZD010000316.1:0-4638 GCA_047631095.1 Alphaproteobacteria bacterium
CCATCCTGATCGACATTGGCCAGATCAATCACGTCGGGGTTCGTCAGGCGGCGCTTGCGTTTGGAGCCGAGTAAAAGCCCTTTGTCGATAGGACCGAACTGGCGGGTGAAGGCGGCGTGCTGGTCATCCGTGATCGGCTGATTTCGAAAAACCAATACAGCGTATTCGCCAATAGCGCGTTCAATATCGGCGATGGCGGCCTCCGTCAGGGGGGCGCTGAGATCAACGTCGCTTATTTCGGCGGCGAAATTCGTGCTGAGTGGCGTAACGTCCATCGTTAATTCCTCACGTCGCGAACCATATTCAATTGAGCGCGGTTTTATACCCGTTCAGTCTCGAAACGGAAAGTAAATGGTATTACAGGTCCGCTGTCGGATGCAGAATATTGCCCTTTGCAAACGCGTCAATACCGATGCGGGTGCGTAAAAACAGGGAGGACGACAGGGCGATAACAATCCGCAGGGTTTCAAGCAGTGAACGCCCGGCGCCGAGCGTGGATGTTTTCGTCTAAGAATCGCCTCAGTTTTGGGCCACGTCGCGACATCGCTGCATTGCTTGATTGCAGCCTCATTTGCCGTGACAATCCGGGGTGCACTGTTTCAACGCTTACCGTCAGGAATGAAGTATGACCTTGATCGCAAGCCTTCCCATGTATGACCATCCGGGGGCGCGCGCCGCGACGGACCAGTTGTGGCTCGCCATTGCGCACCATGCGTGCGATCAGGGCGGGGTTTCGGCGTTATCCGACACCCTTGATCGCGCAAATACACGCGAAGATCAGTGGCGCTCGCCTGTGCTGGGCATGTCGCAAACCTGCGGGTATCCGCTGCGCCAGACATTTTATCCGTATCTGAGCGTATTGGGCGCGCCGCGTTACGCCGTTGAGGGTTGCGTCGGGCATGATTACGCCAGCGCCTTTGTCGTTCGTGCTGAAGACGCGGACAAAGATTTTGTGGATTTTCGAGGGCGTCGGCTTGCGTGCAACGGTCGGGATTCCCAATCCGGGTACAATGTCGTCAAGGCGAAGATTGGCGAATTGGGGGAACGCAGCAACGCCGAGGCGCCCTTTTTCGCCACGATGAAAATTTCCGGGACTCACGCAAACAGCGTCGCCATGGTGAAAGCGGGAACGGCTGATCTGTCGGCCATCGACGTCGTGTCGCTCGCGCTTATCCAGCGTCATGCGCCGGAGAGTTTCAACGGGCTTGGGGTGATTGGCTATTCCGCGCCGGGGCCCTGCTTGCCCTATGTTACCAGCAACCAACGCGATGGGGCGGCGGTGACGGCCTTGCGGACCGCGATTGTCGCCGCCATGACGAACCCGGCGCTGAGCGAGGCCCGCGCGGCGCTTTGTCTGTCGGGGTTCGATATCCTGGATGCTGATGAGTATGCCCGAATTGACAAGATCACCGATCAGGGGCGCGGCGTGGTGCTGGCGCCCGAGGATCGTTGACGCTGGAGGCCACCGTCTTGCGTGGCCGTAAAATCCCCTTTTACTGGCGCGCGGGACATGCAAAACAGGCTTGGCTCGTCACCTTTTGTCGTCACGATGGAAAATTCTCATGTCCCGCATTCTAATTTTCGCCGTCTTAAGTATCGTTCTCACGGGGTGCATGGGGGGCGCATCGCCACGAGAAGGGTGGCGTCATCATTATGATGAACCGCCCGTATACGATTATTATTATGGCGACGCTGGCAATCCGGTGGATCAGGACCCGGTATTTTTTGAAAACAGTGTCCTGTATGCGGATTAGATAGGACGGCCAGTTCGATACATAAATTTCGTCGTCGCCTATTCGGCGGCGTTTTCCCGGCGCGGTAATTGCCAGTTGGGCCGAACGAAATGGCATGTGTAGCCATGGGGAATGCGCGCCAGATAATCCTGGTGCTCCGGTTCTGCGTCCCAGAAATCGCCAACGGGCTTGACCTCCGTCACCACCTTGCCGGGCCATAATCCGGACGCATCAACATCGGCAATTGTTCGTTCCGCCTCGGCCTTTTGGGCGTCATCAACATAATAAACGCCCGAGCGATAGGATGCGCCCCGGTCGTTGCCTTGTTGGTCGAGGGTGGAGGGGTCGTGGATCTGGAAGAAAAATTCCAGAAGGGCTCGAAAATTTGTCTTGGCGGGATCGAAAATGATCTCGATCCCCTCCGCATGGGTTCCGTGATTGGGATAGGTGGCGTTTGGAATATGGCCGCCGGTATATCCAACACGGGTTGAAAGCACGCCGGGAAGTTTTCGGATCAAATCCTGCATGCCCCAGAAGCATCCGCCCGCCAGGACGGCGCGTTCGTTTTTGTCGCTCATTCTTCTGCTCCCTTTAAACCGTATCTTCTTTAAATAGGCGATGATGGACCAAAGTCTACTCTGCGGCATCCGCCTGGTCCGGCGCGACGTTGAATACATACACGTCCATCGTGGCTTGTGCGGCGTCGCGTCGCTCGAGCCATTTTTGCGGGCCGCCGTAATAGGCCAGACTGCCAGGGTCCGCCTTGCCCTCGCCATTGTAATAGGAAACGCAATCTCGCAGGGGACGGGTGGCCAAATCGACGTCGCGGCAATGCGCCGCGTATTCGGTTTCTGATTCTTTGGTAATGTCGACGACGCTGGGGCCGCGCTCCCGAAGGGTTTCCAGCATCCAGGTGACATAATCCGTATGCGCCTCGATGCCGCGGGTGAAATTAAATTGCCCGCCGCCGCCTTGCGGACCGGACATGACGAAGAGATTGGGAAAGCCGTGACTGTGCAGGCCCAGGAACGTCTTTGTGCCTTCCGCTTGCCATTTTTCGCGCAAGGATCGTCCGCCTTGACCCTTTATCATCTCAAATGTCGCTGTCGCCATCCATTGAAACCCGGTGGCGTAGACCAGAACGTCCACCGGATATTCCTTACCGTCATGAACGACCCCCTTGGCGTTTATTTCGCTGACCCCAAGCGGCGCGGTGTCGACCAGCGTGACATGGGGCAGGTTGAACGCCGGCAGGAATTCATCATGAAAGGCCGGGCGTTTGCAGCCATAGGTGTAATAGGGTTTCAGCGCGGCGGCGGTTTCAGGGTCGGCGACGGTGGCGTCCACACGGCCGCGGATTTGCTCCATGATCCGGAAATTGGTGTTGAGCTGTTTTTTCATCAGCTCTTCCGGGGAAAGCACGCCGGTGTGCTTTTTCTGGACTTTGAAATCGGCGACCTTGCCCGACAAAAAATCGTCGTTGCCTTTTAGCGCTGTCCGTCCGGATGAAATTGTCGCCAGCCGTTCACGACGCGCGCGCGCCCAACCGGGCTCTTTCGACCAGGTTTCGATCTCTTCTTGCGTGGTGGCGCGTTGGTCGCGCACATCGATGGAGGAGGGGGTGCGCTGGAACACGTAGAGTTCCTTCGCAATCTTCGCGAGCTCCGGCACGGCCTGCACCGACGTGGCGCCAGTGCCAATAATGCCGATGCGCTTGTCTTTCAGGTCGACATTGTAGTCCCATCGCGACGAATGAAAGGCGTCGCCTTCGAAAGACTCCATGCCGTCGATCCGGGCGAGGCGCGGCGTTGTGAGGATGCCATTGGCCAACACGACATAGCGCGCGCGCATTTTGTCGCCGCGATCCGTCGTCACCGTCCACCGGCCCGTCGCGTCATCCCATGTTGTCTCCCCAACAGCGGTATGGAAAAGGCAGCGGTCGTAGAATTTGTATTTGGCAGCGACTTTTTGGCAATATTCGAGAATTTCAAACCCCGAGGCGAACTTCATCGTCGGGAAGTATTCCATCTCCTCCAGCAGCGGTAGATAGCTGTAGGATTCAACGTCGCACGCGATGCCGGGGTATCGATTCCAATACCATGTGCCGCCGACGTCGCCGCCTCTTTCGCAAAACCGGACATCGCGGAAGCCCGCTTTTTGCAATTTGTACCATAACAACAAGCCGGCGAACCCGGCGCCCACAACCAGAATTTCGCAATCATCGTCCAGGGCGTCGCGCTCGACCGGGGGCGCGGAGTAAACATCTTCGAGGTATTTACTGAATTCGCCTTCCATCGCCATATAATCGGCGGCGCCTTGTCTGGATTCCTTGAACTCGCGATACTTCGCCTGCTCCGCCGCGTTGAAGACAGCGCCCGGCGGCGCTGGCGGGAGAGTCTTCAGCGCCTCGTCGTCAATTGTCGAGTACCCTTTGCCCTTGATATTTGCGCTGGCTTTGGCGGCGCGCGTGTTAAAGCATTTCAGGCCGGTCTCTGGATCAAGGCGTATGGGCGCGTTCATGGTTTTCAACTCTCCGAACAATAATACAGCGTGTGATTATATGAGTCGTATCCGGGGAGTCTAGTGGATTGACCCCAACGTTTGGAACCCACGTTTAACGGCGGAAATTATATCATCGGGATCAGCTTTCCAGTTGAATGGTTTTGGTTTGTCATTGTGTTCCTTGATGAAGCGGTTGATCGCAGCCTGTAGATCAATGAGGGAACGAAATACCCCGTGCTTCAATCTTCGCCGTGTCAGTTTGGCGAAGAAACCTTCAACTGCGTTCAGCCAGGAACACGATGTCGGCGTAAAGTGGAAGGTCCAGCGCGGGTGGCGGGCGAGCCAATCCCGCACCTTTTGATGCTTGTGTGTGGAATAGTTATCAAGGATGACATGAACTGCT
>JBLHZD010000317.1:0-4631 GCA_047631095.1 Alphaproteobacteria bacterium
TGTCCTCACGGGCGACAGCACCGTCGATACGACCAGCCAGCAAGGGCTCACCGGATTAGCGACCTTGCTGGACCGGCGCACCGCTATTGAGGCGGTGCTTCCCGTCGGCGTCGATCTCGAAACAGCGGAATTGGCGTTTTACCCGTTGATCTACTGGCCTGTCACCGCATCGCAAACGCCCTTGTCGCGCAGCGCGATACAACGACTCAATCACTTTCTGGCGGGCGGCGGCACAATTTTCTTCGACCTTCGGGATCAAGGATATGGCGGCGGGTTTTCCGGAGAGACGGGGCAGCGCCTTAAAAATCTGGCGCGCGGGCTCAATATTCCACCCATGATTCCAACGCCGCCCAATCATATCCTGACCAAGGCCTTTTATCTGATGGAGGAGTTTCCCGGTCGCTGGGCGGGCGGGCGTCTATGGGTAGAGCGCCCCGGCGCGCGGGTGAACGATGGCGTTTCCAGCATTATCGTCGGCAGCAACGACTGGGCGGCCGCCTGGGCGGAGGATGCATCTGGTCTGAAAACTTACCCGGTTGTTCCCGGCGGCGAACAACAACGCGAGATGGCGTACCGGTTTGGCGTCAATCTCGTCATGTACCTTCTGACAGGTAACTACAAATCCGATCAGGTTCATGTGCCCGCCATTCTGGAACGGTTGGGGCAGTAAATGATGACCTGGACCGGTATTGAATTCGCCCCACTCCTGCCCTGGCCGCTTATCGCCGCCCTGGCCGGCGCCGCACTGTTGTTCTCAATTCTTGGCGCTGTCGCACGCGCGCGCGGCTGGTCCTGGCGATTTTTGGCAGCTGCAATATTGACGCTGGCCTTGTTGAACCCCGCATTGGTGGAGGAACAGCGAGAACCCTTGAAAGATATCGGAATCGTTGTTCTGGACGAATCGCCCAGTCAACAAATCGGCGACCGGCTCGCGATTCAGGAGAAGGCGT
The DNA here is from genome assembly GCA_047631095.1 of Alphaproteobacteria bacterium. GTDB lineage: Bacteria > Pseudomonadota > Alphaproteobacteria > UBA8366 > JABJJH01. The sequence continues at coordinate 951 of JBLHZD010000317.1, forward strand.
TCAAGGCGATCATGGCTCAGGCCGACTCCTTCAAGGATACGCTCGACCTGCGCGTTCTGCGCGTTCGCCACGACGGCGTCTCGGATGCAGAAGACGGAACGGCCGTCTTCGCCGAACTCGCCAATGTCATGCGCGACATCCCAAATCGAAGGTTCGCCGGGGCCATATTCCTCACCGATGGACAAATTCATGACACGCCCAAACAGGCGAAGTCCTTGTCTGGGCCTATTCACACGCTTCTGACGGGGCGAGCAAACGAGTACGACCGCCGTCTGATCATCAAGAAAGCACCGAATTTTGGTATTGTTGGAAAACCGTTGGAAATGACGCTTTTTATTGAAGACACCCGGAAATCAGGCGGGGAAACTCGATTGACCGTTCGTCGCGATGGTGGCGCGCCGCGCGTCCTGATAGCGCCGGTCGGTGTTGAATTTTCGGCGCCGTTCACCTTGGAGCACGCCGGCCCGACGGTACTTGAACTCAACGTGGAAGGCGCGCCCGCAGAATTGAGCACCCGCAACAACAGCGCGATCGTATCCGTAAACGGCGTTCGGGACCGCCTGCGTGTTTTATTGGTGTCCGGGGAACCCCATACAGGAGAGCGGACATGGCGAAACTTGCTGAAAGCGGATCCCTCTGTGGATCTGGTCCATTTTACGATCCTTCGGCCGCCTGAAAAACAAGACGGCACGCCGATTAACGAATTGTCCCTGATTTCGTTTCCAACACGAGAACTTTTCGAGGTTCGGATCGGCGATTTCGATCTTGTTATTTTTGATCGATATCGGCGGCGCGGCGTGCTGCCGCCAAGCTATTTGAGGAATATCGCTGACTACGTTCGTGATGGAGGCGCCTTACTGGAAGCGGTTGGCCCCGCCTTCGCCGGCCCTTTAAGTATTTATCGGTCCCCACTCGGAAAGGCGCTTCCGGGCGAGCCAACAGGGGAAATACTAACCCGACCCTTTCGACCACTCGTGACAGCGGTCGGTCAGCGTCATCCTGTCACCGCAGGCCTTTCAAACCAGAAAAGCGCCAGTACCGGAGATGGTGACGCGCCAACCTGGGGAAAATGGTTTCGCCAGATCGATGTCGAGGCGACGCGTGGCCGAACGGTCATGACCGGTTCCAGAGGCCGCCCCCTTCTCATCCTTGATCGCTATGGCAAAGGCAGGGTTGCGCAATTGAACAGTGACCATATCTGGCTTTGGGCCCGCGGATATGATGGCGGCGGCCCCCAGGCGGAGTTGCTGCGCCGACTGGCGCATTGGCTTATGCAGGAGCCCGCGCTAGAGGAAAATGACCTTCGCGCCAAGGTTCGGGGCGACACGCTGGAAATCACCAGGCGGAACATCGACGGAAACAATAAATCTGTTCAGCTACGCGGCCCGGATGGCGTAACCCGCGAGTTGGCGTTAACCCGGATCCGCGACGGTGAATGGGGCGTGAAAGTACCGGTCTCCGACGCTGGATTATATGAAGTTACTGACGGCGAGCGCAACGTGGTCGCCGCTTCCGGGTCTCTGAACGCCCTGGAATTTTCAGATATTCGAGCGACCGAACAACGGATGAAACCCGTTTCCAGCGCTACCGATGGTGGATTATTCTGGCTCGCATCCAGCGCCAGTGATTTGCAAACGCCAAAACTTCGACGCACCCATAAGGGTCGCCCCGCCCACGGACGTAATTGGGTGGGGATGGTCGCGAACGGCGATTATATCGTTACCGGCGTTGATCGAATTTCCGTACTTCCCACCGTTCTAGTCCTTGTACTCGCATTGGGCGCAATTGCACTGGCCTGGCGACGCGAAGCTGAATAATCGCTGCCGAGAGCGTGGCGACTAACTTCGCCAAACGACCAAGCGTTTATCATCTTCCTCGTCGTGCATTCTTCGGCTACCATTGAGGCGCGATTTATGGCTCTCTTTGAGGGTTCCGACACAGAATTTTAACAATCTTGAGCACACATGTTTCATAAAGTTTTTGATCTACCCGTTTATCAAAGCCCGGTTGCGTCCCATGCGGATACCAAAGATTCGGTGATGCGTGAAATTATGCAATTGCGTGAAGATCCCCGCTGCTACCAACAAACTGGCAACGAACGTGTCTATTCAGATTACATGATTGCCGACGACCCTAGCACCCGTAAGTATAAGGACGAGGTGATTGGGTCGGTTAAGCCCAATATTGAGGAATTCTCCCGAGAAATGGGCGCTGCAAAAATAGATTTCGGCCAGATCTGGTTTCAACGATATGAAACCAATTCTTTCCACGGCGTTCACAACCATTGGCCCAGCTTATTTTCCGCTGTTTATTATCTGGAATTTGACCCACAGGAACACAAGCCAACAGCTTTCGTGAACCCCAACAAACTACAGGTCGCGCTCTACCGGAATCGGAATTTGAAATTTTCAAACAAATTTTCTCCGGATGGGAGTCAGGGTGACTTGCTGATTTTCCCGGGTTTTCTGGATCATTACGCGCCAATAAACGTTTCGGATAAGCCCCGGACAATTATCTCATTCAACTTTGATTTGAGCGCCTGAGAGAATTTTAGCGCGCCGGCCTGAAACAGTCAGGCCACCACAACTGCGTATTCCAGTTTTCAGAACCGAGACAAAAAAAGGGCCAGTTCCGAAGAACTGACCCTTTCTAAAACGTGCTGCGGACTAATTCCCGTAGATCGTATATTCACCGGATTTCCCGGTTATAATACCCGGCAAACTGGGATCACCATCGTCTAAGTCTCCACGAAGATGTTCTGGTAAGTAGGGCTTATACCTGATCTTGGTGCACCCGGAGGCGCCCAGGATGACAAACATAAGCCCCACTAACCCTATTATCCGCATAAGCTTTCGCTACCCGTTTAATCTTAGAATTTTACGCGCATGCCGACCGAAAACACATCGATGTCTTCGATACCAACAACGCCGGTACGTTCCAGATCAACATTGTTATAGCTTGCAAACAACTCGGAACCCAAAGGCTCGATAATCTGTACTATCGCCACACTAGTAGTTTGCAACTTGTCGCCATCGAGGGCCAAATCTTCATTTTCACTGTAGCTGATGGCCAGACGAGTTTCACCCATTTCTGAGCCTTTAAAGCGATAACCAACCCGATAGAACATCATGGTCGGATCTTCCCGGCCCGTCGTGTCGAGATCACGTTCACCAGCAGCAACCTGTACACTCAGCCCCATCGGAAGCAGGATGCCAACAGCGGCTGTGGTAACGTCACGTTGCGCATTGGCCTCGTTATTTATTCGCGAAACGTGAGCCTTGACTTTAAGGCCGCTAAAGCTGCCCCCATAACGCATGCCAAATGCGACTGTATCGTCATTTGCGTGACTAATCATGCCTTTGAAACCACCGAAACTTGGCGTATCATAGCGGATTCGATCTTCCCGAGTTCCGTCATATTCGTCCGATGCTGCGCCACTTCGGAGGATTACCGTACCCGCGGCATTGACGAAATTTTCACCGCCAAAGGTCAGATCTTCATCGCCTCCGCCACTTAATGCGACAAGCGTGCCGCTGAGATCAGTAGAACCCATCGATGCGTCTGCTGCATCAGAACCATGACCTAAGTACAATTTACCCATGGACTTGCTGGTAAGCTGCAAATCAATGTGACGCGTATCAAAGGTTCCGCCGTTAACTTCTGCCGCCTGAACGCTCTGGC
>JBLHZD010000318.1:0-4627 GCA_047631095.1 Alphaproteobacteria bacterium
GGACTGGGAAAACCTCAACCGCAACGCGCTCGCCTTCCTCAAGCTCGCCTCCATCCGACTCATGCTCCGAAAACTCTGTAATCCTTCTTAAAGTCTCCGGACGGACTCTGAGCGAAAAGGGCGACGTATTGTTGACCAACGCCGCGCTCGACGTAGAAGCCGCCGATATTGAGTTTCACGCGGTGCTTGGGGAAAACGCCGAACCCTTCGCCGACGCCCTTCGGATACTCCTGGGTGATCGAATTCGCCGTCGCGCAAACTCAACGTCGGTTTAAGGTCGGTCTTTAGGGGTCTTTCGAGACGCCAAGAAACGCCGACACACCCGCCACAGCATCAGCAAGACCCAGACGCTGGATTTCAACATCGTCAGGGAAAGTGCCGCTTAACCGGCTCGGCATCATGGAATCCAGAAGGACGAAGACGCCTCGGTCATTGGCGCGGCGAACCAATCGGCCAAACGCCTGTTTCAAACGAAGACGCACGATTGCGTCATCATAGGTGCGTCCGCCAAATTCTTTTCGGCGAGCTTTATGTAAGATCGTGGGTCGCGGCCAGGGCACGCGGTCAAAAACGATCAGCCGCAAGGCGTCGCCGGGCACGTCGATTCCATCGCGAACCGCATCGGCGCCCAGAAGGCAGGAATTTTTGTCGGCCCGGAAAATGTCGATAAGAGAGGAGAGGTTCAGGCGGTCGACGTGCTGGGCGTGGAGCGCCAACCCGGCGTCGTCCAGCGGGGATGCGATGCGTCGATGGACGGCGCGCAGCCGGTTGATTGCGGTGAACAGCCCGAGTGCGCCCCCATTGGCGGCTAGAAACAATTCCCGGTATGCGGCGGCTACCTGGGTCATATCATTCTTGCGCACATCGGTTATGACGAAGACGCGGGTCTGCGCGCCATAGTCAAAGGGGGACGGAAGCGACGCGCGCGTGGTGGGCGTCGCCAGATGCTTGGCGCCGGTTCGCGCCTCCGCTTTCGCCCAATCCGCTTCCGCATCGCCAGACCCGTCGGTCAAGGTCGCGGATGTAATCAGGATGCCGTGAGCGGGTTCCGCCACGACTTCCGCGAAGGGTATTGTCGGGTCGATCCAATGGCGGTGCATGCCGATGTCTATATCCCGGCCGTCAAACCGGTCCACCGTGAACCAGTCCGCGAAAGCCGCCGCTGGATCCATAATAACACCCGTCAGCATCGAGCGCCACGCTTCGACAAGATGCTCTCCGCGGTGGGCTAACGCGTTCGCCGTTACTTCAATTCGGTTTCGCGTCGATGTGTCCAGATCGGCAGCTTCGTCATCCAAACGCTGTAGCAATATGTGTTGTAAGTCGCGAAGCGGGACGACAAGCGATTCGAATTGTTCGTTCAACGCCGCCGCCGCCTTTGTCAGATCTTCCGGAACCTCAATGAGAGCGGCCTCCAGATCATAGGGGCTGTCAGGATCTGCAGCGCGGGCGAGGACAAACTGTCGGACCTTCGCCAGGAAAACTTCCGTCGCGCCTTCGGGTTGGCCTTCGACGCATCTTTGCCGCCACCCGGCGCTCGGCAAGACGCGGGCTGCATGAAGGCAAGCCTCCAGGGTCTCCGCGCCCTTTTCGTTGTTTTGCACCAAATCGCCGACGCGCTCTTGCAAACCGCGCGCGCGTCCGGGGCGGCGGCCTTCGGCGCCGCGAATCCAGCGCCGTAATTCAGCAGCCTCAACGCCTGTCAGATGGGCGGAAAACGCGCTGTCCGCAGCGTCGAAAAGGTGATGGCCTTCATCGAAGACATATCGGGTCGGGCGGCTGGATTGGTCGGATAGATTCCGCGCGGCGTGGATCATGACCAGGGCGTGATTGGCGATCACCAAATGCGCCTGTCGGGCGCGCCGAACGCCGCGTTCGATAAAGCACTTCTGATAATGCGTGCAGCCGGTGTAAATGCATTCCCCGCGTCGGTCCGCCAGGCCGGTGGTGCGCTCTGCGCCGAGTATATCGCTGAGCCAGGCGGGGAAGTCGCCGCCCGTCATGTCGCCATATTTGGTTCGCGCCGCCCAGCGCGCCATTAGCCCTAACGCGATGGCGTCATGACGGCGCACGGCGACGCCGCGCACGGCTTCGTCCATGTTCAACAGGCACAGGTAATTCTCGCGACCTTTCCGGACGACGACGTGGCGGGCCTTGATGCGTTCGTCAGGATAAAGACGGTCAAGCTCCTGATCGATTTGATGTTGTAAATTGCGGGTAAAAGTTGAAATCCAAACCGGTGATTCGTTGGTTTCCGCCCACAAGCTGGCGGGCGCGATATAGCCCAGCGTCTTGCCGACCCCGGTGCCGGCTTCCGCGAGTACAAAGTTTGGCGCGCCTTCTTCTTTTCGGACATCGAACGCCAAACTGGCGGAAGATGCGTAATCCGCCTGGCTGGGCCGGGCCTCGGCGTCATGACCTAATATGGCGGTGAGACGTTTGCGCGCGGCGGTGGGTTGAACCGGAACGCCGAGTGGTTCGCCTTTTGGCGGGCCGTCCTGCCATTCGCCAAGGCGCCGCCAAACGTCGAGACCAGCCATTGGCGACCGGGCTGTCGATTCTCCGAAGTCGCCCAGCGCCGCCAGGACAAATGGCGCCCAACCCCATCCGCCATGCGCCATTGCATGCGCGGTGGGGATATCATCGCGCTCCCGAACCTGAGCGCGAAGTTCATTGAGAAGCGTCAGGGCTGATTGGCGCAGCGCCACCGCTGTTTCGATTGCGCCACTCGGCGTGTCGCCGCTGATGGCCCGCGCCAGGCCTTCGGGGGTTGGCGCGCAAAACGCCGTTGGCCGTATGAAAGCGAACAATTCAAGGACGTCGAGCGCGGGAAACTGTTCGATGTTCAACCGCCGGGCGCAGGCGGGCGCGTGGCATAAAAGGGGTGGGTTCCGGGATGATTCCGGATTCTGAATGCGTGCGACAACCGCCTTGTGCGACAGCTCTTCGATCTCACCGGTCGAGTCCAGCCACACCACGTCGCGCAGGCCGACGATCAGAACGGGGGATTCGGGAAACAGGATTTGGGTTGGAGCGTCCATGTTGGCAACATCATACACTTTGTTTTTTGGCGCGCGAGGTGGTTTAAAGCGAATCGATATTTGGTATTGTTGATGGCGTGACTGTGGGCGCCTAGCGTCCGGCATCCCTATATCAAGCGTTCAAACAGTTCGAAAGAGTCGATTAGCATGAACAACCTGCGGGAATTGGCGTTGGAGGCGAAGGCTTGGCCGTTTGTGGAAGCGCGGAAAATTTTGAAACGGGTTGGCGATAAGACGCCGGATAAGGGCTATGTCCTGTTTCAGACAGGCTATGGACCGTCGGGGTTGCCCCATATCGGGACCTTCGGCGAAGTGCTGCGAACGACCATGGTGCGGCGTGCTTTTGAACAAATTTCAGACATTCCGACAAAACTGTTCGCCTTCTCCGATGATATGGATGGGTTTCGCAGCGTGCCGGGAAATGTGCCGGAACAGGAGATGCTCACGCAAAACCTTGGCAAACCGCTGACATCCGTACCCGATCCGTTCGGAACCCATGACAGTTTTGGCGCCCATAACAATGCGCGCTTGCAGGAATTTTTGGATGCGTTCGGTTTCGAATATGAATTTGTCAGCGCGACGGAATGCTATCAATCCGGTCGATTCGACGAGGCGCTGTTAACGCTCCTGCGCAAGTATGACGCCGTGCAGTCGATCATGTTGCCGTCTTTGGGGGAGGAACGTCGACAGTCCTATTCTCCGTTTTTGCCGCTGTGCCCGGATACAGGCCGGGTGTTGCAAGCGCCCGTTGTGGAAGTGAACGCCGAGGCGGGAACGATTGTCTATAAACGCGAGGATGGCCAACTTGTCGAAACGCCGGTGACGGGGGGGCGCTGTAAGCTCCAGTGGAAGCCTGATTGGGCGATGCGGTGGTTTGCGCTTGGCGTTGATTATGAAATGTCCGGGAAAGACCTCATCGATTCCGTGCGGCTTTCGGGGAAAATTACGCGGGCCCTGGGCGCCCGGCCGCCGGAAAGTTTCACGTATGAACTATTCCTTGATGAGAACGGCGAGAAGATATCCAAGTCCAGAGGCAACGGCTTGACCATGGAGGAATGGTTGACCTATGCCCCTCAGGGCAGCCTGTCCTTGTTTATGTTTCAGAAACCGACAACGGCGAAGCGGTTGTTTTTCGATGTAATTCCCAAGGCGGTGGACGAATATTTCACCTTCAAGACGAAGTTTGAAACGGAAGAAGGCGCCGCCCGATTACAAAATCCGGTGTGGCATATTCACGGTGGCGCCCCGGAGCCAGAGCCCGCGCCCATCAGCTTCAATATACTTTTGAACCTTGCGGGCGCCTGCAACACGGAGGACAAGACCGTATTGTGGGGGTTCATCAGCCGCTATGCGCCCGAAGCTACGCCGGAAACCCATCGGTCGCTGGATGAATTGGTCGGATACGCTATTCGCTATTATCAGGATTTTGTTAAGCCGACGAAACAATATCGTGCGCCGAGTGAAACGGAACGCGCGGCAATTGGCGCGCTGATCGAAGGTCTTGAAGCGTTGCCATCCAGCGCTGACGCCAGTGAAATTCAAACGCAGGTGTATGAGGTCGGCAAGAATTTTGAATTCGAGCCGTT
>JBLHZD010000319.1:0-4625 GCA_047631095.1 Alphaproteobacteria bacterium
CCTCTTAAGGGCATAAATCTGGCAACGTTGGTCTCGGGTCAGGTGGTGGTAAGCTTTTGGCATCCTGGATCTCCTTCGTAAGAAATCCTCGATAACCCCACCTGACCTAGATGGCTCTCAAATTATGTACTTGGCTGTTGAATCCGCGCTTGGTAACTAATTGTAAATGCTAAATTAAAAATAAAATTTGATTGTCCAGACACTTCTGTGTCGCTATGTAATTACAATCATTAACCATGAAATAAATGCGTGAATTGTCGGCTCAGGGCGCGGTTTTTTATACGACCGGCACTCGTTTCGCGGCGATGGCGGCGGGGTAAATTATCTCCAGGTCCAGTGGGACGCGCCAACGTTCGGTCCAGCGCGTGCGCGGCGCCGCCGCCTTTGTTTTTGTATTTTCCGTTTGATCATCGTCCAGGAAAAACCCTTCGAGGTTATTTGTCATGACCTCATTGCATTTGTTCACATAAATTGGAAAACCGCCGATATAGGGCATGAAGACACGCGGGCGGCCGGGAATATTGGCGCCGACATACCACGAACTGCATGTTGAACGCAGGGATACTTTGGCCACGTCATTTACATGATCAACCCAGTCATCCTCGTATTGTAATTCTGGCTCGATGGTGGCGGCGCCGATGTCCTTCATATGGCTTACGCAATCGGTCATCCAGTCGACATGTTGTTCGATGGACGGGATCATGTTCGCCAGAACCGAAGGGCTGCCGGGGCCAGTGATCATGAAAAAATTGGGAAAGCCAACGGTCGACAGGCCCAAATAGGTGCGCGGTCCGGCCCGCCATTTATCCCGCAACGTCTGACCGTTTCGCCCCACGATATTGATTTTATCAAAGGACCCGGTCATCGCCGCAAAGCCCGTTGCGAAGACGGTTGCGTACGCTTTGTATTCGACGTTGTTCGAAACAATGCCGGTTTTTGTGAATCGCTCAATCGGGTTTTGGGAGACATCGACCAGTTTTACATGGGGCTGGTTGATCGTTTCGAAATAGCCGGTATCCACGCAAAGGCGTTTGCAGCAGAAAATGTTGTCCGGGCAGAGCAAATCTGCGGTGTCTGGGTCATCAACGACGGCGCGAATTTTCGCGCGCGCGAATTCTGCAATCGTATCATTGGCGTCTTTTTCAAAAAGTAGGTCGCCATAGGTGCCCAGAAAGGGCAAACCGCCGCGCCCCCAGGCTTCTTCATATTGTTGTTCGCGCTCGTCCGGCGACGCATCCATCGCCGATTTCATGTTGAAGGGAAAATAGAATCCGGTTGGTCGCGCGCGCGCTTTTGCTCGAAATGCGGGGTATTCCGCCTTGATCCGGCTTTCGTATTCCGGATTCATTTTTTCATTCCACGCAGGCACCGCATAATTGGGCGTGCGCTGGAAGACGGTTAGGGATTTGGCCTGTTGGGCGATGAGTGGAATGGATTGTATGGCGGACGACCCTGTTCCGATGATGGCGACATCTTGTCCCGTAAAATCAATGCCCTCATGCGGCCACTTGCCTGTGTGATGGACAGGGCCTGCAAAATCTTCCAATCCTTCAAAAGGCGGACGATTGGCGGCGGACAGGCAGCCAACCGCCATAATGCAGAATTGGGCGTTGACCCTATCGCCTTGGTCGGTCGTGATCGTCCAACGATTGCGTTCTTCATAGAAGACAGTGTCTGTTACGCTTGTGTTAAATTGGATGTCTCCGCGTAAATCGTAGCGGTCTGCAACGTGGTCGGCATAGGCCAAAATTTCTGTCTGCGGCGCGTATTTTTCGCTCCAGCGCCACTCTTGATCTAGTTCACTGGAATAGGAGTAGGAGTATTGCATGCTTTCGACATCGCAGCGCGCGCCAGGGTAGCGGTTCCAATACCATGTGCCGCCAACGCCGCCGCCCGCCTCAATGACCTTTGCGGAAATTCCAAGCTGTCGCAAACAGTGCAACATATACAGACCCGCAAAGCCCGCCCCCACAACAACGGCGTCGTATGATCCGTTTGTTTCCGACTGCTGGTTGGATGACGTCTTCGCTTTGTTGGCCATGCGTGAGTCCTCATGTCGAAAGATTGCCGGTGGCGTCTAGGACACCATGAAGTGGCGTTTTTTAAAAGGCGTCAGGCTTATCCGCTTATAGGGGGAGCCGCACGCGCGCGCGTAGTCCGCCATGGGGAGAGTCCTCCAAAATGATATCTCCGCCATGGGCGCGCGCAACGCCGCGCGCAATCGCCAGTCCCAGCCCGGTGCCGCCGGTTTCGGCGTTTCTGGACTGATCGACGCGGTAAAACGGGCGAAAGGCTTTTTCGCGCTCCGATTCGGGAATGCCGGGACCGTCATCATCGATAATGATTTCGGTCATCTCTGCGCGTTTGCCCACGCGAACCCACACATGTTCGCCATAGCGGCACGCATTCGCGATCAAATTATCCAGGCAGCGTTGCAAGGCGCGGGGTTTCAACCATGCGGTGATCTTGCCTTCGACATGGTCGTCAATCTTGGCGTTGTTTCGCCGCCATCCGGCGATGACATCCTCGACCAAGGACGGTAAATCGGTCTCGACAGCGACTTCATCGCCCTCTCCTCTCGCGAAGGTTAAATAGCCTTCGATCATTGTCTCCATTTCATCAATATCGGCTTTCATCTCGTCGATTTCCGGATTGTGTCCAAGCATCGCCAGTTGCAGTCGCATTCTCGTAAGGGGGGTGCGCAGATCATGGCTGACGCCGGAGAGCATGTCGGTGCGTTGACGAATTTGCCGATGGATGCGTTCGCGCATCAGATTAAACGCGGTCGCCGCCTGGCGTACTTCCAGCGCACCGCCTGAACGGAAATCACCGTCAACTTCCCGGCCCTTGCCAAAACTATCCACCGCCTGCGCCAGCCGTCGAATAGGGCGCACCTGATTGCGCATGAAGACGGAAGCGACGGCGAATAAAATGAGGGAGGAACCAACCATCCACATAATGAATATATAGGTTGTCGAACTGAATAGACGCTCGCCCGGCGCGGTAACGCTGAGGACGCCGTCGGCCAGTTGGATATCGATAATGACCTGCTCTTTGAAAGACGAGGTGTCGATCAGGAAGGGACGCCGCACCTGTTCGCGAATGGCGTGGGACAAAAATTTATCGATACGGTCATTCACCGATATACCGGTGGACTGGTTGGGTAGAATTTCATGAGGGCGTAATGAAATGGCGAAACCGAAGATCGAGCGGGCTCTGGCGAAAATACGCTGTTCGGCGCTGGGGTTTACCGCCAGTTGGTCCAGCACCATTGAAATGTCGCCCGCAATGGAGGCGGATAACCGCCGGGTGATCGTGTCCCAATGGCGATCATAAAAAATATGGGTTGTGATGACCTGTAGCAAAATGAGCGGCGAGACGATGATGATCAACGCGCGCCCAAATAAGGTGCGGGGTAGAAGTTTTTTGAGGATTAGTGCGGGATTCATCGTCGCCGCCACGGGTCAATCGGGGCGCAGGACATAGCCCCGCCCACGGATCGTTTGCAAATATGTCGGTGTTCGCGAATCCGGTTCAATCTTTCGCCGTAATCGCGTGACCTGTACATCAACCGCCCGGCCGCCGCCGTCAATGGCGCAAACTTCGGTCAGAGCCTCACGGCTCATGATGCGTCCCGCATTCGACGCCAGCGCCTTTAACAGGCTTGCCTCGGTGGTGGTCAGGCGTTGCGGCTCCCCTTTGTTGTCCAGAAGCACCTCCCGGTCGAGATCAAACCGGAACCCGCCCAAGCGTACGTCCGCTGCGGTTGATTCTGGCGGCGCCCGCCGCAAAATGCCTTTGATCCGCAGCACCAACTCCCGTGGTTCGAACGGTTTGGTTAAATAGTCGTCCGCGCCGGTTTCCAGCCCTGCGATTCTGTCATCGCTTTCGCTCATCGCGGTCAATATCAAAATGGGAACGGTGCGTGTTTTACGAATCGACTGTGTCAGTGAAAGCCCGTCCTCTCCTGGCATCATCAAATCCATTACGATGAGGTCAAATTCCATCGCCTGTAGAAAATGTCGCGCGGCGTTGGCGTCTTCCGCAACGGTGACGCGGAACTCGCTTTCGATTAAATATTTTCGAAGCAGGTCTCGCAGACGACTATCATCATCGACGACGAGAATATGGGGCATCTCCATTGGCGTCATATGATTAGTATACGCCGTTTACGAGTGTTGCGCATGGTTCGCGCGGCGCGGCGGCGTTGAGGCGAGCGTTTATCAAAGATTTAACCTTCCTCATGCGTCTCAAAGCGATGGCAGTCCTCGTCGTTCGACATGATTCCTAGCATGATCGTACGAAATCCGGCGACGGCGTCCGCCCCGGCGTCGCGATAGGCGCGCGCGATCCGGATTCGTTGATTCTCAGTCAGTTGGCGTTCAAGCTCCCGCCCTTTCTCGGTGAGCTTGATAAGGCGTCGACGCCGGTCCTGATCGCTTGTCGTTTGGTCGGCGTAACCATCCTTGAACAACCCGGCGAGCACGCGATTCAGGCTTTGTTTCGTAATTTTTAGAATCCCGAGAAGTTCTTTCATGGTGATGCCCGGGTACCGTCCAATGAAATAAATCGCGCGGTGATGCGCGCGACCCAACCCATGGCGCACCAGCATTGCATCCGGCTCA
>JBLHZD010000320.1:0-4605 GCA_047631095.1 Alphaproteobacteria bacterium
CGTCTCGCCAAAGATTTTGAAAACCACAACAGAACCGCCCGAGCCTTCCTTCTCTTGGCGTCAATTCGTCTGATGATGAGAAAGATTTGTTTAAACGCATGAACTTTCCGGACGGACACTAAGCCCCGCCGGACCAGAGCGCGCGATTACCAGTCTTGCCGGAGCCTGCGACTACCAATCTTGAGTATCGTATTCGAAGTCGAAACCGTCGCCGAGACGCACGAACCGGCCTGCGGACGGCAATGGGAAATGCGCGGTGCACACAAGAATGTCCGTTTCGCAATACGTTTCCATGAAATCGCGGCGCGTCTGAATCGCCTGTTCGGGATTAAAGTCCGGACGCGCGACCCATTCGGGATGACGACACTGCACCGGGCAATGCATCAAATCGCCGCTCAAGACCGCTTCTGCGCCCTTGGACGCCAATCGAACCGACAAATGATCGGGCGTATGGCCCGGCGTCGGCGTCAGCCACACTTCATCATCAAGCGCGAAATCATTTTTGACCATCATGCTCCGGCCCGCTTCGACAATCGGCAGAACGCTGTCGATCAAATGCGGCATGGGTTTTGTTTTGTTGAGGTCGTCCCAATAATCAAATTCCTTCTGCGAAAAGACGTATTTCGCATTCGGGAACGTGGGCGCCCAGCGACCATCGATCAATTTCGTGTTCCAGCCGACATGGTCGACATGCATATGCGTGCACATGACATAGTCGATATCCTCAGGCGTCAGACCCAGCGCCGCCAATCCATCCATATATTGCGTCCCCGTTGTCTCGTGCCAATGCGGGCGGTCAGGGCGTTGTTTGTGATTACCGACGCAGGCGTCGACCAGAATGGTGTGATGCGCCGTGCGCAAAACATAGCTTTGCATCGGGAAAATCAAGTTGCCGGAAACCGGGTCCATGGCGTTTGGTTGCAGCCATTCCTTATGCGGCGCCCAATCGTCTTCCGTGGTTTGTTGAAAGAAGCCCAGAGGGTCAAAATCCGGTGAATTTGATTCCAGAACCCGCGCCATCGTGATGCCGCCAATTTGCCGTTGTTTCATAATTTTCCATCCCGTTTATTTGAAATTCGCCGGATTTGAACATTGACGAGCGACGGAGCGTTCTATGCGCGCTCCGCGAAATCCTCCCGGCTCCCTATGGCCGTATCAAAACAGATCGCCCTCATTGAGACAATAGACCCCGCACCGCGTTTTATCACGCTCGCCTCCATCATTGCGCGCCCCATTGCGCGCGCCATTGTGCCCCCCGTCTGAATGGACCATTCTAACGCCAAACAGCGGCGCCAAGCTGCCGGTCAATCGATTTCATCTGGAGGAAACCAACGTGTCTGATAATGGATTAGCGGCGCTGCATGGCGTCCGCGTACTGGATTTTACGCAATTTGAAGCAGGGCCATCCTGCACCGAAGCGCTCGCCTGGCACGGCGCGGAAGTCGTTAAAGTCGAGAATCCCAAAGGCGGCGATCCGGGGCGGCTGTCCGCGTCGGAGGACGGAAAAACAGACGCTTATTATTTCCTTGAGTTTAATGCGAACAAAAAGAGCATAACCCTTGATCTTAAAACAGAAGAAGGAATTCGACTCGTCAAGGAACTGGCGGCGAAAGCCGATGTGATGATCGAAAACCTGGCGCCGGGCACGATTGAGCGCCTGGGGCTGGGATACGACGTTATAAAGGCGATTAACCCCGGAATTATTTACACCCAGATCAAAGGCTTCGCCGTCGGCAGCCCGTACGAGAAATACTTGAGCTTCGACATGATCGGTCAGGCGACCGGAGGCCCCATGAGCATCACCGGCGAGGCGGACGGCATGCCGCTGAAGCCCGGCCCCACGCTGGGCGACACTGGCACCGGTATGCTGGCGGCGATCAGCATCCTGAGCGCGCTTTACAAGAAAAAGGACACCGGCGAAGGCCAGCATTTGCAGCTCGCGATGCAGGACGCCATGATTCAGTATTGCCGGACCGCGCTATCAGCGCAATCCGCAAGCGGCGAACCGGCCGGTCGCGCTGGCGCGGGATCGGTGACGGGCGGCAATGCACCCATGGGGCTCTATCCTTGCAAGCCCGGCGGCGCCAACGATTACGTCTACATCTACGTCACGCGCGCCAATAACAGCCATTGGCACCGTGTATTGGAGACCATCGGCAAGCCGGAGCTGATCGACGACGAGCGCTACGATACGCCGAAGAAACGCGCCGCCGTCAAACCGGAAATCGACGCCATGATCATCCCCTGGACGCAGGCCCGCACCAAACGGGAAGCCATGATGGCGCTGGGCGAAGCCAAGGTGCCCGCAGGCGCCGTGTTCGACACGATGGAGCTGCGCGACGACCCCAACATGGAGGAACGCGGCATATTCCAGACTGTAGACCATCCCACGCGCGGCCCGGATAAGATCCCGGTCTGGCCGGTCAAGGCGTCCGGCAACAATGTACCGTTGAAGCCGGCCCCCTTGCTGGGGGAGCACAATGATGAGGTTCTGTCCGAATGGCTTGGCAAATCAGATTCAGAGATTGAAGCGTTGAAATCATCCGGGATAACCTGACCAGAGCATAATACCCGGTTTAATATCGGGTCGGCGAAATCCGATAAGGGAGAACTTACAATGAGCAATCCGCAATTGGACATTCGACCAATCGCCGGCGCCTTGGGTGCGGAAATCCACGGCGTCGACCTAGCCACAGACCTCGATGATTCGATGTTCCAGTCTATCCACCAAGCGTTACTGGATCATTGCGTCATCGTCTTCCCGGGTCAGGACATTACGCCGCAAACCCAGCTGAATTTTGCAAAACGCTGGGGCACCCTGCACGAACACCCCTTTATACCAGGTATTAAAAACTATCCAGAAATACTTGAAATTGTTAAAGACATTAAAGACGTTCATACGTTAGGAGGCGACTGGCACACGGATCAAATGTTCACCGCCGTGCCCGCTTTGGCGACCATGTTATACGCCAAGGAGACGCCGCCAACCGGCGGTGATACCCTATTTTCCAATATGTATCTCGCCTATGATTCCCTGTCCGACGGCATGAAAGCGATGCTGGCGGATGCGAAGACGGTCAATATCTACACCAAGAACAAAGGCCGCGCCGCCAATATGCAAAACGATTACACCGAGAGCGAGCCAGAAGAATACGCGCATCCCCTCTTCCGCACGCATCCCGAAACCGGCCGTAAAATATTGTATCTTTCCTATAAGGGCGTCACCCGGCGCCTTGATGGATTTAGCGACGCGGAAAGCCAACCCATCCTCGAGTATTTGTTGGACCACGCCAAACGACCCGAATTCACCTGTCGCGTTTCCTGGGCGCCCGGCACGCTATGTGTGTGGGACAACCGCAGCGTTATCCATCTGGCGGTCAACGACTACCATGGCCATCGACGGGTCATGCACCGGATCACCATCAAGGGCCAACCGATTGAGGCGTCCTGAACGGGGCGCCTAAAATACCACCGACAACACCCGAAAGCTGCAAATGACAGACTCAACGTCAGAAATACAACGCCGCATCATCGAATCCTACGCCGATGATCTGAGTGAAATTCGGCGCGATATCCATAAGCACCCGGAAATGGCGTATGAGGAAAACCGGACCGCTGATATTGTTGCGGGGCTTTTGACCGAATGGGGGTTGGAGGTCCACCGGGGCCTTGGTAAAACCGGCGTCGTCGGCACCCTTCGCCGGGGTGGGTCCAACCGCGCCATCGGCCTGCGCGCCGATATGGACGCCCTTTATATCCAAGAGAAAAACTCATTTGACCACCGTTCGGTACACGACGGTAAAATGCACGCCTACGGTCATGATGGCCACACGACAATGCTTCTGGGCGCGGCGCGATATCATTCTGAAAACAGTGACATAGACGGCACGGTTAATTTTATTTTCCAACCGGCCGAAGAAGGTCTCGCCGGGGCCAAAGCGATGATGGATGACGGCCTGTTTGAGAAATTTCCCTGCGACGCCGTCTATGGGCTCCACAATATGCCCGGCATCGAAAAGGGCCATATTGGCGTGCGCCCCGGTCCTATACTGGCGGCGAGCGACCGATGGACCACTATCTTCAAAGGCCCGGCGGCCATGGCTCCATGCCCCATCAAGGCACCGACCCGACCATTGCGGCGGCGCAGTTTGTGCTGGCGCTGCAAACCATCGTCAGCCGCAACAACGACCCGCTGGACACCGCCGTCATCAGCCTGGGGCACATTGCAGGCGGCGATCCCGGCGCGCTCAACATCATCCCCTCGGAAGTAAAAATTGGCGGCACGGCGCGATCCTTCAGCACGAAAGCACGCGAATTGATGGAACGCCGCATTCCCGAAATCGCCAATGCCATCGCCGCCGTGCATGGCTGTACCGCGGAGGCCGCCTATATTAGTGTCCGTCCGAAAAGTTCTTGAATCATATGAGTCGGATGTGATTCAAGGGTCTTACCGCCGAATGGAGGGCAAGGCTAATGTGGACATCAGAAAACCGAGGTTCCTATGATCGCGGCAAACTTCGCTATCCGAATGACGTGACGGATGGAGAATGGGTTCACATTGAGCCCCTGATCCCACCGGCCAAACGAGGCGGCCGCAAACGGAGC
>JBLHZD010000321.1:0-4593 GCA_047631095.1 Alphaproteobacteria bacterium
CGTACTTGCTACCCTGTTTCCAGGGAGTTAGCTAATCTCCCAGCATTTCGACAACATAATCAGCAATCGCCATGGAGCTGGTCAGCCCCGGCGATTCGATGCCGAACAAATTCACCAACCCATTAACGCCATGGTCCTGGGGGCCTTGCACGACAAAGTCGCACAGCGGTTCGCCGGGCGCGGTGATGCGCGGGCGAATGCCCGAATAGGCCGGTTGCAATGTATCGTCTGGCAAGCCCGGCCAGTAGCGCCGTACGGCTTCATAGAACCCCTCGGAACGGCTGGGATCGACTTCGTAATCCTTGGTGTCGACATGTTCGACATCCGGGCCAAACCTCGCCTGACCGCTCAAATCAATGGTGATGTGAACTCCCAGAAACGCCGAGGTCGGCGCCGGGTAAACCAATTGCGTAAACGGCGATTTCACAGACAGGGAATAATAATTACCCTTTGTCAGATAGGTGGTGGGCACAAACTGATCCGGGAAGCCAGACAGCATCCCCGCAAGATCCGGCGCAGGGATGCCCGCCGCATTGATCACCGTCCGGCACCTCAAGCGCATCGGGTTGGCGCCGCCCACATCCAGAATGATCCCGTCTTCCTGGGCCAAACCGCCCGTGACAGGGCTCAAAAACGCTACCATGGCGCCCGAATTTTCCGCGTCGCCTTGCAGCGCCAACATCAACCCGTGTGTGTCGATGATGCCTGTCGACGGCGACCGCAAAGCTGCCAGACACGACAATTCCGGCTCCAGCGCAATGGCGTCGGCGGCCGAGAGCAATTCCAAATCGGGTACACCATTATCGGCGGCTTTTTTCTGAATACCGCGCAACGACTCAACCTGATCTTCGGTGACGGCGACGATCAATTTTCCGCAATTGCGATGAGGCACGCCATGGTCAGCGCAATAGCGGTACAGCATCTTTTTACCTGCAACGCAAAACCGCGCCTTAAGACTATCTTTTTGATAGTAGATACCGGCGTGAATGACCTCGCTGTTCCGGGAACTTGTTTCGCTCCCGATCATATCCGCCGCCTCCAGAATAATAACCTCGCGGCCCGCCTGCGCCATCGCGCGCGCTGCGGCCAGCCCGACGACCCCCGCGCCGATCACCACGCAATCGGCCTTTTCAATACTCGCGTCGTTCAATCTCGCTCTCCCGAATTAGTCTCTGGATTCGGCCAGGTAAATGTTCGATTATGCGGCTATTCGAATGCCGGAAACCGGCGATAACATAACGGTAGGTCCATGAAAGACAATACGATCGTCACCCACGCAGGCAACCGGCCCTTCGAAAACGAGGGCATTATCAACCCGCCCGTCTATCACGCCTCAACCGTCCTGTCGCCAACATTTGACGCCTTGTTGGACAAAGCGAACGCCAAGGTGCGCTATGGTCGCCGCGGCACACCAACGACATTCGCGCTGGAAGACGCCATGAGCGAGCTGGAACACGCGCACGGGACCGTGCTGGCTCCGTCCGGTAAGGCGGCCATTACCATGACGTTGTCGGCCTTGGTTGAACCCGGCGATCATATTTTGATGACGGACACGTCCTATGCGCCGACCCGCGGGTTCGCCAACAGCTTCTTACAGCGCTTTGGCGTCGAGACGGAATTTTATGACCCGCTGATCGGCGCGGACATAAAAAAATTGCTTCGGCCCAACACAAGGCTGATCTGGACGGAATCACCGGGATCGCAAACTTTCGAGATACAGGATACTCCCGCCATTACCGCCGTCGCGCGTGACGCGGGCGTGTTAACCATCATGGATAACACCTGGGCGGGGGGGTATTTTTACAAACCGCTGGACCACGGCGTCGACATATCCGTTCAGGCCGCAACCAAGTACATTGTCGGACATTCAGATGTCATGATGGGTACAATCGCGTGTAATGAGGCGACTTTCGACCAAGTTAAGGCCAGCAGCGAAAATTTTGGCATCTGCACGGGGCCAGACGATGTTTATCTGACGCTACGGGGTTTGCGAACTATTGGCGCGCGGATGCCAATGCATCACCAGAACGCCTTACAGGTCGCCGAGTGGCTGCAACAACGCCCCGAAGTTACCCGCGTCATGTATCCCGCCTTGCCACAGGATCCCAACCACGCGATTTGGAGCCGCGACTTCACTGGCGCCAGCGGTCTGTTCGGGTTTGTCATCAACACGGCAGACCACAAAAAAATTGCGGCCTTCCTCGACGACTTGAAATTATACGGTATGGGGTCCAGTTGGGGAGGATATGAAAGCTTGATGCTGCCATCCTGGCCGAACAAGAACCGCTCGGCAACAAGATGGGACGTGGGCGGGCAAACCATGCGCATACACGTTGGTTTGGAAGATGTAAGTGATTTGATTGAAGACCTCGACGCCGGGTTCGACCGCTTGAACAAGGCCTACTAAAACTGGGCTGGGAGCGACTCCATGCCACCAACGGACATATTTGAAACAATCACCTTTACCGCTGATGGGTTAGTCCCCGCCATTGCGCAACAGCACGATACGGGCGAGGTTCTGATGATGGCCTGGATGAACCGAGAATCGATCACCGAAACCTTCGCTACCGATCAGGTTTGCTATTGGTCGCGGTCTCGCAAGTCTTTGTGGCGAAAGGGAGAGTCTTCCGGTCAAACGCAGAAACTCATGGATATGCGGATCGACTGCGACGGCGATACCTTATTGTTGATGGTCGATCAAGTTGGCGTCGCCTGTCACACCGGACGTCGCAACTGCTTTTTCAACGCGGTCAGGGACGGTAAGGTTATTGAAATTGCGGAACCGGAAATTGACCCGAAGGTGCTTTACGGAGAGCGTTGAGGCTCACTAATCGTGCAGCAACCAGTCCCGTTGCAGTTTGATATCGTCGCCAATCATCTCGAAATGACCGCCGGGCCAGTCCTTTAAAGTTTGAACCGTCGGCGAAATATTCTAACTGCCATTGCCGATAAAATAAGTGCACGCAGCGGCGGCGTATGTATCTTTGATGATCTCCACCCCCAGCCGATGACGGTCATTATTTTCAAATATATCCGTGTGGTGGGACGACGGATTATCCGTCAGAGACCTTTACAAAAGTCTCGGACATAGGGCTAAAATTTGTTATATTCGTGTCATGAAAAATTCCTTTGAGTCCCTCCCCTTTATTGCGGACGATGCACCTGGCCTGTGGCGACAACAAGTTCAGCCAGTTAACTCAAGGGAACAAAATTCAGCAGCACTCTTTCTCGATAGAGACGGCGTGGTCGTGGAAGAAGTTAATTATCTCCACCGCATCGAAGACCTTCGCCTCATCCCTGGTGCCGCAGCCGCAATTTCCCGCGCAAACACCCGCTCCATTCCGGTCGTAATGGTCACCAACCAATCGGGCATCGGACGCGGGCATTACGATTGGGTCGCGTTCGCCAAACTTCAGGAAGAACTACTACATCAAATGGAACAGGAAGGCGCCATGGTGAACATGGTGTTAGCATGTGGTTACCACAAAGACGCCTTGCCTAATTATCAGATAGAAAACCATCTCTGGCGAAAACCCAATCCAGGCATGTTGAACGCTGCGGAAGAAGCTATGGGTTTAAATCTATCCCTGTCCTGGATGGTCGGTGATGCATTGAGCGATGTAGACGCCGCCCGCAACGCGGGCCTCGCCGGCGTCGTTCATGTGTTAACCGGGCATGGCACCCGTGATCGCGCTGAGGCTTTGACGCGAAAAACATCTGATTTCTCGGTGCGGTGTCAGGAATCAATCCACGGCGTTTCAAATTTAATCGACGATTTGTTTCCTCTTCGGCACTAAATAAAATAATTATGGTTCGTTATTGCGATGACTCTAAAAATGCGCCACCTGATTTACCCTTCAAGTTCGGCGTGACTTCTGGTATGATTTACTAACCTTGCCGTGCGTCAAAAATTTACTGATATTTTCAAGAAGCGCCGTTATGTCCTTTTCTATCGATCAATCGATTCGCAAAGCAGAGCGTTTCGCTAAAAGTGGTAAAACTGAACGAGCCATAAAAATTTACCGTGATGTTATTGCAAAGTCTCCCACCGACAAGCGGGCATTAAAGGGCCTTAAAATACTCAATCATACAGAAACCTTGCCCGCGCTCTCCAACGAGGCACCCTTCGAAGAAAAAGTGAAATCTTTGGTTACCCTCTACAATCAAGGGCAGCTGAAGGATGCCCTCAGATTAGGGGAAACTCTAATTTCAAAATACCCCAAGACAGTCATCCTGCATAATTTTCTTGGTGCCATAAACGCAGGCTTGGGCCATCAAAAAAAAGCAGTGGAACGTTATAAATCGGCAGTTCAAATAGAGCCGAACTTTGCGGAAGCCCACAATAATTTAGGCGTCGCCCTCAAAGCCCTTGGTAGACACAGCGATTCTGTTGAGAGTTACACGAGAGCTCTTCAACTAAAACCAGACTATGCCGAAGCGCATAACAATTTAGGGAATGTCCTAAGAAACCTTGGCAAAATTGACGATGCAATCGATAGTTATGCCAAAGCCATAAAGCTTCATCCAGAATTTTCCCAAGCGTACAACAATACTGGCAACGCCTATAAAGAGTTAGGGCACGTTGGCGCCGAA
>JBLHZD010000322.1:0-4580 GCA_047631095.1 Alphaproteobacteria bacterium
GTATCAACCGCTTGCGGGCACAGCACAGACACCCGCACGCCTTTATCCGCATATTTGATCGCCAGCCATTCCGCATACCCAACCGCCGCATGCTTTGTCACCGCGTAAGGCGCGCTATCGACTTGGCTCAACAACCCCGCCGCCGAGGCGGTGTTAACCAGATACCCACCGCCCCGCGCCGCCATCGCATCCGCGACTGCGCGCGTCGCGTAGACATGCGACATGACATGGACGCCCCATTGTCGCATCCATTGTTCATCCTCTGGGTCATCCGGCATTGTCGGCGGCACGCCTGCATTGGAGCAGAATATATCGATGGGTCCAAAGGCGTCTTCGACAGTAGCAACGAATCCACGAACATCGGCTTCTGTCGACACATTGCATCCGCAAGCAACCCCGCCAATTTCATCGGCGACCGCTTGTGCGCCACTTTCATCCAAATCCGCGATGCCCACACCCTTGGCGCCCGCCGCTGCGAAGGCCCTCGCCAGGGCGCGACCAATACCGCTGGCGCCGCCCGTCACGGCGACAACTTTTCCTTCAATATCCATAATCTCTCCCCGTTGGCGCAAGCAATTGCGTATCTAAACTTTTTTCGACCCGGGATAGTCGGCGATCAAATTCTTCGCATCGCTCCAGCCATCCTTCAACGTGGTCATGCATTCCACCGTAATGATCATTCGGGAGATTTCCCAAACCCCGTCATTCCGCGCAAAACCCCAATCATAAACGCCCCAACCGCAATAAGAGTCGTCGCCATGGGCATGCAACACCAGCCAATTCGCCCAACCTGTCGCCGAATTTTCATCGGTAACATCTATTTGTTCATTGGTTATGAAACGTCGGCGATTGGCAAATGTCGCAATATAATTTTGGAAGGATTTTAGAACGGCGTCTTTGCCACGCATTTCGCGGCCCGCAGACCACGGACGCGTTTCCGACACTACATCTTCGGAAAAAATGGCGCTCTGTTCAGATTTTATGTCTTCGTCTATCGCGCGAGAATATCGACTGATAAGGCGACGAATTTCTTCCCTGTCTATTATCTGCCGTTGAACCGATTCCAGCCGGTCCAGCCTTTGCGCAAAATCCATGACGGCGTATAAACTCCGTTACCTTTCAGACCTTAAAAGGCGCCGCCCAAGACATAAAAACCATGCCCATGAGACTGCTTAAAGATCTACTGCTCCACCATGACCGGCACTTTAGGCTTCGGTGATCTCTTTTTACCGCCCGACCCTTTTCCAGAACCGCCGCCGGAAGATGACGAGAATTCGAAAGTTAAGACACCATCTTCCAAACCAACAATCACAATGCCGCCCTTCGCTAATTTACCAAACAGCAATTCTTCCGCGAGCGGTTTCTTGACGTGTTCCTGAATGACCCTGGCGAGTGGTCGCGCGCCAAAGCTTTTGTCGTAACCTTTATCAGCCAGCCATTCGCGCGCATCTTCGCTCAATTCAATGGATACATTGCGGTCCGCTAACTGTCCTTCAAGCTCCATGACAAACTTATCAACAACCCGGTGGACGACATCCCGGGACAAACCATTAAACCCAATGGTGGCATCCAAACGATTTCGGAATTCCGGCGAGAACATCCGGTTAATCGCTTCTTCGTCTTCACCGATACGTTCTTCACGAGCAAAGCCAATCGCCGGTTTCGCCATATCTGCGGCGCCAGCATTTGTCGTCATGATCAAGATCACATTTCGGAAGTCGACATTTTTTCCGTTGTGATCGGTCAGCTTTCCATGGTCCATGACCTGCAACAAAATATTGAACAGGTCAGGATGCGCTTTCTCAATTTCGTCCAGCAACAAGACTGAATGTGGATTTTGATCGACCGCGTCCGTTAACAACCCGCCTTGATCAAAGCCAACATATCCCGGAGGCGCGCCGATCAGACGAGAAACCGAGTGCCGCTCCATATATTCAGACATATCAAATCGCGTTAATTCGATGCCCATCGTCATCGCCAATTGGCGCGCAACTTCGGTCTTACCGACGCCCGTAGGGCCGGAGAACAAATAGCTGCCAATTGGCTTTTCCGTTTCGCGCAAGCCCGCACGCGACATTTTTATCGCCGTGACAAGGGCGTCAATCGCTTGGTCCTGACCAAACACGACGGTTTTCAGATCACGATCCAGATTTTTCAGAGATGTGCGATCATTCTGCGATACCTGTTTCGGTGGAATGCGGGCCATCATGGCGATCACCGCCTCTACATCCCTGACGCCCACTGTCTTTTTTCGTTTGGACGGCGCGACGAGCATTTGCGAGGCGCCGACTTCATCAATTACGTCAATCGCCTTGTCGGGCAATTTACGGTCATTGATATATTTTGCGGACAGTTCCACGGCGGTTTTCAGCGCTTCATTGGTGTAGCGGATCTTGTGATGCTCTTCATAATACGGCTTCAAACCTTGAAGAATCTTGATCGTATCGGCGATCGAGGGTTCGCGAACGTCAATTTTCTGAAACCGACGAACGAGCGCCCGGTCTTTTTCGAAATGATTCCGGAATTCCTTGTAGGTCGTCGACCCAATACACCGCAGGGCGCCATTTTGAAGTGCAGGTTTCAATAGGTTAGACGCATCCATAGCCCCGCCGCTTGTCGCGCCTGCGCCAATTATCGTGTGAATTTCGTCGATAAACAGGATCGCGCCCGGTAATTCTTCAAGCTCGTTGATAACCGCCTTCAGGCGTTCTTCAAAATCGCCCCGGTACCGCGTCCCAGCCAGCAGGGCCCCCATGTCGAGCGAATAAATAACGTCCGTCTCCAACACTTCGGGCACATCGCCATTTACGATCCGCCGCGCCAGTCCTTCCGCAATCGCGGTTTTGCCGACCCCCGGGTCACCAACATAGAGCGGGTTGTTTTTGGTGCGGCGACACAAGACCTGGATGGTTCGGTCGACTTCGGTCGCCCGTCCAATGAGCGGGTCAATCTTACCATCGCTCGCCTTTTTATTGAGGTTTACGCAATAAGCATCAAGGGATTCAGTGCCCTTTTTATTGACGGTTTCTTCAGCGGATTCCTCATCCGCGCCATTGACCTCGCGTTCCTCGCCCTCTGTTTGCACCTTCGCAATGCCATGACTGATATAATTGACGGCGTCGAACCGCGTCATATCCTGGGACTGCAAATAGTAAACCGCGTGGCTTTCTCGCTCCGAGAACATCGCCACCAGAACATTCGCGCCTGTGACTTCCTCTCGTCCCGATGACTGCACGTGAATGGCCGCGCGCTGTAAAACGCGCTGAAAACCCGCGGTAGGTTTGGGATCCTCAACATCGCTGGAAACCAGCATGTCGAGTTCATTCTCCAAATACGTCGTCAGGTCTTTCCGCAATTTTTCGATGCCAACGCCACAAGCGCGTAAAACAGACACAGCGTCCTGATCTTCGGTCAAGGCGTGTAATAAATGCTCCAACGTCGCGTATTCGTGCCGTTGGCTGCTTGCCAGAGCAAGCGCGCGATGGAGGCTTTCTTCTAGGTTCCGAGATAACACGGGCGCCTCAATCCTTTTCAAGGGTGCATTGAAGGGGGTGCTGATTTTTTTGTGCAAAATCCATAACGCGATTCACTTTTGTTTCAGCCACTTCATATGTAAATACGCCGCAAACGCCAACACCACGCTGGTGGACATGCAACATAATCTCAGTCGCCTCTTCCTGTCCCATGCTGAAAAAGTTTTCCAGTACATGAACAACGAATTCCATAGGCGTATAGTCATCGTTCAGCATTAACACTTTATACATAGACGGCTTTTTGGTCTTCGGACGCGTCCTTACAACCGTTCCCGTTTGCAAGCCGCCATCTGTATTATCGTTTTGCTTGCTCATCGAATTCTCGAGTTCGTCAACGTTACACCTATGATATTGGATTTTTTCACCGTCGGAAAAGGTTTATCTGACAGAAAACCCATACAATCTCCCTATCGTACCGCCAAAAAACAAAAAAGGCCCCAACAGAATATCCATTGGGGCCTTAATTATTAGTCTAAATCCGCGCAATGACGTCGAACGCTATGTGTTCGGCGTCATTCGCAGACTAAATTTAACGTTTATCAAGCAGGGTTCGCGAATTTTGCAGCAGCGACGTTGAACTGCGCCTGCACTGGCGCCGCAGCTTCGTTCGAAACCGACATCGTCAATTCGGAGATCTTGGTCGATTCGGCCACGATATTGTCAAAACTCGTCTTCGCGAACGCCGACTGTGCATCCACAATATCTGTGATCGTCTTCGCGCCCATGACTGATTTGGCGGCGTCAACGCTTTGCTGGGAAGAGGCCTGAGCAAACGCAAAGAACATTTTTCCCATATCTTCGAAACCTTTGCTCCACACATTACCAGCCTTTACAAAGGCGTCTACGCTATCCTTGTTGAACGCGGCGTAGTCGTCATAGCCACGCATAACAGCGGCGCTCGTTTTCTCGACCTGGTCTTTCGTCATTTCAATCGCCTGCTCATACCCTTCGGTGGAAGCTTTTACGGCTTGCTCCACCGTCTTTTGGCCCGCTGCAAACGCGTCGCCAGTCTGTTTCACGGATGAGGATCCTTTAGCTTTTTGCGTC
>JBLHZD010000323.1:0-4546 GCA_047631095.1 Alphaproteobacteria bacterium
GCTTTACATCAACCCGATCCGGATCGATAGCATCGTGGGGATGGATGACAGCGAGGCCTTGCCGCTTCTGGATGACTTACTGGCCCACGCGACTCAGGATAAATTTGAATACCGTCATCAATGGCGCGCCGGGGATCTGGTGATGTGGGATAATCGCTGCTTGTTGCATAAGGCGAACGCCGATTACGACATGGACCAAATGCGCTACCTATATCGAGTCATGCTGCGCGGCGACCGGCCGTCCTGACCGGTCGCCTATCCGCAAGGCTTAAATTCGCAAAACTTAATCCGTAAGCGGCATAACGCCGTCGCCAAAGGCGTTCATCCGCTCGATGCTTTCATCGAATGTGGGCGCGCGGAAATCGAACACAAGTTCTGAGACGCCGACGTCTTTAAAGGATTGCACGTCTTCGGCGATCTGTTCGAAGGAGCCGGTGAACGGTTTGCGCTCGGCGCCGTCGACAGGCACGCCCGCGTCATAGATCGGCGCCTTGTAGGAAATGGTAATGGTCTCCGGGTCGCGGCCATGGGCTTCGGCCATGCGTTTGATCTCGTCGAACTTTTCTTTCAGCAGGGCCGGCGGCAAGGGCGTTGCGGCGATAGAGCCCACCGGGTGCCAGCCATCGCCATATTTGGCCACGCGGCGCATCGCGGGCTTGCTGTGACCGCCGATCCAGATGGGCGGGTGCGGGTTTTGCACCGGTTGCGGCATGCAGCGCAGTTCCTTGAAACTATAAAACTCGCCCTCGAAACTGACCGGGTCTTCGGTCCAGGCTTTCTTGAAGATCTCGATAAATTCGTTGCTGGCGGCGCCGCGCTTGTCGAAGTCGGGCGCGTCGAGCGCCTCGAACTCTTCGCGCATCCACCCCACGCCGACGCCGACAGTGACCCGGCCTTTCGACAAAACGTCGATGGTGGCCAGCATCTTCGCGGTGACGATGGGATTGCGGTGCGGCAAAATCATAACGCTGGAGACGAGGCGCAGGGAATTGGTTTTACCGGCGATGAAGGACATCAGGGAAAGTTGTTCGAAGGCGTCGCCTTGCCCCGGGAAGCCGCCATCGACCGTATAGGGATAGGGCGAATCGAAGTTGGTCGGGAAGACAATATGGTCGGCGATCATGACCGAATTGAAACGGAGCCGTTCGGCGTTTTGGACCATAGAGACCAGTCCGTCGGCTGTTGCAGTGTCGCCGCGCGTCGGCAGGTAAAACCCATATTTCATATCGTCGTTCCTTAAACGTTGCTCTGTATTTAACGGGTGAGGCGAACCTCATTTGGATCAGTGCGCGCCTTCGACTCGCGCGCCGTGGATGGTCTTTAACCAGGGAATGGGGTGGTCGGGGTCGTCCAGCCGCCCACGCGCCAACCGTGATTCGACTTCGCGAATGGCGCGCACGGTGATGTCGCGAATTTTCAGTTTTGCGGCTTCCTCAATGGTGAACCAGTGCAGCTTGAGCAACTCGCCGGTGCCTTCGGACATGTCGCCGGTCACGCGCTCGGCGTCCACGGCCAGGAAACGGGCGTCAAAGCGGCGAGGGCGCCCTGGCGGCGTGACCGCGCGCAAGACAAAGGCGAGGCCGTCCAGCGAGGGCGCCATGCCGGTTTCGTAAAACGCCGACCACTCGTTGCGCGGCGCCCGCTTAACCAAATTTGGCGCAGTTTCACCGATGATCAGGCCGGTTTCCTCGAAGGTTTCGCGAATGGCCGCCAGTGCGATGGCGCGCGCGCGATGGGGGTTGGCGGCTTGTTCGAGGCCGGATGCGACATGGTCGCGAAGGGGCGTCGCGGCGCGGGCGAACCCATCCGCGCGATCGACGCCGCCGCCTGGAAAGACATAATGGTTGGGGAAAAAAACATGCTTGGCGCTACGCTGTCCCAGCAAGACTTCAGCGCCCTTTCGGGATTTTCGGACGATCAACAGGGTCGCCGCGTCACGGGGACGTCGATAGGGGTATTGGGTCTTGGAGTGATCGTCGTCTTGAGCCATGAGGCGCAGTTCCTTTATGAGTGCGACTATTCGAAGGGGCGGGCGGACAAATGTCAAATGTCCGGATTTTTCGATCCGGTTTCGTCAGACTTGATTTTTCCGGGCGACGCGGTGTGAATCGGTTTTTGCAAGAATTCAGAATTTCAGGGGATTGCCAGAATGACCGTATTGAATGAAACGCACGACGCAGACCTGAAAAGCTGGGTTGAGACCGCAAACGCGCCGGAAACGGATTTCCCCATACAGAACCTGCCGTTTGGCGTTTTCCGGCGCCATGGCGATGATGAGCGGTTTCGTGGGGGCGTCGCCATTGGCGATCAAATTCTCGACATGGCGGCGTGCTCGAAGGCTGAAATTTTCGAAGGACTAGCGGCGGCGTCCGCGGCGGCGGCGTCCGAATCGAGTTTGAATTCGCTGATGGCGCTGGGGCCAAAACACTGGTCGGCGTTGCGCCTTGCGGTTTCCCGGTTGTTGCGCACCGGCGCGGCGGACCAGGCGGCGGGGGCGGCGGCGCTTGTGCCGATGTATGAAGTGGAGTTTGCGGTCCCAAGCGATATCTCCAATTTTACTGATTTTTACACCTCGCTCGACCATGCCAATAATGGCGGGCGGCTCAGCGGCCGTGAGCCGACGCTGTATCCGAATTTTCAGCATCTGCCGGTCGCCTATCATGGACGGGCCTCGTCCGTGTCGGTCAGCGGATCGCCGTGCCGTCGGCCCAATGGCCAAAGAATAGCACCCGGCGCCGCCGCGCCCAGCTTCGGGCCCGTGCGCCTGTTGGATTACGAAATGGAAATCGGCGCGTATGTCGGAGTGGGCAATCCGATGGGCTACCCGATTCCCCTGGCGGAGGCGGATCAACATGTATTTGGTTTATGTCTGTTGAATGACTGGTCCGCGCGCGACATCCAGGCCTGGGAGATGCAGCCGCTGGGGCCCTTTCTCTCCAAGAGTTTCATGACGTCGGTCTCCCCGTGGGTGGTCACCCTGGAGGCGCTGGCGCCGTATCGGATTCCCGCAGCGGACCGGGGGGACGCGGCGCCGGAATTATCGCCCTATCTGGAGGCGCCATCGGATCGTTCTACGGGAGGACTCGACATTACGCTTGAGGTTTTTCTCCGTTCTGAACGGATGCGCGACGCTGGCGCGCCGGCCCTGCGGCGCAGTCAGGGGTATTTCCGTAAAAATTATTGGACAATCTTTCAAATGCTCGCCCATCACGCCAGCAATGGCTGCAACCTGGAAACCGGCGACCTCTATGGCAGCGGCACGGTTTCAGGGCCGGTTCGCTCGGAAATGGGGTGCCTGATGGAAATCTCCGAACGCGGCGCCTTGCCCTTTGAACTGCCCGGCGGCGAAACCCGGACCTTTCTGGAGGATGGCGACGAGGTGATTTTTTGGGGACGCTGCGAACGGAAAAATTTTGCGACGATCGGGTTTGGCGAATGTCGGGGTCGCGTCGCGCCGGCCCATCCGCTATAGGCGATAACGGATGCGTCGTCGCGGATTGCACAGATGGGTTGTGCATTGTCCGGACGAAGGTGAGAATTAATGACTCTTTGAGGTGGACAAAGGAAATCTGGAATGCAATCGTTGGGGAATGCGTTTTTCAATTTCGCACAAAGATAATAAGAAAATACCAAATTAATTCCATAGGAGGAGGGTTATCATGTACGGGAAAAAATTGGCGGTTGTAGCGGCGATGTCGCTGTTTACCGCCGCACTTGGCGCCAATGTGGCGTATGCGCAAAAACACGGCGGCATCTTAAAGGCCTATCACCGTGGAACGCCACCCAGTGGCTCCATTCACGAAGAAGCGACGAACTCGACGCTGACGCCTTATATGCCGGTTATGAACAATCTGGTCATGTACGATCAGGCCAAAGCGGTTAACAGCCTGGACACGATTGTTCCGGATCTGGCGAAAAGCTGGTCCTGGAGCGCCGACAAGCTGAATTTGACCTTCAAGTTGGAAGAAGGTGTGAAATGGCATGATGGCAAGCCCTTTACCTCTGCCGATGTGAAATGCACCTGGTGGGATTTACTGCTTGGCAATGGCGGACGCAAATACAAATTGCGTAAGAACCCGCGTAAAGCCTGGTACAAAAACCTCAAAGGCGTGACCACGAATGGCGACCATGAAGTCACCTTTAACTTTGGCCGTCCGCAACCCGCGATCCTGACGTTGTTGGCGTCTGGTTATTCGCCGGTTTATCCTTGCCACGTATCACCGAAAAAGATGCGTACGGCGCCGATCGGCACCGGACCGTTCAAGTTTGTTTCCTTGAAACAGAACGAGAGCGTTAAATTTACGCGGAATAAGGACTACTGGAAAAAAGATCGTCCTTACCTGGATGGTATTGAACACACCATTATTAAAAGTCGTTCGACACGCGTTTTGGCGTTTATCGCCGGCAAATTCGATATGACCTTTAATGCGGATCTGACAGTGCCTTTGGAACGTGATGTTCGTAAGCAAGCCCCGACCGCCGTTTGTGAACGGGTCATGGGCGCGAGCATCAACCTGATCGTGAACCAGGGGAAAGCGCCATTCGA
>JBLHZD010000324.1:0-4532 GCA_047631095.1 Alphaproteobacteria bacterium
AAAATGGACGCCGCTCTTTGTTGGCGCCGTGGGGATCGGATTGGCGTATTACATGTATATCGTAAACACCGAGGCGCCAAAGGCGCTGGTAGCGAAAATCAGGCCCTTATACCTGTTTTCCTACAACAAATGGTATTTCGACGAATTGTATACCGCTATTTTTGTAAAACCGGCTTTTTATCTGGGACGGAGTCTTTGGAAAGCGGGCGATGGCACTTTGATTGACGGTCTTGGTCCAGATGGGATCGCCGCGATGACGAAGCGCTTTGCAATGCGGGCGAGCCGTCTTCAAAGCGGATTTTTGTATCATTATGCGTTCGCAATGCTCATTGGCGTTGTCGCGCTCGTGACTTGGTATCTTTACACGGCTAACGCGGGTTAAAGGCGATGATGAGCGATTTTCCTTTACTGAGCGTTACGATATTTACGCCGCTGGCTGGCGCGCTGGCGATATTGCTGTTTGTCCGCGGAGAAGAAAGCATTGTCGCGCGAAATGCCAAATGGGGCGCGCTTTGGGTTTCACTGTTCACCTTTGGGTTTTCACTCCTGATCTGGGTGAACTTTAAGAACGAGACGGTGGAGTACCAGTTTGTCGAGCGCCAAAGTTGGATGCCAGCGTTCAAAATTGGATATCACGTCGGCGTCGATGGCATATCCATGTTTTTTGTGCTCCTTTCGACTCTCCTGACGCCGATTTGTATCCTCGCGAGTTGGGAAGCCATCAAAAATCGCGTGAAAGAATACATGATCGCATTTTTGGTTCTTGAAACCATGATGGTCGGCATGTTCTGCGCGTTGGATTTCGTTGTTTTCTATATCTTCTTTGAAGCCGTCCTGATCCCTATGTTCCTGATTATTGGCGTATGGGGCGGAAAGCGACGGGTGTACGCCGCGTTCAAGTTCTTCCTATACACACTGCTTGGCTCCGTGTTGATGCTTCTGGCGATCATCGCGATGTATATCGAGGTCGGAACAACCGATATACCAACGATTATGAACCACACCTTCGCCTATGACGCGCAGTTGTGGATGTGGTTAGCGTTGTTCGCATCGTTCGCGGTTAAGGTGCCTATGTGGCCCGTGCATACCTGGCTGCCCGACGCCCATGTCGAGGCGCCAACCGCAGGCTCTGTCATATTGGCGGGCGTGCTGTTGAAGATGGGCGCCTACGGGTTTATTCGGTTCTCCTTGCCGATGTTGCCTGAGGCGTCGGAGTTCTTTACGCCGCTTATCTATACGTTGAGCATTATCGCAGTAATCTACACGTCGCTGGTGGCGCTGGCGCAAGAAGATATGAAAAAGCTTATCGCCTATTCCTCCGTCGCGCATATGGGGTTTGTGACGGTCGGTATTTTTGCGATGAACCAGCAAGCAGTCGAAGGCGCTTTGCTTCAGATGCTCAGTCATGGGTTTGTTTCTGGCGCGTTATTCCTTTGTGTCGGCGTCGTTTATGACCGTACCCATTCCCGTGAAATTTCACGATACGGTGGATTGGTTGAAAGAATGCCGCGATACGCTTTGGTGTTCATGGTCTTTATGTTGGCGTCTGTTGGCCTTCCGGGCACAAGCGGTTTCGTCGGTGAATTCTTAATCCTGGTTGGCGCGTTCCAGGTGAGTACCTGGGTTGCGCTGCTAATTGCCTTCGGCATGGTGCTGGGCGCTGCCTACATGTTGTACTTGTACCGTCGGGTGGTTTTTGAAAAAATGACGAAAGAGGATCTCAAATCCATCGTGGATCTGAGCCCTCGGGAAATATTACAGTTCGCCCCACTTATCGTGCTGGTGTTCTGGATGGGAATTTATCCGACATCCTTTACTGAACCTATGTCGGCGTCCGTTGCTAATTTGATTGAAAATTATAACACCGCGTTGGCGGCTGCGGACGGCGCGCACGCTGTCGTTGCGAAATAGGCGGGGTTAGTGAGCAAGCGATGACTGAATTGCCAATCATACTTCCCGCACTCCCGGAAATATTCCTCGCGATTGCGGGAATGGCGCTCATGATGGTTGGCGTCTTCATTTCTAAAAAACGCGCACCTGGCGTCGTTTCAGTGCTCGCGATGGTGATGTTGGCGCTTACAGTTGTTTTAACTGTCTTTATGAATAAAGGCGATGCGCTGGCGTTTAATGGTCTCTTCGTAACGGATCAGTTCGCCGTCTTCATGAAAGTGTTGGTGCTGCTGGGTTCCATCGTCGCACTGTTAATGAGTGACGGCTTTATTCAGCGCGAACGCATGAACCGGTTCGAATATCCAATCCTCGTCATATTCGCCACCCTTGGCATGATGATGATGATATCCGCGAATGATTTGATATCACTCTATATCGGCTTGGAGTTACAAAGCCTGTCATTGTATGTCTTGGCCGCCTTCCAACGAGATAATTTACGGTCGACCGAAGCTGGTTTGAAGTACTTTGTCTTAGGGGCGCTTTCGTCAGGAATGTTGCTCTACGGTTGTTCCTTGATTTATGGATTTACGGGATCGACGTCCTTCACGGTTTTATCGACCGAATTGTCAGTACATGGCGCGGGCTCAGTTGGCCTGGTTGTCGGGATCGTGTTCCTTTGTGCTGGTTTGGCGTTCAAAATTTCCGCCGTTCCCTTTCATATGTGGACCCCGGATGTCTATGAAGGCGCGCCGACTCCTGTAACGGCATTTTTTGCCGCAGCGCCAAAAATAGCCGCCATTGCATTATTAATTCGTGTTTTGATGGAGCCATTTGGCGGTCTGGTGGACGAATGGCGCCAGGTCATTATCGCAATTTCCGCAGCCTCGATGGTTTTGGGCGCCTTTGCGGCGATTGCGCAGAAGAATATCAAACGATTGATGGCGTATAGTTCAATTGGCCATGTGGGTTATGCTCTGGTTGGATTAGCGGCTGGGTCTGAAATTGGCGTGCGGGGCATTTTGCTTTACATGACCATTTATATGATCATGACGCTGGGTACTTTCGCCTGCATATTGTGCATGCGCCGAAACGGCGTCATGGTTGAAGAAATTGATGATTTGTCGGGATTGTCGCAAACGCACCCGCGGATCGCCTTGGCCTTACTTGTCTTTATGTTTTCGTTGGCTGGCGTTCCTCCTATGGCGGGTTTCTTTGGGAAGTTGTACATATTTCTCGCGGCGATTGAGGCTGAATTATATACATTGGCGATCCTCGGCGTCCTTGCGAGCGTTGTCGGCGCGTTTTATTATCTGCGCATCATCAAGATCATGTATTTCGATGACGCCAGAGAAGTGTTTGATACGCCGATTGGAAAGCCGTTGTCGTCTGTCATGACGGTTACCGCTATCGCAACTGCTTTGTTTTTCGTTGTCCTGACGCCGGTTCTGAACGAAGCGACCTTGGCCGCAGCGGCCTTGTTTCCCGGCTAAGACGCACAGCAAGATAATATGGGCGACGCCCCCACCATACCGCCAGGCTGGCCGGATACATTTTCCCTGATTCATCGAGACTCCGTCGGTTCCACAAATGACGAAGCCCGAAAACTTGCGATAACGGGCGCCAAAGATGGGATCGTCATATGGGCGGATACGCAAACAAATGGCCGTGGACGGCGCGGCCGCGAATGGGAGTCACCGGTCGGAAATCTATACTTTTCGATAGTGCTGCGCCCAGAGAAGCCGCTGTCGGAAGCCGCGATGATATCCTTGATCGCCGCGATTAGCTTGAGTGACGCTCTACGTGCGGTTCTGCCCGATGATGTGGATCTGTTACACAAATGGCCAAATGACATCCTGGTCGATGGGGCGAAAATTGCGGGTATTTTGCTGGAAGCTTCAAGTGGCGGCGCTTCGAAGCTGGTTGAATGGATCGTTCTTGGATGCGGCGTCAATATTGTGTCGCATCCGAAAAATACGGTATATCCGGCAACAGACCTTGGGTGTTATCCACTCAAGCCGACTGCGGGGGACATACTGACCTTGTTTGTGCAAAAGTTTTCCTATTGGCGGGCGTTATGGTTAGAAGACGGCGTCGCGCCTATTCGAAGCGCCTGGCTACACCGCGCAAAGGGGTTGGGTGAACGGGTTACGGTCAGGACTGGCGCGCGAGAGATTCAGGGTGTTTTTCATGATTTGGATGTCGACGGCGCTTTGATGTTATCCAATTCCGATGGTGTGATTGAGCGCGTTACGGCGGGGGATGTATTCTTTGGAAGCGCATGAAATGTTATTGGTGGTCGATTATGGGAATACCAATGTCGTTTTTGCCGTTTGCGATAAAACAGGCATAAGAGGGTCGTGGCGCAGCGCCAGTGATACGAAACGAACCGCCGATGAATACGCGGTTTGGCTAACCCAACTCATGAACCTCGAAGATATCAAGGTGACGGACATTACGAATGCAATTGTGGCGACAGTGGTGCCGCAGGCTTTGTTTAATATCACGAACTTATGCGAGCGTTACTTCAAGACAACGCCAATGGTTGTCGGGGCAAGCAATGTAAATTTGGGGTTCGAGGTGTTGGTCGACCGTCCGGCTCAGGTTGGGGCGGACCGCCTCGCGACGGCGGTTGCGGCGCATAT
>JBLHZD010000325.1:0-4511 GCA_047631095.1 Alphaproteobacteria bacterium
TCCACATGGCGCACCTCACGAAACGATTCGGTTCCGCAAAGGGAATCAAAATCAATTCCGAAATTCAAGAAAGCGCACCGGACAACCAATTCATCCGACCCATTAAGTCTTCGGACGGACACTCAGGAATTGTTCCCATGAACCCTTCAATGGTACGCGCGATAAGTGAAAGACGGAAACCTTTTTCACAAGCGCCCGCGCGCTTATGCAGCGCCGCCATATTTTCGCAACGACTTGGGCAACACCTGAATGTCTTCCGGCGCAATCGTCACGTTCGACCATAAAAGATGCTTGCACCCCGCCAGCATCAAGGTGCCGTCATAACATTGAAACAACCGACTTTCGAAATGCGCCGGGTCATGCATGGAATCAATTTCGTTATCCTCGATTCCAAAGGCGGGAAACAGATCCTTACGGATGAAAAAACCGTTCCACTCGGTCGTGGCGATCAGCTCATAGCCTTTGGATTTCCCCAATTCGATCATTGCCAGCAGGGAGGCGCCCTGATTAACCGAAGGATCATCGTCCTGCACAAAAATCACATCGTTGGGAACCGTCGGATTGAACTCCACCAGCACCAGACGCGGCTCGAATTCACTCAATGAATTCCAAATGTGCCAATCCAACCCGTCGACATCGATGCACAGAAGATCGAGGTCTTTGGGCGCGCCCGTCGCCGCCAGCATTGGGTCCAGCGCATTATCGCCGGATGTTTCCACCATCGCATTCACCGTCGCCACTTGCTCCTGCCCGGAATATTCGGCGACAAGCTCCCGATATTTCTCGGGGCTGGCCTCGACTTGAAGGCCGCGCCATCCCTCGTTTTTCAGCAGATTCCACGTATTGCTGTACAGTTTCCCGTCCCAGGCGCCGAACTCGACGCAATACTGGTTTTCCGTTCCAACAATCTCGAAAATTTTCTCAAGGACGCCATCTTCGCCGCGTTGCGACGTCACCTTGCGATTGAAGGTGCGCAAATACGCCGATTCCGATTTAACGCGGGATTTCCGTTTTACTTGCAATCGCATACCAGAATTCCTTTTGGCTCAGCCGCCCGACAGGATGTAACGGCGGTTTTGAGGCTGAATGGGCCGGAAATTGTTCGAGAACAAATGTCCGAACGCCTTGATTTGACCCGATGAGAGAGACACCGGCGCTTTCATCACTGTCCAGGATACAATTTCCGTACAGGGCGGCGTGGTCAGTGACCCGGAGTAGCGGAACGATGCGGCGGATTTCGGCAGCAGCCCTTTTAAATCAACGCTCGCCTCGTTCAGCATTTCGCCTTCATGCTGAGGCAGCATTTTCCAGATCGACGCGAGAACCGAATTCGCCGCGCCTTCCGCCAACATAACGCCGATCACGGCCAAGCCGCCGCCTTTCGCGGCCTTATGCACAAAGTGAACTTCCATCGGATACTGCTTGCCGCCGATTTTGTGTTCACTTTTTTGATGAAAGTGGAATTGCAGCAAATCATAGCGCGCCCCGCCCAAGGTCATATAACCCGCCTTCGGCGTATTCACCTGAATCGTATGACCGTTATTGACCACCCAGCCCAATTGCACGGGCTTCCAGTGCAGGGACAGAGCGGGGACCTTGGCGCCAATATCGTGTTGCAGGTCAATTGGCGATTGTTGGACGCCCGCGCCGCACGCCCTATAGGATTTGTCGAGTTTGCCCCAGGCTTTAGGTCCCGTCGCGCCTTCATAGGCCCAATGCGCCTTACCGCCCGCCGCCACGGCGGGACTCGCAATTGCAAACGCCACAAGCCCGGCGCCAATCAAAACACTTTTTTTGAATCCCACGATGAATCACCCTTCCCCGAACATCCAAATGTGG
The DNA here is from genome assembly GCA_047631095.1 of Alphaproteobacteria bacterium. Lineage (GTDB taxonomy): Bacteria > Pseudomonadota > Alphaproteobacteria > UBA8366 > JABJJH01. Next base: position 1,840 of record JBLHZD010000325.1, read on the forward strand.
CGCAAAATATCTCATGCAGGCGCCACCTGCACAACCCGCCGCCCCTATGAGAGGCGTTGCTTTATACGATAATGGTAACGATAGGCCTCTGAAAACCCTAACGATTCATACAGGTTCTGCGCAATTTTGTTGTCCGACAACACCTGAAGATACGCCTCACCGGCACCCATTTTTCGTCCCCATTGCAACAGCGCCAACGCCGCGCCCCCGCGCCGCACTTGTCACAACAATATCGAAAAGCCCGGTCGCGCCCTTTTCCGTAACCGCCAGCCCGTACCCGACCGGCGCGCCCGACAAATAACACGTCGCAAACGCCGCTTGAGGGCGGACCGATACCAGAATTTGATAGTGTAACGGACGGCGCTCCGCCACCACCCCGGCAGCCTCCGAAAATCCAGTGCGCCACGCCGAGCTTGGCGTCGGTTCAATATCAACGTCGCCAAGCGTCTCCCGCACATCGAGCGCGTTCATTTTTGCGAGGGGTAGAGTCAGGACAATGGATCGATCCAAAGACGCATAACCAGCGGCCTCCAGCACGCTATCAGAATCTGGTTGGGCCAGCGGCGTCAGGCGAAAAATGACCGGCTGGCGTCGCGCCTCAAAAAACGCCGCCGCCGCCGGATGAACATCTGAAAATGCGCCGGTCGGCGCGACCGCATTGGCCGAGTTCGCGCGCTTTGTATATCCGTCAGCGCATCGAAAAACCCAGCCATCGCAGGTCACGGAATCCTGCGCCGGCCAGGCGTTAAAAGCGCGCGCCTCCAGCGCCCCAATCCGATCAAGATCGGTGGACGACACCCCTATCCCGCGCGATAGGGAAAGCCGCGCGGTCCCAACTGATCCTGGATGATCGGTTGCACCCATTCGATCCAGCGGCAGAGCTCCGGGCGGGTGTCGCGCGGGTCGATCATTTCATGCACCGAAAAAGACTCCGCGCGCGGGAACGGTGATTGCCGCTTCGCCAGCATTTCTTCCAGCTCTTTGCGGCGCGCATCCGGATCATCAGCCGCAGCGATTTCGCGGCCATAGGCCACAGCGACGCCGCCCTCAACCGGCAAAGGCCCCATCTCCGCCGACGGCCAGGTCAGAACATGGGCGTCGGTCCCATAATGGGCGCCCTGCGCCACGCCGAAAGATTTTCGGACCACGACAGACGCCCAGGGGATAATGCAATCGGCGGCGGCCAGAACGGCGGCGGTGCCAAACCGGATCGTGCCCGCCTTTTCCGATTCCGATCCGATCATAAAGCCCGGTTCATCAACCAGACTGATGACCGGGATGTGGAACATTTCACAAATTTCCACAAACCGGCGATATTTCAACGCGCCATCGGCGGTCATCGCGCCCGCGTAAAACCGGTTATCGTTGGCCAGAATGCCCACGACCCAGCCATTCATCCGCGCGAACCCGGTAATCTGGCCCGAGCCGTAATAGCGCGTCATCTCGAAGAAGCTGTCCTTATCGACCACATGGGCGATTAACGCGCGAGGGTCGTAGATTTTTCGTCGGTCGCGCGGAATCAGCGACATCAACGCCTCATCGCGACGCTCGGGATTATCGTCGATATCTTCGGGATTTAAACGCGGCGGCGCGGACCACACATTGTCCGGCATATAGCTCAGGAAGCGGCGAATTTGCGCCAGCGCATCGGCTTCATCCTTGGCGACGTTATCGACGACGCCATTGCGGGTATGCACCTTGGCGGATCCGAGTTCTTCCTTGGTTAAATCTTCGCCCAGCGCGCGTTTGACCACGGCGGGACCGGCGATCAAAACCTGCGCGGTGTCTTTCGTCATGACGGAAAAATGCGACGCCACCAAGCGGGAGGCGGGCAGGCCTGCGACCGGTCCCAGCGCGGCGGTCGCCACGGGCACCGTGGCCAGCGCGCGAGCGACCGATTTGAAACGATGGGGTAAATGCACGGGGCTGCCAACGGTCTTGCCGCCGGCGCCCGCAACGCTGCCGCCGCCGCCTTCGTGAATACGAATTAACGGGGTGCGATAGCGGGTGGCCATTTCCTCCGCATAGACGCTTTTGCGTAATCCGGCCTCGTTGGGCGAGCCGCCGCGCAAGGTAAAATCCTCCCCGCCCACGACACAACGACGCCCGTCGATTTCACCAAATCCGACGATAAAATTCGCGGGTGAAAAACTTTCTATTTCGCCGTTTTCGTCATACTCGGATGCGCCGGCGCCAGCGCCCATCTCATGAAAACCGCCAGGATCAACCAAACCGTCGATACGTTCACGGATCGTCTGGCGCCCCTGATTATGTTGTCGGGATACGCCTTTGGGGCCGCCCAACTGCTTCGCCAAATCCCGTTTCCGGGCGATTTCCTCGACTTCTTTTTCCCAACTCATTGCGCCTGTCCCCATGCGTTCATTGCGATCACTGCAACCACAATACATCCAGGGAGCGCTGCGGCAACCACGCGAAATTTCGGCATGGGGTCGGGGCTATTTTTTAGGCGGGACGCAGACTGTGTTGCCCAGTTTTATGCCTTCATCGTACAGGTTCATGCGAATTTCGACCTCGTCCCCTACGATGTTCCAAAGTTCCGCCGTCGGCGGCGGGCAGGCGTATTTGGCGATCAAGGATTGGCGCATCAGCGTTTGCGAGCGAATCAATTCAACATGGCGTGGGTTGGGCACCCACACGGAGACCACAATATG
>JBLHZD010000326.1:0-4506 GCA_047631095.1 Alphaproteobacteria bacterium
TTCCGTGTCGATCATTACGCCGAGATTCCTTCTTGCTGCGCTGTTTCGTTTACGGCGCTCTTGTTCCACGTCCATGACAAATCGGATTCCTTGATCACAGCGCCACGACGCGCCCGATCACTTTCGGGCATAACATCATCGCTGGGCCACAGTCCGGATTCAAGCGCGTCGGCATACGCAATCGGCAGGGCGGCGGCGCGCACCGAGTCCGCCGCAGCGCGCCAGTCATACGACAGCGAGCGTATCTCAATCGAAATTTCGCCCGCGCCAATCGGCGACAAAATACTGTACCAAACGTGCGGCGCACCATCATTCGCCGGCATTCCGATCGCTCCCGCATTGTGCCATAAACGTCCCTCGACAAGGCGCGAGAAGGGTAATCCGGAATGGCCCGCGATCACGCCGTCGGTTCCCGCGATCCGAAATTCTTCGCGAAACTCTTCCTCGGGCGTTCCGGGAAAGATGAATTGATTAATCCGTTCGACCCCGCCGTGAATCACGGTGAAATTGGCGCCCGCCATGGAGAACACCGCGCGGCGCGGCAAGTCGCGCATCCATATTTTCGTCGCCGAATCCAACACCCGCGTCGCATAGGCGTACCAACGGGACGCCAGCACATCACAGGCGCTGCCTTCATCGAACCCGCAGCCGCAATCCGACGATTCCGCGCCAAGCGATTCTTCAACATTTCCCGCGATGACATGAACGCCGCGCGCGCGGGTCAAATCAACCGTCGCCTGAGGATCGGCGCAATACGCCGCCAGGTCGCCGGTGCAAATCATGTTTTCACCGGGAACGCCGCTTCGGTCGGCGACCTCAAACAAGGCGCTCAGCGCCTGTATATTGCCATAGGGGCCACCAAAAATTAGAACAGGGCGCGTAAAATCTCCCAGCGCGAGAACGGTTTCCACCGCCGGCGCCGCGCCTATTGACTGCAAGAGCCGCCGCCCAACACACAAAACGCCGAGCAGTGCGGGTGGTTCAGCTTCACCGCGCCTGACGCTTCTTTCAGGGTCACGCCCATTTCCAGCCCTTCTTCGTAGGGCAGTAGTGTACAAGGCGCGACGACCGGCGTTGCGGCGCCTTTGCGCTTTATGATCATGCGCGACGAGGCGCACATCATTGCGGCGGGCTCCACATTTAAAATGTCCCAGCACGCGGTGGTGATCTCCGGCGTGTCGGCGTCGGCGTCCATTTCGGGAAACAGCACAAGGCGCGCGGCGTCGCGTGCATCCACGGTCAGCTTTTCCGCAGCGAACAAACGCCCAAACTCGGCGCGCAACTGCGCCTCGCTTTCGCTCCAACAGGTTCGCCCGGCGATATCAACCGTAAACCCTTCATCACGCAGCCAGCGCAATCCAATCCATGCCGGGTCCCAACTATGCGCGCCGCGCGCCAATTCATGCAGTGGCCTAGTATAATGATCGAGCGACACGCGTATGGTGAGGCGGCCCGGCCAGCGGGTGTTCAAATCGGCCAGTCCATCCGCGCATTTCATCATCGGTCGCATGGCGTTGGTCAACACCAGCACCGCGTGCCCGTTCTCCAGAGAATCCTCAATCATCCCAATAATGTCCGGGTTCATGAACGGTTCCCCACCCGTGAAACCTATTTCGCGGACAGCCGGCGACCAGTCTTCAATCTCGGTTAAATATTTTCGAACTTCGTCGCGAGTGAGATACACCAACCGATCATTGCTCGGGCTCGATTCAATATAACAATCCGCGCAGGTCAAATTGCACAAGGTCCCTGTATTGAACCAAAGCGTTTGCAACCTGCGAAGCGACACCGCCGCGCGCATCGACCCGTCTGCGGTGACATCTGGGTCCTTGAATTTGGACCCGTTCAAGAGATTCGCGCTTTCGACGTCTAACGTGCTCATCAAGGCTCCCGGCGACCCTACAGGGATCGGAAATTACTCCCTCACATGTAGAGCCGCCTCGTCCGGGAGACAATGGCAAACAACCGATATCTCAGCGCTTACACGAAATTGTCAACGCCATCGCAAGCCTAACGCGGCGTCAGCGCGAGATCAGGACGTAAACCGGAAGTCCTTTGCAAAGTCCGGCGCAGCGGCGCCGCTGGTCAATCGCGGGTCATCAATGGGCGTGTCGGAGATTGTGCGAATGGGCACCACGCCCGCCCACATCGATGAGGCGTAATCTTCCTCGTCATCAATAGGCGGTCCGTTCCGCACCTTCGCCGAAACATCCTCCAACTGCATCGCCAGAACGCTAGTCGCCTTGAATTCCTGATCGTTGATCCCGCGGCATTCATCCCAACGGCCCGGCGCCAACTGATCCATGAAAGTCTTCAGCGCGGCCGTCTTTTGGTCCGGGTCATCCACCAGAGTGGCGACGCCGTACATCACGACAGAGCGATAGTTCAACGAATGGTGATACCCGGACCGCGCCATGACGATGCCGTCCAGATGCGTCACCGCAAGACAGGCGTCGATCCCGCCCGCCATCACGCGCATGGTTCTGCTGGCGGCGGAGCCATGAACATAGACCGTCTCGCCATCGCGCCAATAGGATGTGGGAATGATGAAGGGCTGCCCGTCGATATTGTAGCTCAAATGGCAGATCAATCCGGCGTCCAGAATCCCATGTACGGTTTGACGGTCGTATTTGCCGCGTTCATGAGCCCGTTTGACCCGGTTGCGTTCCGTTACGGGGTAATCAGTCATTGTCGTGCTCCGGTTTTAAATTGTTTGTTTTACGCGCTTATCATCAATAGCAGATGACATACGGTAATTAATGGTTTGCTAGAAAGGTCCAATTTGATTATTTCGACCGGTCCACCTTTTTTGACTGGCTCAAGCTGGAACTGAAACCAAAATGTCAAAATCCGTCCGCGCCGCCTATCTAGCCTCCATCGCCGTCGATCCGTCGGCGCCGACGCCCTTGTATCGGCAGCTCTACTTCAACATGCGCGACGCCATCCTGGAGGGCCGATTGAAACCCGGCGCACGTTTACCCGCCACGCGCCCCTTCGCAACCGACCTGGCCGTATCGCGAAACACCGTCGTCACCGCCTTCGATCAACTTCTGGCCGAAGGCTATATCGAAGGCCGCACCGGCGCTGGCACGTACGTGTCGCGCATGCTACCGGAAGATTTACTGGTCGCGCGGCGGACGGAGCTGCAACGCAAACCCCGACAGGCGCCGCCGCGACTCTCGCGACGCGGCGCGGTGCTGGCCGCGATCCGCCCCGGCGGTATTACCCAACCACGCGCCTTTTCGCCGCGCTTTCCTGAGATGGAAACCTTCCCCTTCGAGGACTGGGCGCGCCTGTTATCCCGGCGCTGGCGTAACCCGACGCGGCGGTATCTGGTGGATAGCGACACGGCGGGGTATCGACCGCTGCGCGAAGCCATCGCCCATTATTTGGGGGTCGCGCGCGCGGTGCAATGCGACCCGGAGCAAATACTCATCGTTTCCGGATCACAACAGGCGCTGGACATCGCGACCCGGGCGCTCATCGATCCGGGCGATTCCGTATGGGTGGAAGACCCCGGTTACGCGGGCACCGTCGGCGCGCTGACCGCCGCTGGCGCAGAACTGACGCCGGTCCCGATTGATGGCGAAGGCCTGGATGTCCAAGCAGGGCGCTTCCTTCGGCCCGACGCCCGGTTGGCCTGTGTGTCGCCCTCCCACCAATATCCGTTGGGCGTGGTGATGACCCTGCGCCGCCGATTGGCCTTGTTGGACTGGGCGCGGTCGGCCGACGCTTTTATTCTCGAAGACGATTACGACAGCGAGTACCGATATGCGGGCCGCCCGCTCACCCCGCTGCGCGAACTCGATTCCGATGGTCGCGTTATCTATCTCGGCTCGCTCAGCAAGGTTATGTTTCCCAGCCTCCGGATGGGCTACATGATGGTGCCGGAATCCCTGGTGGATCCGCTGCGCGCCATTCGGGCGCTGGTCGATTTCCATCCCAGCGCCGTGCCCCAGGCCGCCCTGGCGGATTTCATTGGCGAGGGTTATCTCGCGACCCATATCCGGCGTATGCGTACACTGTACGCTGAGCGTCAAAAAGTCATGATAACCGCAGCGAACGAGCATCTTCCCGATTTACTGACGCTATCGCCCGACGAAGCTGGCATGCATCTGGTCGGGTATCTTCGCAGCACGGCAAATGGTGGCGGCGGTGGCGGTGATAACGAAATCGGCGCGCCCAATGACCGGGCGGCGATGCAATGCGCCAGCGACGCCGGGATCACGACGGCGGCGTTATCATCCTATTATCACACGACGCCGGACCGCGCGGGCCTACTTCTGGGTTATGCGGGCGTGCCGAGCGACGAGATTAAATCCGGCATGTCCCGATTGGCCGTCGCCTTGCGCCATAACGAGGCGGATTGGCGCAATTGCCGGGAGCGTTAGAAATTCCGTGTCATTTCTTTAAACTGAAGAAAAGGAATGACACATGCGAAATGACTTTGATTTTGAGGCCGCCCTTTCTGCCCTGCAAGACGGCCAGAACCTGACGGGCAAGGAC
>JBLHZD010000327.1:0-4466 GCA_047631095.1 Alphaproteobacteria bacterium
ACCGCCCGAGCCTTCCTTCTCTTGGCGTCAATTCGTCTGATGATGAGAAAGATTTGTTTAAACGCATGAACTTTCCGGACGGACTCTTAGGAGTCCAACTTATCCATGAGCGTTTTAAGGACCCTTGGAGACACAAATTGGTGAATGTCGCCGCCAAGTTTCGCAATTTCCTTCACCAAACCGGAAGAGATAAATTGGTTTCTGTCGGACGCCATCAAGAAAACGGTTTCAATATCCGGCTTTAAATACGAATTCATGGACGCCATCTGAAACTCATATTCGAAATCAGAAACGGCGCGAAGACCGCGAATTAACATTGTAGCATTACAGCTTACGGCAAAATCCGTCAGTAAATTATTAAAAGGAACCACCTCGATAATGGCGCCGCCATTAACCGATTCTACTTCCTTTTTAACCATCTCCACACGTTCTTCGACATTAAATATTGGCGCCTTACCAGTGTTTTGCGCGACCCCCACGATAAGCTTGTCGACCATGTGCTTTGCAGCTCGGGAGATAATATCCATATGCCCGTTGGTAATAGGGTCGAAGGTGCCTGGATAAATGCCAACCCGGTCTTTGGACATACTATGTTTCCTCTTTTTCGTCTTCATCTGACGCTGTATCAGCGTCTTCGTCATCTTCTGATTCTTTTACGTCACGGAGTCGCGTAACAGAGACAACTTTTGCATCATCGCCAACATCGAACAAGGTGACGCCTTGAGTTCGCCGGCTGGCGATTCTGACGTCATTGATGGGGCACCGGATTAACTGTCCGTTATCGGTGACCAGCATAATTTGATCTTCTGGCTCAACCGGGAATGTCGCTGTGACATTGCCGTTTCGCTTGGTGATCTCCAGATTGGCGATCCCCTTGCCGCCTCGCTTGGCGATTCGGTATTCATACGCTGACGTTCGTTTACCAAAGCCTTTTTCCGTCACGGCTAATACGAACTGCTCGTTCTGGCCCAATTCATCAAACAAGGAAGGCCCCAACGCATTTTCTGTACTCTCTGCGGGTTGTGTTTCTGTCTCTATTTCGCCTTCATTCCGGCGAAGGCCCGCAGATGCGCGTAAATAGGCGTCACGAATATCCATGTCGATTTCCGCGTGACGTAAGATCGACATTGCGATGACATTATCATCTTTATCGAGTCTTATACCGCGAACGCCGGTCGATGTCCGACCCGTGAAGACGCGAACGTCTGGCACCGGGAAGCGGATACACATTCCAAGCCGGGTCGCGAGTAAGACATCATCTGTTTCGGTGCATGTACGCACGCGAACCAGTTGGTCGCCATCGTCCAATTTCATGGCGATTTTTCCGTTCGCCATGATGTTAGTAAAATCGCTCAACGAGTTTCGGCGGACATTCCCGCTGGCGGTCGTGAACATTACGTGCAGATTTCCCCAGCTTTCTTCGTCTTCGGGTAGAACCATGACGGTGGAGATTGTTTCCCCTTCTTCCAAAGGCAACAAATTCACCATCGCCTTGCCGCGGGCTTGTGGTGTGCCAATAGGTAATCGATAAGCCTTAAGCTGGTAGACCATGCCGCGTGATGAAAAGAACAGAACAACAGCATGGGTAGAGGACACGAAAACGTCCTGAACGAAATCTTCGTCGCGAGTCGTCATTCCTGACCGGCCTTTGCCACCACGCCGTTGGGCGCGATAGGTCGATAATGGGACACGCTTAATATACCCACCGTGGGTAACGGTGAGTATCATCTCTTCGCGTTGGATCAGGTCTTCAAGATCGTGTTCAAATTCGGCGTCTTCAATTTCGGTTCGTCTCTCGTCGCCAAATTTTTCTTTTACGTCCTCTAGTTCAGTCCGCAAAACATCCAACATTCGATCCCGGTTTTTCAAGATGTCCAGGAAGCCGGCAATTTGTAGCGATAATTCTTTGGCCTCGCCCGCCAGTTTATCGCGTTCCAGGCCCGTTAAGCGCTGTAATCGCAACTCCAAAATAGCGCGCGCCTGGGCTTCAGACAGCCGATATTGACCATCAACAACCTGGCGACCCGGTTCATCGATCAACCCGATGAAATCCGCGACATCTTCTGCGGGCCAGTCCTTCGACGTTAATTCTGCGCGCGCTGTCGCTGGGTCCGGCGCGCGTCGTATAAGCGTGATGACTGGATCCAGATTTGATATCGCAACCAACAATCCTGCCAGGACATGGGCCCGTTCACGCGCCTTTTTCAGCTCGAATGCAGTCCGGCGGGTAATGACTTCTTCTCGAAAATCGACGAACGCGATCAAAATTTCGCGTATATTCATCAATTCTGGACGCTGCCCTCGCAGCGCAAGCATGTTGACGCCAAAGCTGGTTTGTAGCGGGGTGTATCGGAACAACTGCGCCAGGACGACGGCGTAAGTCGCGTCGCGCTTTAGTTCAATGACGACACGCACGCCATGACGATCGGACTCATCGCGAAGGTCGGAAATACCCTCAACCGTTTTATCACGGACAATTTCCGCAATGCGTTCGACCATACGCGCTTTGTTAACCTGGTACGGAATTTCAGTAACAATAATTGCTTCGCGGTCTTTACCAAAGTTTTCCATATTGGTTTTCGCGCGCATAACGACGGAACCGCGCCCCGTATGGAAGGCCGAGCGAATCCCGGACCTGCCGAGAATAGCGCCGCCGGTCGGAAAGTCCGGCCCAGGCATGATCTCCATAATCTCGTCGATGGTGATTCCCGGATTATCGAGATAAGCCAAACAAGAATTAACGACTTCGGTGAGGTTGTGAGGCGGTATATTCGTCGCCATGCCAACGGCGATCCCACCAGCGCCATTGACCAAAAGATTAGGAAAGCGCGCGGGCAACACCATGGGTTCTTGCGACGTTTCGTCGTAATTGCCCTGAAAATCGACGGTTTCCTTATCGATATCGTCGATAAGGGCTTCCGCCGATTGCGCCATTCTAGCTTCGGTATAACGCATGGCGGCGGCGCGATCACCATCCATAGAGCCAAAGTTGCCCTGCCCGTCTATCAAGGGAAGGCGCATCGAGAATGACTGAGCCATGCGAACCATGGCGTCGTAAATCGATTGGTCGCCATGGGGGTGATACTTACCCATGACATCGCCGACGATACGGGCTGATTTACGGTAAGGATGAGAGGAGTCGTATCCCCCCTCTTTCATCGCAAAAAGGATTCTCCGATGAACGGGTTTTAATCCATCTCGCACATCAGGGAGCGCGCGGCTGACAATTACGCTCATAGCGTAATCGAGATACGAGCGCTGCATCTCCTCTTCGATGGTGACTTGGCTTATGTCTGACGGCAGCGTTGGTGTGTCGCTCAATATTTTTCAATTTTGTTGGGATGAATCCATTAAGTGGATTATCCAGAAAGAAAACAAATCGCCGATTGAAACTTAAAACCGGACGAATCAACGAAGTGAAAAAGTAGCAGATTCAGGGCGCTGCAACAATGAAATCCACCAATATTTCTGAAAATATACGTCGCATTTTCCAAATAAAAACGCGACCCCCAGGAATTTGAGGGCCGCGTTTAAACGGGTCAGAACTTTGTATTCGATTAGAATACGGTGACGGTCACCCGACGGTTCTGGAAGCTTTTCACACTGTCGCCAGTGTTCTCGGCCAAGTCATCTTCACCCACTGAATTGGGCTCGATAATCAGGGGATTTACACCTTCCCAACCGAGAACCTTGTCCACCGCTTTGGTGCGGCGTTCGGCCAAGGCTTCGTTGTAACGGCGCGAACCAGACGTGTCCGTATGACCAATGATCCGAACGCGTATAGACTTGTTCTTCTTAGCTGCGGCTGCGGCGCTTTTGATGATATCGCGAGCATCATCTGTGATTGAAGCGCTATCATGACCGAAATACACCACGAAACCGGCTGCTTTCCGGGGGCCCTTCTTCGCCTTTTTCATCGGCTTTTTCATCGGTTTTTTGGATTTGAATTTCATATACGCCATCCGTGAGGCGATTGAATTTTCCAAAATGCCTATAGATTTATCGAAACCCTTTTTGCAGGCCGCGATATCTTTGGGCTGTGTATTTTCTTCCAGCTCTTGCGCCCAGCAATCAAACTGTGATTGCGCCTTGGCCATCAGGCCAGGGTTGATCTTGGGGCCGCCAGCGGAAATGGCGTCTTCGAGCCGCGCTCTGGAATTTAACAGCGTCGCGCGTTGGTTGTTGGAATAGGACCGATCAAAAACATTATCGGGCTCTACCTTTTTTCCGGCGCCAGACGCCGCCGCTCTTCGAGCGAACACCGCGGCGTCCATATGGTCGCCTTCTTTTTGTTCGACTTTCGCGAGTGCGACATATTCTTTATGGAGCGCCATGTTGAAAGCGCTGCCCGTCGGCTTCATATTCGCCGCATTATTCACCAAACTACCATTGGCGCACGCGCCAAGCGCTAAGGCCGCCACCCCCATCAGAAATACAAAACGCCGCTTCATTTGAAACTCCAATCC
>JBLHZD010000328.1:0-4449 GCA_047631095.1 Alphaproteobacteria bacterium
GCGCGGTTCTCGTACCCGGTGCCGCGGCGCCCAAGCTGGTGAGCGAAGATCTGGTGAAGGCCATGCGTCCGGGCTCCGTGGTCGTCGATATCGCCATCGATCAGGGCGGATGTTTCGAGACATCGCGACCGACGTCGCATGACGCACCGACCTATATCGAACATGGAGTCGTCCATTACTGCGTCACGAATATGCCGGGCGCTGTCGCGCGCACGTCCACCTTCGCGCTAAACAACGCAACACTGCCCTATGCGATCAACATCGCCAATCAGGGATACAAGGCGGCGCTGTCGAAGGATGCGCATTTTCGCAACGGCTTGAATGTTCATCACGGGCAGGTGACATACGAGGCGGTCGCGCGTGATTTGGTGCTTCCTTTTGTCGACGCTGCGTCGGTTTTGGACTAAAGAGCTGGACTTGCGGCGTGAATCATCCTGCGACAAAAAATAGCATTCTGGCGAATTATGTGTTATACTCTGCGGTAACGAAGAAGGCCTCCTGGGAACGCCAATGTCCCAATGTTAGGCGAATCTTGGAGGATATAGGCGCTTGATACCGCCAACCTTCAGACGCGCCGTCGACGGCTTCCTCCCCAATCCCCGGTTGACGGCGCGTCGTTGTTTGCGGATTTTCACCGGGCGGGTTTTCACCGGGATGAAACCTGCGCCTCAAAATTTTGCGATACGGTCGCGATGACGACTCCCCTTCAAGATGGATTTTCGATGCCTGCGGAATGGGCGCCGCATACACGGTGCTGGATGGCGTGGCCGTGTCGCGAGTCTCTTTGGGGGTCGGATATGGCGGCGGCGCGGCGCGCATTCGCCACCGTCGCGCAGGCCATTGCGCGATTTGAACCCGTAACAATGCTGGCGCCCCCGGCGTCGGTGAAAGACGCCGCCGCCTTATGTGGCGTTGGCGTTGAGACCGCGCCGATGGCGCTGGTTGATTCCTGGACGCGCGATACCGGACCCACCTTTATATGCGACGACAAGGGTGCTGTCGCGGGGTGCGACTGGCGGTTTAACGGATGGGGGGGCAAGGAAAACCCCCATGACTCCGACGCCGCCATGGCGGCGTCGGTGCTGGCGCGTCTCGGCCTCAAACGGTTTGATGCGCCTGTTATTCTGGAAGGCGGCGCCGTTCATGTCGACGGCGAAGGGACGCTGATCACCACCGATTCCGTCTTATTGAACGACAATCGCAATCCAGGAATCAGCCGCTCGGCGATGGAAGATGTCTTGCAGGATTATCTGGGGGTTCAAAAAATCATCTGGCTGGCGGGCGGCCTTGCGGGCGATATGACCGATGGCCATGTCGACAACGTAGCGTGTTTCGCAAGGCCGGGAATCGTGCTGGCGGCGGTTTGCGATGATCCAACGGATCCCAATTATGAAGTGTTGCGGGAGAACCAACGTATTTTGAACGCCGCGCGTGATGCGAAAGGGCGGTCGTTATCGGTTCTGACACTCCCGCAACCGCGCCCAAAATCCAGCGATGTGCTTGCGCATTCCTACGTGAATTTCTATATCGCTAATACAGGCGTGGTCGCGCCGTCTTTTGGCGACGTTCAGGATCGCGAGGCCCTTGCTGTTATCGAGAACGCTTTTCCAGAGCGAACCGTTGTTCAAGTGGATGCGCGGGTTATCGTGAAGGGCGGTGGGGGTATTCATTGTATAACACAGCAACAACCGTGTAGCCGGAAAATGACATGACCAGATTAATGCTATTGACCGTCGCCGCGCTGGCGATCGCCGGCTGCGCCATACAATCCGCAGATGAGAACAGAACCGTCATTGACCATACCGCCCGCCAACCCGGTCTTGCGAAATGGACGGCGGACGCGCATTGCGCGGAATATGGCAAGCGCGCGGTGTTTCTGGTCAAAGGCCCTCGGGAAACCAACGGTCTGGTCCCCGAAACCGATGTCAGTATCTATGATTGCGTGAAGTAATATGACGACGGTGACCGTCGCGGCAACGCAGATGGCTTGCGGGCCTAATGCGACTGATAATCTGGCGCGCGCCGATGCGCTGATCCGCGACGCCGCTGGACAAGGCGCCAATATCGTCTTGTTGCAGGAATTGTTCGAAACACCCTATTTCCCCGCCGTCATGGAAGACGCGCGCCGTGAATTGGCGCGTCCTTTTGAAAAGCATCCCATGATCGCGCATATGTCCGCGTTGGCGCGCGAATTGGGAATCGTGCTGCCGGTCGGGTTTTTCGAACGCGACGGCGATGCGTTCTACAATTCGCTAACGGTTATCGATGCCGATGGGCGCGTGGGGGCCCTGTATCGAAAAAGCCATATTCCCGAAGGGCCGGGATATGAGGAAAAGTTCTATTTTTCGCCCGGCGATACGGGCTTTCGCGTTTGGGAAACGCGCTATGGCGTGATTGGCGTCGGCGTTTGCTGGGATCAGTGGTTTCCTGAATGCGCCCGCGCGATGGCGTTGCAAGGTGCGGAATTGTTGTTCTACCCGACGGCGATTGGCAACGAGCCCCAGGATCCCAATTATGACAGTAGCGGCCATTGGCGGTGCGTTATGCAGGGGCATGCAGCGGCGAATATGGTTCCGGTCGTCGCGTCGAACCGAGTGGGCGTGGAGCGCAATCCGGGTGCGGATATGACATTCTACGGGTCGTCTTTTATCGCCGACCATAAAGGCGCCGTCGTCGCGCAGGCGCCGTGCAGGGGCGAGGCGATCATCATCGCCGCTTTTGATCTGTCGAAAATTCGAGAAAAGCGGCGGAACTGGGGGTTGTTTCGCGACCGCCGCCCGGATTTATACGCAAGCCTGATTTCAGCCCCAGTCGGCGACGAAAACACCTGAGCTCGGTCTTGGCTTGGGGCCGGCGCCGCGCAGGGGCGTGCCAAAATAGACAAACCCGACAATCTCGTCATCCTCGGACAGGCCAAACCCCGCCTTCACATGGGGATCGCGGGCGTTCTTGCCAGTGGCCAGAAAACTGCCGAAACCGCGCGCATGGGCGGCGTTCATTATATTCTGCACCGCGGCCGCCGTGGCGACGATCTGCTCGACCTTCGGCACATTGCTTTTCTCATAGGAAACCTTGGTCGCGGCAACGATCACCAACGGGGAGCGAAGCGGGCGCCCGCGTTCTTTCTCGATCGCCTCCGCGTCTGCATTCGGATCGTTTTTCAGCAGCGCTTCGACGAATAATTCCCCCAGTTTCGCGCGCGCATCGCCGCGCACTATATGAAAGCGCCAGGGTTGCAACGCGCCATGATCGGGCGCGCGCATGGCGGTTTCCATGATCTCGTCCAGCGATTCGCCTTCTGGCGCGGGTTCCACCAACAGTTTTGGCGGGATGGAGACTCTCGACATCAATGCTTCAATGGCGTCCATAATTATCCTCTATCTTCCAAGTGCGAAACGAGCCGCTAGGTTATATGGTGCATGGGTTGGAAATGACCAGCAATCGCCAGCGTCGCCCGTAAAACGGGCGGGCTGCGCCGTTAAAGGCAAGGGAAGGTTAGAGCAATGAATATCGCCAATCAAATGGTCCGTTCCGGTCTGGCGCAGGGTGATCGACCCGCCATCGCCGTCGGGACCACGGTGTTGATGCATTACGCGGAACTGGCGGACCGAACGGCGCGGTTGGCGCGCGCGTTGCGGGAGACCTTCAAGCTGAACCCCGGCGACCGCGTTGGGCTGACCATGAAGAACTGCCCGGCTTTTCTGGAGGTCCTGTACGCCTGCTGGCATGCGGGGCTGGTTGCGGTGCCGATCAACGCGAAACTGCACCGTCGGGAATTCGCCTATATCCTGGAAAATAGCGGCGCGCGTTTGAGTTTCGCGACAGTGGATCTGATGGAAACCCTGGCGCCCCTGACCGGCGGCGCACTGGAGCGTGTCATCTGCGTTGATGACAAGGATTATGCGCGTCTGTTTGAGACCGAACCGATGGCGTGCGCGGACCGCTTGGCGGATGATCCCGCCTGGCTGTTCTACACCAGCGGCACGACGGGCCAACCCAAGGGCGCGACGCTCAGCCATCGGAATCTGATGGCGATGAGTTACGGTTATTTCGCGGATATGGACCAGAGCGGCCCGTGGGATTGTTACCTGCACGCAGCCCCCATGAGCCACGGCGCGGGCGCCTACGGGTTGCCCAATGTCGCGCAGGCGGCGTGCCATGTACTGACGGAAAGCGGACGCTTTGACCCGCCGGAGATTTACGCCTTGATCGAGGCCTGGCCGCATATGTCGTTTTTCGCCGCGCCGACCATGGTGAAGCGCTTGCTCGACGATCCACTGGACCGGGATACGACCAACCTAAAGACTATTTTTTATGGCGGCGGCCCCATGTATGTCGCGGATAGCCGCGCCGCGCTCGACCGGTTCGGGCCGAAACTGGCGCAGCTTTACGGGCAGGGCGAAAGCCCCATGTGCATCACCGCGCTGGCCGCGCACTTTCATGCGGATC
>JBLHZD010000329.1:0-4442 GCA_047631095.1 Alphaproteobacteria bacterium
GCTCACATTGGATTGCACCGCGATTTCCGTCGTTTTTTTCACGAAATCCGTATAGCGCAAGTAAGAGCCAGCGCCGACGAAGATCGCAACGGTGACGATCAACAGAAAGTACTGTACCGGCTTACGTGCCATTTTTTTAAAATTCCGAAACTGGTGTCGTGAACAAAATACCGAAATCGTGCTGGCGATGCATACACCCGTACCATTAATTTATTGTTAATCTATTGTCGAAATGACGGAAATTTATAAGGAGGCGGCGTTATGCGCATCCGGGAATTATGGCGATACCCCGTCAAATCGATGCTGGGGGAATCATGTGAAACGCTGGCGTTTGACGCGCGCGGGGCTAAGGATGACCGCATTTTCGCCGTTCGAACCGCCGAGGGAAAATTCGGCAGCGGCAAAAACACGCGCCGATTTCGAAGGACAGACGGCCGGTACCTCGACGCCGCGTTGTCGGACACCTGCGCGCAACCGGTCACCCTGACGCGCGAAGCCGAGGCGCCACATTTTGACGCCGGCGCCGTTCATCTCATCACAACCAGCGCCCTCGCATGGTTGCAGAACCAGTTGCCGAATTGCACCGTCGAACCGTCGCGATTTCGCCCGAATCTGGTGGTGGATGACATTGGAGCGGCGCTCAACGACAAGGACTGGATTGGCGGAATCATTCAGATCAGCGATGCCGAACTGGAGATCGTGGAGGCGACCGAACGCTGCGGCATGGTCGCATTTCCACAAGGCGCGTACGCGTTTGAACCGGAAATTCCAAGGACAATCACACAGGACTCCAACTTGAATTTCGGCCTCTACGCCAATCTCCGGGCGCCGGGCGTTTTGTTCGTAAACGACCCCGTCCGTCGTGTAAAACCATGATCTTACTGACGCCGTATTCGGTATTTCACCACGCGGTCATTGCCGGAATCCGACAACCAAATCGTATCGCCACGAGTCTCGACGCCTTCGGGCGTGGTGAAGACGCCGGGCCCGCGTCCGGGACGCCCGGTCCCCAAGGTCAGTAACAACGCGCCGTCGGGGCCAATGAATTTCACCTGATGATTATTCTTGTCGGCGGCGATCACGACGCCATCCGGCAAGACATCCAGATACCGGACGCCGTTGAAATGATAAGGCGCGCCCTTCAACACCCGCTTCACCGATAAATCCGGCGACAGAACCAAAAGTCGGTCATTACCCGCGTCGGCCAACCAGATATCGCCATTCGGCGCTTGCGCCACATCATGAGGCGCGGACAGCCTCTTCCGTTCGGCGACCACCGCGCCATCCTTGTACGCCACCACATTGCCGGAGCGGGCGCCTGTCACGTAAATCCGGCCGTTGGAATGCGCCAACACCCCTTCGGGCGCGCCGATGCGCGCCGCCAGTTGCCCTACCCGTTTCGCCGCAGCGCCGTTCATTTTGTAGATGAGCACCCAGTCGTTATAAGTGTCGGCGACATAGGCGCGCCCGGCGGCGTCGATATCAATATCATGGGTTCCCGATTGATGGTCCGCCCCAAATTGGCCGATCAGTTTCAACGTCTTTGGGTCCAGCACCGCCACGCGGTTATTATCCACATCGGCGACGAACAAGTATTTTCCGTCCAGCGATAGTTTAAGGTCGTGCGGGTTCTTCAGCGCTGCGGTGCTGGCGGCGATGAAATCCGCCTGCAACCCCGCCGCCAGGGCGACGGGCGCCCCGCACAACGCCCACAAAACAATAAACCAGCGCGTCATTCCGAAGTGCTTCCAGTTGTTTCCCGCCGCGCCGGGCGACTACTTAAAACCCGTTCCCAGGCGGCGCCTTGGTCAACGTAATGGCGGTGAAATTTTTTCAACGCGGGATCATCAGCGGTCCGTTTCGCAAAGGCTTGCATCACCGGCGCCTGAAGCGCGGCGATTTCGTATATATCAACTTTGGGTAATTTCGGGATCAGCGTGGAGAATGCGGTCACCACCTGCCCGCCGCGCGGCGCCAGCGCGGCCTTGCGGAGTTGCACGCCCAACGCCGGCGCGCTCGCGATCAGCCAGTCGCCATAGGGTTTCAGGATCGTCGCGTCGTGGCTCAATTGTGCCTGCTCCACATCGAATTCCCCGCGCTCAACAATGACCTTGTCGCGGTAATAGACGGGCGCCGCGTCTGAGGTGTCGCATAACCAACCCGGTCTGGCTAACATCAAATCGTCCTGATCCGCCTCGTCCCGATAGACGGAGAATGGCATCGTACGACACCGTTGGGGCTTGCTGTCATGAATGCCGCACAACCCGCCCTCCATAAGTTCAGGGCATGGAAAGCCCGGCGGTATATAGGCGGTGGGCGCGACCCGCACCGCCGCCTGCATCTTTTTTTTCACCTGAATCGTAACGCCCAGCTCGCCTGTCGTCTGAAAGGAACGCCCGCCTTTACGCACCGTGGACCAGACAATTGCGAGGGGAAACTTATCCGCATGGGCCAACGCATCGGCGATGGTCAACGGCACTTGACCGTGACAACATTTTCCGCACGCTGTGCAGGAAAACCGCCGTTCCATCGTTACGCATTCGCCCCGCAGCATTTTTTGTATTTTTTACCGGATCCGCACGGGCACGGGTCGTTGCGCCCCACCTTCACCACACGGCGCGGTTCGCCCTTGGGGTTCATCTGGCCGTCAACATACATCCAGTTTCCATCTTCCCGGCGAAATTGCGAACGCTCGTGATGGACCAGCAGTTGGCCCTCCTGCTTGTATCGGGCGACGAATTCGACTTCGCCTTCGTCATCGCCCTCGCCGCCTCGGCTGTTCATGATCTCCAGACTGACCCATTCCACCGAATTGGCGGTGCTTTCCGCCGCCGAACGGTTGAACTCCTCGCGCACGTCCTGCGCATGGGTTTGTTCAACATGTTTCATATCGCCGCGAACGAAGGCGGTGAACCGGGAGCGCATGAGCGCCTCGGCGCTGGGCGCCGGCGCCCCGCCAATAATAGCGCCGCAACAATCGTCATATGGGGAGCCGGAACCGCAGGGACAGTCAGACATCGTGGAGTATTCCTTGTTTGTTATTCTGTTTGTTTTTTTGGGCGCGCCCAGGTGATCAGGGCGACGGTGATATTGTGAAGCATAGAGTATAGAATATCGCAGAGTTGGCGAAAACCACCACGCGCGACTTTGGCGCATTTTATGAGTGAGGGAACGATGGGCATTCGAACAGGCGAAGCGTATCTGGCGGGCCTTCGCGACGACCGCGAAATCTGGATTCATGGAAAGCGCGTCGAGGATGTCACCACCCATCCCGGCATGGGCCGGGGGCCGCGCACGCTGGCGCGGTTTCTCGACAAGCAATTTGACCCGGCGCTGTCCGATATCCTGACCTATGAGGAAGACGGCGAACGCATTGCCATGTCGTTCCTGCCGCCCAAAAGCCCGGACGATGTACGCCGCCGGGGCGCTGCGTATTATGAATGGGCGCGATGGTCGAACGGCATGCTCGGCCGTACGCCGGACTACAAGAACGCCTCGATCATGGCGTTCGGCACGGCGGCGGAATTTTTAGGACAGGGGCGCACCGATTACGCCAGTAATATGCGCGATTACTATAAAGACGTGCGCACGGGCGACAAGGTGTTGACCCATACATTGGTAAACCCCCAGATAAGCCTGGAACTGGCGCGAGAAGGCAAATTCAGCGGCGACGTCGCCCTGAAGATCATCAAGGAAACCGACGCCGGGGTGATCGTCAGTGGCGCGCGGTTATTGGCAACGCTAGGGCCCTTCGCCGATGAAATCGAGGTCTTTCCCTCAACCCTGCTGAAGGCCAGCGACGAGAATGAACCCTTCGCCATCGCCTTTGCAGTCCCCGTCAGCACGCCGGGCCTGCGCATGATCTGCCGGGACAGTTACGACCATGGTAAGACGCCGTTCGATGCGCCGCTGTCGTCGCGTTACGAAGAACTGGATGCAGTCGTCATTTTTGACAATGTCCTGGTGCCGTGGGAACGCATTTTTATGTATCGTGACCCCTCGCTCTGTAACCAGGCCTTCACCGAATCCAACGCCGTGTTGCATATGATGCACCAGGTCACGGCGGGAAAACTGGCGAAGGCGGAATTTGTGGTCGGGTTGCTCTGCGCCATGGCGCACGCGACCAACAAGGACAAGGGTATGGCCGTGAAAGGCCAGATCGCCGAGGCCATGTGGATCGCAGAAAGCATCCGCGCCTTTCTGTTCAGCGCGGAGCATCAGGCTAAAGTGGATAAATGGGGCAATTACGTCCCCCTGCGCCGACCACTGGACACCTCGCGCAATTTGTTTCCGAAAATGTACCCCCGGCTGGTGGAGTTGGTGCAATTGCTGGGGTCCAGTTCGCTTATGGCGACGCCGTCGGATGCGGATTTCAGCAACGGTCTGGCGCCCGACGTGGAGCGGTATTTTCAGGTCGCCAACCTCAACAGCCGCGACCGGGT
>JBLHZD010000330.1:0-4437 GCA_047631095.1 Alphaproteobacteria bacterium
CGATTCTGGTTGAGACAGAAGTGGGACGCCCATGGCGAGGGCCTCCAGGCCGCGCGTTGATGTGACCCCCGGACGCCGAAAATATGATAGTGCAAGGCGACTTCGAGATAGCCTGTGCGCGTATTGTGTTGAGTAGAGGAACCCATTTGCGAGGAGTAGCTGGAGGTCTTCAATTTCCAGAATATTGCGAATTAGCGCACCCTTATCACGGTTATAGGGGTGATAAGCGTTCCCTGTAATAAGAAGGTCCAGGTCTTTGTCGGCAATGTCACGGTCGTGACGATACGGCGGCAAGGTTTGCGGCAGACAATAGGATTTTGGGAACGTGTATGTGGGCGCTGCGCTTAACCGTGAAGCCTCATGATGGGTTGTCGAATCCGTAACGATCAGGTGGTCAAACAATTGAAGCCAGGGATAGACGGCGTGAATATGCCTGTCATAATTCACGGTCTGACCGATAAGGGGGCATCCCAGTTCTTGCAAATTAGGCGGGATGAAATGCCATTCGACCATTTGGGCTAAATATAAATCCGGTGGCGATTCCGGGTTGTAAAACTGGTGTATGTTTGCACTTACCCCGTTGGGCAGATCATTTCCCTCGAACCCAATATTATGTATCAGGAACTTAGGGTCTGTGCGCCCGCCCGCGAGTATCAAATGTGGTCCCTCGCCAGTCTGTGACCAGGGAAGTTGGCTCAGGATCTGTATGCGTCGCTTCCGAATAAACGCTAGTAAGTTTGCGGCATGCTCGCCGGAACATGTTTCAAGAAGGCGGGCGGCGCGATCTTCGTCGCCGTCCATCCAATAGGCGACAGCTTCATAAAAGCGTGCTTGCGGATTGTCGAAATTCGCTAAGCCGCGCAATGCGGATTACACCGCGCCACACAAACCAAGCGCGGCATAACGGCGCCAGTTTTCTGTGTTTTCTGATGCGGCGACACGGTGAAAGTTTCCTTCTTCAAACGCGACATTTATAGCGTCGGCGTCGTTCACCAAGTCATCCTTTCGTCAGTCAAAACCGCGCATTTTCGTTAGGGCGGCGATTGCAAAATCTACTAACCCAAATGATAATGCTGGGCCGAATCATGAAAAGGCTACTCTCGAAATTCTCGGGTTGTCAATTTGGCTGATAAGGGCGGTTGACCAACGCAGCCGCGCAGGTGGGGTGTTCTGTTTAACAGCCGCCGAATCGGATATATTCACTCGTGTGGATTGTCCGTTTGACGGGAAATTGAAATGCTTTCAAATAATTTGCGACCGTTCAAGCCCGTTGTCGTCGGGCCACCGAGAGGCGGCTTTACGCTTTGCATTTCAGTTCTACACGCCCTGCTTCGCCATTTCCCTAAAAAGTGGAATTATAATCCGCGCCAACTTGCGTTTAATGTTGTTGCCGGGGACCTCGGCGTCACGGTTTCCGACGCCATCGTGGGGGCGTTTGCGGCGGAAGGGATCGACGAAAATTTAATCTATAACGGAAATTTCAAGGAACTTTCCGGCGGGCCAAAATGGATTCGCGAAGGGCATGACGATCAGGCGTGTTTTCGCAAATACCCGGGCGTTCTTGGCATGGGCGATTTTACACTCGTTATCTCTCATCCCCGAGAATTGTTGGATCTGGACGAGGTCGTTCATTCCCATTCCCACCCCGGTCGGTGGCTCAGCCATGATGGTTACCATGATTACGTCAAGTTTGGCCCGATCCGAAATCCGGTGGGTATCCTGAATTCCTCGTGCTTTTCACTAAACGCGCTCGCCAGTGAATACATACAAAAATACGTGCCCGCAGAAGAAGATAATCATCACCTTCGGGAAATATTGGCCTTGTATAAGCTGACGGACATCGATTTTTTCAAAGGCCTCGTCACCTTTTTGAAGGATTATTACGATGCGTTTATGCCCCGTCGTCATCAGTTTCATGTGATGCGTTGGGAAGATCTGCTGGATCACCCCACGCCGACAATTCAGGCAATCGCCAGCGCGACAGGGCTGCAGATCAACGATGAATACGCCAAGCAAATTTGGGATGCGATCGCCCATAAAAATTTAACCGGGCATCATAAACATAACCTTAGCGTTGGTGGCGGCATCGTTGGAGACTGGAAAAATTGGCTGATCAACACCCATTTGGACATTATCAAGGAAGCCGGGTTCGAACCGTATATGCAGGCGTTGGGATATGATCCTATTACCCCGCTGGACGAGGCGAACTATAATGATTTTCAACGTCTCTCGGCGGATGCGATTGCGAAGAAGACGCCTTACGATGTCTTGGAGGACCGGGAATTGTTCGGTTTCGCGTTTAATAAAAGTAACCTCGACTCAGACGCTTTCAGTTTTCGGCGATACGATTTTCGAGAGCATACTCAAATCGAACGTTCGTGTTTTGCAGATGAAGAAATGGAAGTGCGTATTTGGGATGTCGCTGAAAATGCGGCTGGTAAACTGAACGCCTTGCTTCGCGATGTCTTGTCTCATGATTTTCATGAGCCCAGCGCTGCTGCTCGCAGCCTTGTGGAAATCAAAGCAAAAACACATGGATGCGTTTGAGGGGCGGGATTGGGAGCGCTATATAGGCGCGTTTCAAAAACTTGATAAGGTTTTCGCCGCATTTTTCCAACCTGTTCGTGTTGAATTGAACGTTTGACCGTGACTGACAACGAACTTGTTCTGATTGAACCAACCGCCATAAATTTTGCAACGGCTGCGGAATCCAGAAGCGCGGATCATACAGGCCGCCCGATTTGGATCATTGGTGAAACAGTGGCGGCGGAGAACCTTTCCGCAGCGATAGAGTTGCGGTCGCCAGACACCAAAATTTCCATCGCCTCGCAAGTGCCGCCCGGCCTCAATGACGTGACCGTCATATTGCTCGAAAAAGACGGCGAAGCGCTTCAACACGCCATGGCGCCGTTAATTGATTCCGAAGGTGTTTGCGTAATCGCCGCCGTTACGGATTGGCATTGTTCTCGCCGCCCCTTGTATCTGGTCACTGTCCCAAAGTCGGGAACACACCTTTTATACGGTCTCGTGGAGGCGTTTGGGTATGCGCGTGGCGTTACGTCGTTGACGCCGCCGGCGAACGGCGCCTGGTATTGTCTCGAATACACAAATTCACACACCGTTGCGCGGGACTTTTTTGTGGATAGCGTTCGCCGCCATCCCCATGGCGGGCGTGATCACAGGTTCCCGTCGACGCCAACCTTGTTCATGTATCGAAACCCGCTGGACGTCGTTGTCTCTGAGGCGAATTATTATCACCGGGAAGGGAACACGCGGTTCGCACCCTATCTCGCCGGGATGAATTCCGAGGAACGGCTCTTACGGTTGATCGATGACCCCTGGACGCTGGGCACCCTACGGGATCGGATGGGCGGGTTCGCCGCCTGGTTCGATTGCATTAATGTAACGGCGCTCTCGTTTGAGGAAATAATCGGTTCACGAGGCGGCGGGTCTGACAGCGCGCAAAGGGCGTTAATATGGTCGTTGCAATTGAAATTACAAATTCCCGGGAAACCAAAAGTATTTGCGGATAAAGTTTTCGATCCGGAAAGCCCGACCTTCAACGCCGGGCAAATTGGGCGTCATCGGGATAGTTTCACAGAGGAGGCCTGGCGGGCCTTTAAAAGTTTGCCGCAGGATTTTATGGCGTTATACGGATTCGAGGCTGACGGTCGTCCGCGCGCACTGCCAAAGCACGCGCAGACCTACCGACACCGAGAACCGCAATATCTCCAAAGGAATATGGGGAATGATCCGATTTTGGTGGAGTAGGCTGGGTTCTATTCTATCGTCAAACTCCATGACCAATATTATCCCTTTACGTCGAAAACAGGTCATCATGATCTCCTGGCTTTAAGTGAAGAAGAACGTCAAAAAATGTTAAGAGCGCCCACACTGGATCTGGCGCGCGTGTTTGCTTTTCAAAACGCCTGACGGGCGCCGGTGTTGCGTCGGCGTTGAATCGTAATTTTCCTAACGGGCGCCGGTATGGCGTCGGCGTTGAATCGTAATTTTCCTAACGGGCGCCGGTATGGCGTCGGCGTTGAACTATAATTTTTAAGGACATCCTATGAGTGATAAGCCCTCAATTTTGATAACCGGCGGCGCCGGATACCTTGGCTCCACTTTGATACCAATGTTGTTGGGGCAAGGGTACAAGGTGACGGTGATTGACAGTTTTATGTTTTGCCAGTCGCCATTGAACCATGTGTGCAGTGATGTGAATTTGGAAATTGTCCGCGGTGATTCCCGAGACGTCGCCTTGATGAAGCCGCTTGTGGCCAAGGTGGATATTGTTATTCCGCTCGCAGCGCTGGTGGGCGCGCCCCTGTGCGATCGAGACGAGATAGGCGCGACGACCATCAATCAGGGCGCGGTGGAGATGCTGGTGGATATCATGGCGCCGTCGCAATGGTTGCTGATGCCAATCACAAATAG
>JBLHZD010000331.1:0-4416 GCA_047631095.1 Alphaproteobacteria bacterium
GGTTGTGGCCGGCATATTCCAATAACGGTTACTTGGTTTCGGAAGTACTGGGCATTGCCGGTGCTCTGCAGTAACTGTGGAGCTCATGTTTACCCATGCGCCGTGACAATATTTTAGGATAAACGCACGCCCCTGCAATTGTGGTTTAATGCGATTTTTTTCGTCACGACGCGGTATCCCTGCACGCTGCATTGTTAAGATTGATGAATTGTCAGAACCAGAGCTTACTTACGTTCGCTCTGGCCCTTCGTCCCATCCTGATAAGGAATAGACGCCGCGAGCGCCTTGACACCTTTTGCACCCGATTTTTTGCTGCCAGAGAGCACTTTGCGGGCTAATGTAGAAATGGCTGCGCCGCAAAATTCTGCCATCGGGGCTGAGAATTGCCTACGATTAGTTCCGAACGCAGGATTATCTGGGTGTCAGTTGAATGGAGGAGCCTCACCGTGCCACTTAACCAACAGCAAATCGAAACGTTCGAAAACAGGGGGGTTATCGTGTTGAAAGGCTTCTTTAGCGTAGCCACGATGGACGAAATTTCGGCGTATCTGGACGTGTTGCCGGACAAACAGTCGAACGAGCGCGAAGACGCCAAATACTACGAAACGAGTCCGGTTTCAGGCGAGAGTATCCTGGTTCGCATCGAAAACATGGTGGGTGAACATAACGCCAGTCTTAGCAATCTACTCCTCGCGTCCAAGACAAATGAATGCCTGACCCAACTATTCGGCGAGCCGCCCGTGCTGTTCAAGGACAAGATTAATTTCAAAATGCCCGGTTGCCGCGCCGATAAACTGCATCAGGATCAGGCTGCCGGTTGGAATCATTACAGTGATTTTTTTATCTCGATGATTATCGTGGTGGACGAAAACCGGAAAGAAAATGGAGCGTTGAGCTTTATGAATTCGGGTAATTACGAGCGCAAACTAATGACCGATGAATGGAAACCGCTGTGCGAGAACGATCCGCCATATTCGCCAGAAGACGAATTTATCATGCTAGAAGCCGACCCCGGCGATGTTGTCTTTTTCGATTCCTACGTGCCGCATGGTTCGCCGCCGAACGCTAGCGACAAATGCCGGCGCAACATCTTCCTGACCTTCAATAAATTGTCGGACGGCGACATGAGGGCTCGTTACTACGAGGACAAATGGGTGAGCTACATGCCAAACAACGCTGCTGAAGCGAGAACGGATAAATCATTCCGGGTTTAGACCAGATCACCACAATAGAGCGTGTCGCGTTTAATCCTCTTTATTTCTGGCAGCACTGAAGAAGTTGTAACATACATTTTTGGAGAAGAGGTCGCACACGGCGCTGTCAGAGGAAAGCGGGCATACATCATCACCGCCAAACGGGCGATCTCGGGCGACGCCTGAAAGTATTGGAATGGATTGCTCATCCGGAAACGTTAAGAAACCCGTCTCGCCGCCTCAAGCCAGATTCTCCTGGGTGAAGCAGTCGCTCCATCCCATTAGCAGACTCAAAGTGAGCGACGTGTCCCGCCCGATTTTCTGGTGCAATAGACGGAACGCTCGAAATGATAGATGAGGTGTGTCCGAGTGACGTGAAAAATGATTAAAGAGGTTTCCACTCACGGCCAATTCACCAAGTCGGAACTGCCGGATGGCGGCAGAGCGGAATTTGTTGCTTCAGCGGTGGTGGGCACCTAGAATTGACTCCGAATTAGAGATCATCTGGAAAATAACAGCTTAATTAACCGACTGTAAATATTATGAAATTATATACTATCCTCATCTTGATTGCGACGTTGGTCTTGATGCCGACGACATCGACGATTGCACAGGAAACAGCGCCCTTAATCGTCGTTTCTGATAGGGATTATGATTTTAAATTTGTAGCCCAAACCGGCGCTTCCGATTTGGCGAAAACGACGGGCGACATTTTCCTTGAGTTCGTGCACCGCGACACACTCAAGCGATACACCGCCGTCTTCCCGGGCGGCTTCTCCCGGGGTCAAGAGAAGTCTCTGCGATTGAAATTCCCCGACGGCGCACAACTTGTAAATATCAAATGGTTCCGCGTCTTCAACAAGACCACCGACGAATGGGGCGTCGAGCAGATCAGGATCTATGAACCCGGAGAGAGACTCTTCTACGAACTCGATCCCGCCGACGACGACCAAGAGATTTCGGAATGGATAGACGGCGAGGCCAATTGGCGTGCGCCCTACTATTCCAATGAAATGATCCAATTTCTGCCGACCCCGCCGATCAGTGCGCAGGCGAAACGTATTCAAATTAGGTTGGTGGCGAAGGGGCGGATCGGTCACATTGGCGATGTTACGGTCAGGCTGTTCCACCGCAACAGGACAGCGCCCGAGGTATTCACTTTTACTTCGGCTCAATCGGGCGACCTCATTATCGAGATGTCATTGTCGAGCCGCCTTGGCGAATATAGGCGCCTCGAGCTGGAAAGTGCGTCGGTCGATGAAACGATCTTCGGAAACGTCCAGGTTTTTGCAAGAGGTGCCAAGGGCGAAACCTACAAATACTTTGAGCGCGACATCGATGACGATGGAAACGACTGGTCGGCCACGCTGGGTGGCGGCGATGGCAAAATTATCGCTCTCAACCTCGTCGGTTCTTCGGTTAAACACAAATGGTCCGCTACCTTGGGCGCGGCCAATGTTGTTATTGAGAATTATTTTCAGGGCTTTGAAATTTGGCCGGACGGATCTGGCATTGGTTACGCCAACGCTGCATTTCTCGAAACACTGCGCTTGGCCCGACCTGGTACGGCGGATCGAAAAAACCATGTCGCTGTATCCCTTTACAAGGCTCGCCGGACCCATGGCGGTCAGGCTAGTCTTTACAGGCGCATTTCCAAAGTCGGTGCCCTGCCTTTCACCGATGTCAAGTTTATGTTGCAGAAATACGAGGACCTGATCGATCCGAATGTTCGGTTCTACATGACAAATAAAGGCGTCATGACCGAACGCGAGAAGACGATGATGCATAACAAGTTCGTGCTCGTCTATGACACGCTGGATGGGCCCACGGTCACAACTAGCACCGCGAACTGGTCGACGAATTCGCAGGGACGCTGGCAGTCATCGATGCGCGTTTCGGGAATATACGGGCTGTGGCTAGGGTACCAGCGATACTTCGACAACTTATTCAAGTATCATCCCGAAACAAGCATGGCCGACATCAAGCATCCCTTTGCGCCAACGGGTTATTGGCAAGGAACCACAAATCTAAGCGGCGAATTTAGCGAATATGAATCCTGCCCTGAGGCTTGCGAGGGAGAGGACGTGCATGAGTTCGCGGCAAAATACGATACGCCTGAGATCGTTCTTGGGCCGCTTCGCGTTCGTGCGTTTTTCTACCCGCGGATATCGGCGAAGGAAAAATCACCGATGCTCGATGAGTTTCTGGCCCTCGAAGCGTGGCTCGCTTACGACGCCAACCGCCGGGCGGAAGTTTTCATTATGCACCTGTCGCAACGGGATGATTTAATTTACGAGATTATCCACCGATTGCATGCCAACCCACAGGCGGATGTGAAGGCGCTTGTTTCATTGAAGGGCAGTGCGGACCATATGCACGGCGTGGCCAGGTATCAGGGCAAGTCCAAAGCCAATGTCACCGGCTTGGACGCCAAATTCTCCCATGCGACCTACGAGGTTCACACCAAGAATGTAGTCGTCCGTAAATGGCATTTGGATGATGGCGTTCCTGTTGGGGACAGCACGATACTTTTAACCGGATCGTACAATATGATTGTCTCCACCCTTTCAGACAGAGACGAAAATCTGCTGCGGATGGAATGGACCGGCGACCAGAACGGGTCATTCGAACAACAGGTAACTCGGCCTTATTTGGATCAGTTCATTCGCGCGTGGAACAGTTATAGGATGAGCATTACAGTTGGAAACCCATCGAGGGCGACGTCGGCGCGAACCAGGTCAGTACAATAGAAACTACGGAACCGACAAAAGCGAAGCGAACTTAACTCGACGCCGTGATTAATTCTGACCTGTGCGACCTTAAGTCCGATTACGGCTTCAGCCGAGCGACTATTAGCGACGCCGCAGGTTGTCGAACGCGATAGCTTTTTATCGCGGCTTGTAAAGACGTCTCTATGGGTCATTACTCTGCGCCGTCGTTGAAATCGACATTCACCCAATTGTACTAGACGCGAACGTTATCGATTTATGTCGAACTGAACTTCATTAGAAATGTCTCCTTCAGCGGCTCCCTTTCTCCGCCAATAAACCAGCCCCACGCGTCCATTTTCAGCAAAATTGATTATTTTGGTTGCCATATGGTTGCCAATTGATTTTGGATGAAGTGGGGTAGATATAGTAAACCCGCAATATCACAGAGATATAGAGGGTGTTTCTGCGGTTGCGAGAGCTCGATTTAGACGATTTCGTACACCCGTTTTGAT
>JBLHZD010000332.1:0-4412 GCA_047631095.1 Alphaproteobacteria bacterium
GCAATTCGTTGCCAGTCGTGTTGCAGAAATGCTTGAAATCTATCATTGACGCCGGGTCTGTAGCGCGCACGGTGAGAACCTGCCCCGCCGTCATGTTTCGCGCGGCGCGGCGCGCTTTCAGGACCGGAATCGGACAGTTAAACCCGGTTACATCCAATAAAACATCGTTTTTTGGGGTTTTGGACCCGGTTTCTGGCTGCGATGTGTTCGAATTCGACATTGTTCGCCTCGACGCGAGAGTTATGATTTTCGGAAGATGGCATTGCCGCCGAGCCCGGCCAGAACCGCGATAATGATCGCTGCAACACCATACAGGGCTCCGTGTTGATGGGCGACCCGGTAAATTTCGGCACCAATACCGGTTTTGTTGATATTTAAGGGCGTGACTTCCATGTGGGTGACGCGACCGAAGCTGACGAGATAGGTCTTGATAGTGTAATCGCCGGTCGGCACGTTAGACGGCAGGAAAATATCGGCGCGAAACAGTCCGCCGCCCAAAAGTTTCAACTGGCCTTCCGCTTTGCCATAATATTTTTTTTTCTGCATATTGCGGACGAGCGCCGCTCGGTAGTCGGCGGCTTTCGCGCGCCCTATGGCTTTGGTGGACTCCAACTTGAGATATTCTACGCCGATCTGTTTGGTTTCTCTTGTGTCCAGCGGCAGCCATTCGTCTAAAGGTTCGCTTGAGAGGACCCGGTAGAAGGACGGTGTGTTTTTGAATGTTACGTTTTCGTCGTTTATCCAGATGCCTACGCGCTGAACTTTGTTGCCGACAGTGATGTCTTTCGCTGGTCCGCTTATCACGACGACAAGTTTTCCAGGTCCGGTGACGGTGCCAAAAAATAGAATTTTGGCACCGGTGAAATCAGCGGTAATGCCTACGAAATGCTCCGACAAATCGGCGATGACCGACTGCGCCCGGCTGGGCCCCGCCGCCAAATAAGGCGCGATGCAAATAGTCATAAATATGAGGGTTGTGAATAGACGCTGCGCCATCAATGCCCCCCACTGCCATGGGATAGAAAGTAAATGTCATCCGGCGTCACCACCAGATCGTACAAAATTTTGGCGCACACGCTCAATACTATAAGCGCGAGCAGACCGCGCAATTGTTCGCCGCGCAATTTCGCGCCAACTTGGGTGCCGAACTGGGCACCAATGACTGCGCCAATCATCAGTAACAACGCTAGGACGATATCGACAGTCTGGTTCAGCGTCGCTTGCAGGAAGGTGGCGTTGGCGGTGACAAATATAATCTGATACAGCGACGTGCCTACGACCACTGCGGTTGGCATGCCCAACAGATAGATCATCGCAGGTACCATGACGAATCCGCCGCCGACGCCCATTATCGCGGACAATATGCCAACGATAAACCCAATCATCAACGGGAGCAGCGCGCTGATATAAAGCTTGGAGCGCCGGAACCTCATTTTGAAGGGCAACCCGTGCAAGAAATTATGCTGGTGCAGTTTACGTAACGACCCAGGTCTTTTGCGACGCTGCATGGCGCGGATGCTTTCAGTCAGCATTAGGCTGCCGATCACGCCCAGGAAAATCACGTAGGACAGCATGATCACCAAATCGATGTGACCTAACGAGCGTAAGTATTGGAACAGAAAGACGCCAAAGGTCGATCCGACGATGCCGCCAACCAGTAGGATCGAGCCCATCTTGAAATCGACGTTGCCGCGCCGCCAATGCGCGAAAACACCAGAGACGGAGGAGGCGATAATTTGGTTGGCTTCGGTGCCGACCGCGACTGCTGGGGGAATGCCAAGGAAGATTAATAACGGCGTCATCAAAAAACCGCCGCCAACGCCAAAGATTCCGGACAGCATGCCTACTCCGGCGCCCATGCCGAGCAAAAGAAAGATGTTCACCGACATTTCGGCTATGGGTAAATAAAGGTTCACTGACTCTGTCGTCCGTGCAGCCATCGCTCCTGTAAGGGAGCGGACAAGCTTGCGGTTTCAACTATAAAGCATTGGGAATGATCAACATTTGTGGGCTGACAGTCAATTCTAATTTGTAGGTTTGTTTGGACTAATGAGGCTGCGGTGTGTGTCGAATTGTCGCAGGTTTTCGCTGTGCACCGACGAATGGTCAGTGGGAGACGACGGGGCCGCCGAATTGCTTCCATCCCAAAATGCCGCCTTCCATGCGATACACTGTGTCGAGAGTGCCTCCCTGCAGGAGACCAGCGGCGTGGCCACAGCGAACGCCGCTGCGGCAATGCAACACTAAGCGCTTGCCCTCGCTGGGGGGTAGGGCGGCTGGGTCGAATCTGGACAACGGAACCAAAGTGGCTTCGGCGATGTGCTCCAGGGCGAATTCGTTGTCTTCGCGTACATCCACAATGACCGCTTCGCCTGCGGCGATCCAGGCCTGGACGGTGGCAACGGATACAATTTCGATGTTCATGGTTTGGCTCTCCATAACGCGTAGGTTGGGGAGGGATGAAATAATGCGCCCAGGAGATTAAATAAAGCGTGACCCTGGCACCCGCAAGCGTCTTGGACGATAAAATCCGCCTTGACGCTGGCGGGCAAGGCCTTGAAAGATGCAGGCTGGGTACGTAACTATTATGCGTATGCTGGCATCGGGGAGGGGCGTCTTGGCGGATATTGCGGTAATTGGCGGAGGGGTCGTGGGAGCGTCTTGCGCCCTATATTTGCAACGTGACGGGCATAAGGTGACGTTGATAGACCCTGCGGAACCGGGGACCAAGACCTCTTACGGCAACGCGTGTTCCATCAGCGCCTCGGCGGTGTTGCCGACCGCAACGCCGGGTATCATTAAACAAGTGCCAGCAATGTTGATGGACCCTGCCGGCCCCTTGAATATCCGCTGGCGATATCTGCCGCGCCTGGCACCGTTTTTGTTGACGTTGTTGCGTAACACGGCGCCGGACCGGGTCGAAGCCCATAGCGTGGCCATCGCGGCGTTGATTCGTGGGGTGTTGCCCGCCTACGCTACTTTGTTGAAAGAGGTAGGTGCGGAGTCCCTGGTTCAACATGTTGGCGCCTTGAAGGTTTACAAATCCGACGCGTCCTTCGCCGGATCGCAGTACGAACGGGATATGATGACGCGGCGTGGGTTTTCCTTCGACATATTGAATGGGGATGAAGTGCGGCAATTGGAGCCGGGGTTGGCGCCGATTTTTAAACACGCGCTGTACGCGCCCGATTCTGCCACGGTTAAAAATCCTGGCCGATTGGTGGGCTTGTTCGCCGACACCCTGGTGGCTAATGGCGGTGCTATCCTCGCCGAAGAAGCGCTGGGTTTCGACATTGTGGATAACAGGGTCACCGGTGTGCGCACCACAAGCGGCGTCATAGAGGTGGACAAGATTGTCCTGGCGGCGGGGCCGTGGTCGCGCGGGTTGGCGGCGCGGCTGGGCGCAAAATTGAGATTGGAGGCCGAGCGGGGCTATCATGTGATGCTGCCCATGCCAGACACTCCGATCCGTAGATTTATTAATTTGGTCGACGATAAATTTGTGTTGGTCCCCCATGAAGACGGGTTGCGGCTGACCTCGGGTATTGAATACGCTAAGCTAGATGCGCCGCCGGACTACCGGCGTATTCGCAATATGGTCAAGCTGGCCGCCGATAGTGTGCCGAATTTGGACCAAACTGAACAGAGCATCTGGAGTGGCAACCGCCCGTCGCTGCCCGACAGCGTCCCGGTCATCGATCGCTCTCCCCGCTACGCCAACGCCTTTCTTGCCTTCGGGCATAGTCATTTGGGCTTGACCATGGGGCCGGTCACCGGCCGCATCATTGCTGACCTTGTCGCGGGGCGGGATCCAAAACTTGACCTGTCGCCTTACCGCGCCGCCGGTCGATGAAGTTTAAGGCGCTATTTCCAAGAGTAATATGCCCTCGCTGATAGACGGCCCATTTCCGCCTTGAATCAAAACCGGCCTTCCAAAACCCTCATGTTCGACGGCCGCTTCGGGCTTCGAGATCGGACATTAAATTTGACGGGTGGTTTCTTCGTTAATAATTAGAAGGAGCCCTTTACATTCATATTTTTCAGCCTGGGGTGGATACGATCACCGTAATGGCGGCCTCTAATTTCTATAAAAATGTTGGCCAGCATGGGAATGAGGCCGGCTCAATCGGCCACGAGGTTAATATTCACCTCCATGCCAACGACATCGGCATATAGGTCCAATGTTTTAGTGAAGGCTTATGGCCACTTTCCTGGCGCGCTGGGGTTGGTTGGCTGGCGCACATCTTGGACAAGGGTGTTTCCTCTAGATATAAAGATGCCCAATAAAAATTCGGCGAAAGGGGCGAGCTTATGACTGAATTATTGAGCGACAGCGACCTGATCGAACGCATTTTCGGCCATATCGACAACAACACGACCGATCTCGGCGACCGTGTCTGGCGGGAACCGAC
>JBLHZD010000333.1:0-4383 GCA_047631095.1 Alphaproteobacteria bacterium
GATGCCGAGCCAAAACGCGTAGCCGCCAACGGCTGTATGCGCTGCATAAGCTGATTCAATAATGGCGTCCTTGGAGAAGAAACCCGCGAACCCGATCAATGTACCCGGAATACCAACCCCAGCCAGTGCAAGACTGCCAATCCACATCAAAGCGTAGGTGACCGGAATAAGCTTATATAACCCACCCATTTTCCGCATGTCTTGCTCATCGGACATCGCGTGAATTACCGACCCCGAGCCCAGGAAAAGCAGCGCCTTGAAAAAAGCGTGCGTCATCAAATGGAACATGGCCGCTGGATAGGCCGATACGCCAGCGGCGAAAAACATATAACCAAGCTGCGAACAGGTTGAGTAGGCAATAACCCGCTTGATATCGTTTTGGGTTAGCCCGACTGTCGCCGCAAAGAAGGCTGTCGAGGCGCCGACCACCGTCACAACCATCAAAGCCGTTTCCGACTGCTCGAAAAGCGGGGACAGACGGCAAACCATAAAGACGCCAGCCGTCACCATCGTCGCGGCATGGATCAACGCCGATACCGGGGTTGGGCCTTCCATCGCGTCTGGCAACCAGGTGTGAAGCCCCAACTGCGCCGATTTACCCATGGCGCCCAGAAACAACAGCAAACAAAGCACGGTGAGCGCGTGATACTCGGTCCCGAGGAATTCCAGCGTGGCGCCGGACATCGATGGCGCGGCGGCGAATATTTCATCGAAAGAAACAGTGCCAAACAGGACGTAAACGCCAAATATACCGAGCGCAAACCCAATATCCCCGACTCTGTTTACAAGAAACGCCTTGATGGCGGCCGCATTCGCAGACGGTTTATCAAACCAGAACCCGATAAGCAGGTACGAACACAGCCCGACGCCTTCCCAACCGAAGAACATCTGCACCAGATTTTCCGCTGTCACCAACATCAACATGAAGAAGGTGAATAGGCTGAGATAGGCGAAAAAACGGGGAATTGATTTGTCGTGGCTCATATAGCCGATGGAGTACATATGCACGACGGCGGACACCGTCGTTACGACCATCAGCATGACCGCCGTCAAGGTATCAACCTTCAACGCCCATGCGAAAGACAGGTCGCCTGACGCGACCCAGGACAGTAATTGCACCGTACGCGGCTGGCTGCTCAAAGCCACATCGTAGAACAGGTAATATGAAATCAACGCAGACAGAACCATGCACGCGCATGTTACCAATTCCGCACCACGATCATGGATTACCTTACCGAAAAATCCAGCGATAAAGGCTCCCAGGAGCGGTAAAAATACGGCGGCTACTTCCATCCGTCCCTTAGCCTTTCATCGTATTAACGTCTTCGACGGCGATGGAGCCTCGATTACGATAATAAACCACCAAAATAGCGAGACCGATTGCAGCTTCAGCGGCCGCGACTGTCAGCACGAACATTGCAAAAACTTGGCCCACGAGATCGTTAAGATATGTAGAGAACGCGACGAAATTAATGTTTACCGCCAACAGCATAAGTTCAATAGACATTAAAATTATGATGATGTTTTTCCGATTCAGAAAAATACCGAACAGGCCCAGCGTAAACAACAGCGCCGCAACCGTAAGGTAATGGGTAAGTCCGATTTCCAACATTAAATGCCGCTCCCCGGAGCTACATTAACGATTTCAATCGAGTCTTCCGCTTTCCGCGCAACCTGATCGGAAATACGTTGTTTGCGGACGCCGTCTCGGTCTCGCAGGGTCAAGACGATTGCGCCAATCATCGCGACCAACAACACCATTCCCGACGCTTGGAATAAATATATGTAATGGGTGTAAACCAACCGACCCAATGCGTTCGTGTTGGTGACCTGATCTATTGGCGGCGTAGGTGCGCCCGCTAATGCACCCCGAACAGGTTCAACTACCCAACCGCTGCCGACCACAATAAGCTCCGCTAGCAAGACAACGCCGATCATCGCGCCAATCGGCAAATACTGCAGTACGCCTTCGCGCATCTCTACAAAATTAATATCCAACATCATGACGACAAACAGGAACAACACCGCAACGGCGCCCACATAAACAATGACCAGCACCATCGCCAGGAACTCAGCGCCCATCAAGACGAACAGGCCCGCAGCGCTAAAAAACGTCAAAATCAAAAACAATACGGAATGAACCGGATTCCGAGACGAAATAACCATAACGCCCGCAGCCACCGCCACGAACGCAAACAGGTAAAACGCCAATCCTTGAATGATCATCTAATCCCCTCGTCGCTTACGCCAAAATGAATGGGTAAGCGGTGTCTTCCAACCCGCGAATTGTGTTTACCGATACGGCGCGTCCAAAGCAATGTTAGACGCAATTTCTGACTCCCAGCGATCTCCGTTCGCTAAAAGCTTGTCTTTATTATAAAAAAGTTCTTCACGTGTCTCCGTCGCAAATTCAAAATTTGGGCCTTCCACAACCGCATCCACCGGACAGGCTTCCTGGCAATAGCCGCAATAAATACATTTGGTCATGTCGATATCATAGCGTGTCGTACGCCGGGAGCCATCTTCTCTTGGCTCGGCTTCAATCGTAATCGCCTGCGCCGGGCATACGGCTTCACAGAGTTTGCAGGCAATGCATCGCTCTTCACCGTTCGCATAGCGTCGCAATGCGTGCTCACCACGAAAGCGGGGCGATAACGGCCCCTTCTCGTAAGGATAATTGATGGTGTGTTTCGGGCGAAACATCGCTTTCAATGTCAAAGCCATGCCCTGCACTAGCTCTACCAACAAGAAAGACCGCGCTGTACGATCAAGCATAGCGATTCCCTCCAAATAACCGGACGACAATACTAAATAAAGTCATTTTACCCATCTTCACACACCAACCGTATCGGCGCTCATCACGACCCAACCAGCGATTAGGACAACCCAAATCAAGGAAATTGGAAGGAACACTTTCCACCCTAATCGCATGAGCTGATCGTATCGATAGCGCGGAAATGTCGCACGTATCCAAAGGAATACAAAAAGGCAAAAGGCGATCTTGCCAGCAAACCAGATAGGCCCCGGGATCCAGGTAAACGGCGCAATATCAATTGGCGCCATCCATCCCCCGAGGAACAACAACGAGGTCATCGCGCTCATAAGAATCATGTTTGCGTATTCACCCAGAAAGAACATCGCAAAAGTCATGGACGAATATTCAACATTGTATCCTGAAACCAGCTCGGCCTCGGCTTCAGGAAGGTCAAAGGGCGCTCGGTTTGTTTCCGCCAATGTAGAAACGAAGAAAATAATGAACATTGGGAACAGCAATCCGAAGAAATGCCAATTCCAGAAGCCGCCGGATTGCGCCTCCACAATCGCCGAAAGGTTCAATGATCCAACATAGAGCAGGACAGTGATGATCACGAAACCCATGGAAACTTCGTAAGACACCATTTGCGCCGCCGAGCGTAGCGCGCCCAAAAAAGCGTATTTGGAATTAGACGACCATCCCGCCATGATAATGCCATAGACGCCAAGGGAGGAAATCGCAAAAAGGTAGAGAATTCCGACATTTATGTCTGCGAGGACCATACCTGAATCAAACGGAATAACGGCCCAGGCGATTAAACTGAGGACAAAAGTCACCATCGGCGCTGCGACAAACAAAATCGGGTTTGCGCCAGAGGGGACGATTGTCTCCTTAAACATGAGTTTTATGCCGTCGGCCATTGGCTGCAACAAACCAAAAGGTCCCACAACATTGGGGCCCCTTCTCAACTGCATCCAGCCGATAACCTTACGTTCCGCCAAGGTCAGATAGGCGACCGCACCCAACAATGGCGCAACAATGCAGACAATATAAAAGACCGTAACCATTGTCGGCCAAACATAGATGTCCCAAAACTCAACCATTGGTTCCGGTCGCCTCCTCACCGCTTTCGGTGAATTCCCGGGTGCACGCCGCCATCGTTTCCGATGCGCGACTTATGGGGTCCGTCATGTAAAAGTTCTCGATCGATGCGGTAAACGGCGCCGCTGACATTTCACCGGACGTTCCAAACGCGTCCCATGAGGCGGGCGTACAGGAATCAAGCTGTGTGAAATGTGAATGCGTCGCGTGCAACTTTTGTCGCAATGCCGCGAGACTGTCAAAAGGGAGCGTCTTTCCGAGGTTTTCAGACAAGGCGCGAATAATGCTCCAGTCTTCTTTGGCCTCACCCGGCGGAAACACAGCCCGGCGCCCCATTTGAACGCGGCCTTCCAGATTAACGTATGTGCCGTCTTTTTCGGTGTAAGCCGCGCCAGGCAGAATGACATCCGCCGCGTGGGCGCCCGCGTCTCCGTGATGACCTTGGTAAACAACGAACGCCTTATCCAGCCGGTTTGCGTCTAACTCATCCGCGCCAAGCAAATACACCAACTCGATATCACCAGATT